>CAYING010000005.1:0-57600 GCA_964364715.1 uncultured Planctomycetales bacterium
TCAAACGGCTGCGGACATAAATAATATTATGCCCCACAAAATAACATGTTTTATCGATCGTGACCGGGACACCGCCGATCGCGTTCGCCTGAAAACAATTATCGGAACATACCTCGACCGGGTTATCGTGCGCGAGCTCGGTTCCCGCGTCGACCGTAGGCCATCGGGTCATCCTGTCACAAAACCTCCCGGTGTTATTGCTCAACTGAATGATCCTTTCGATCAGATCGACCTTATCGCGTTTTTGGACATTGCGGTAAAACTGCCGGCCATCGCCGGCCGCCTGGAAAAGCTTCCCCTCCTCGATCAAAAGATACGTCCCCCCCTGCGGCGACGATGTGTCGCGGACGAACGAATACATTTTAAGGTCATCCCCCAGCCCCGGGCGCGGGCCGGGATCGTTTGTTCCTCTCGTAAAATCCAGATCGCCTTCCTGCTGGTCCAGCAAAAAAGCTTTACTCAAAACCCCGTTCCTGTCAAATTCCGCGTCCAGCATTGTTTCTTCCTTGAGGTCCCTGTCGAAATCCAATGTAACATTTTCCTTTTCTTCAGGTTGCGAACCTCTCTCCTGTTTCCAAACGATAAAATCGCCGAAATTGACTTTAAAAGGAACATTTCTATATCCCGTGATCGCGCCTGTATCCGGATCACGGATAGGCGTCCCTCCTGGAATTGAAGGATGCGACATATACGGCGCGAATCCCTGGACGAGATACCACTGCCAGGAAAATTCTTCCCGAAGAGAGATGGGAACAAACGGATTGTTCCCCAGATTACGGTCCAGGTCGAACCTTTGGTCCGCGGAAATATTTTTTGTCAGGTCACAGCACCGATTGGCTGTTGCACTGCAGCCCTGACTATTACAGGACAGCGGCACACCACTCCCATCCTGACAGCAAAATTTATTTTTCTTGATAACAACCATATAATTCTGGACTGTTCGATAAAACCTCCGGCAGCCGATCGGGCCGTCCGGGATGCTATAAGTGTTCGTTGATGAATTCCATTTCATTCGCGACGCGCAGTTGGTGTCCCAATCCGGATGAGCCGGTGTTCCGGGAACAGACAAATTTTCCATCAATTTATACCCCGCCGTTAGAAATTGAAAATGCTGGCCGTTAATAAAAAAATCCACCCTGGGCAGCTCGTCCATATAGTCATAACTCGGCGGCTGAAACAATTCACGGCTGTGGGTTGCGCTGGCGCTGATCACAAACGGTACGCGGGCGTCAGAGCCGTATTTATGAAGCCCCGGGCTCATATGATCCTCGACAATAATGACCGAAGCTACATTCCTGGCCGGCAGCCCCTTAAATGACGTATTATACGATTCCGTCATCGCCATTCGCAGGGCGCGCAGGGTCTGATTCTGCCCGAAGTTGGCGTTGAACGCCTGACGAACGATGACGCTTAATACGAACAACAAGATCGCGCCGAAGACCGCCAGTTCAATGGCGGCCTGGGCGGTCTCTTTTCTGGAAGGACGGATTCTCATAAAAAATTATAATAGCCTCCGACGATGCTCGACCCGGTTTTAGTCTCGAGGGTGTTGCTGTTGTCCGTGCGGAATGTCCAAAAGCCGTTGACCATATCGACGGCGACGACCGTCGTCACGGAATTGCTGGAGATGACATGGCGGATCCAGGAATTGGTCGCGCGCGGATCATACTGGTCGCCGAAATCATCCACCGCGGATTTCCACCGCCCCTGCACCCCGCGTTTAAAATAATTGCTCACGCCCAAAAAAGCGCCCATCACAATGATCAAAAGGATCGTATATTCGAGCGTGCTTTGGCCTTTTTTTATTCTGCGGAACATACCCTTGATCTCCTCTGCCGTGTACCCTAAATTATATTCAGGAGAACACGGTACAGTACTGCGTTCCTCTAAATATAAAATTTAGGTAACGCAGTACTAATTATTCTGCCGCTCTTGAAACCCGGCGTTAACGGTCGATGTTGCTTCGGTTCTCACGGTGTCTGAGAAAATATAATTTATATCACCGACCCTCTCGCGGGTCTGTTTGTCGATCGTGCTGCGCGTGACCGTGATCGCATTGATCAAATGCCCCGACTCGTCAAATTTTTGTTCAGCGCCCTGCTGGTCGCCCAGCTGATCGGAAACCGTCCGCACCATCCCCTGCACTCCCCGGCGGATATACAAGGACATCGCGATCAGGACAGAAACGGCAACCGCTACCAGGGTAACATATTCCAGCATGCTTTGGCCGCGATTATTATTTTTTTTAACGGGCATCTTTGGGCGGTGCCTGATTGCTGTACGATTGTATAGACATTCTTTCGTTAATATCTTCCCGGAATATCCCCGACGACCCTCCGGCCGTCAACGTGCGAACACCGTCGGACTGCTGGTCAATAAAGGAAGCCCGGTTGGCATAATACGGCTCATACTGAAGATGGATCGGCCCTCTATACGGTTCGAATGTCGTTCCCCCGTCCCTGGAAAAAGGGGTGCGTAACGTTTCCGCGCTGCTCATCACGGCGTCGCGGACACGCCCCTGCAGAGCGCGGCGCACATATATGGTCATCGCGGTAACGGCCGCGACCACGATCACGGCGAGAAGAACATATTCCCCGAAAACCGCCTGGCCTTTTTTTTGCCGCAGAAAAAACATAATAGCCGCCTCATTATCCCGCACTGCTTCTCATGAGAAACTTCGAAGCAAAGCGTGCGGGATTAATTCCGGCGCTAATTTGCGTTTCCGCCAGAGGCGGATCCGCCTCTGGCGGACGCTATCGCTCCGCAAATTATGCCGTCATTAAAAAATGGCTTACCTGAAAGTTCCCCCCCAAGTAAGCCATATTTTTCCATCCCACGTCCTCAGACGTTTTATTGTTTACCCCAGAACTCTTGCTGAACATTGATAATGTTGGAAGAGAGTGTTTCTCGGGTTTCTTCATTCGTGAGGAGCTTGGTTTCCTGTACACCCAACAAAAAGTTGTCCGATGTCTTGCTGTTGGTAAACCGTGTCTTTTTGACATTGGTATTACCGACCGAGAATTGATCGCCGATATCGTCGGTCGCTTGTTTCAAACGGCCTTGGACACCGCGCTTGATGTACACCTGAATGGACAACAAAGCGCCGATAATAATGATGATCAGGATGGCATACTCCAGAGTGCTCTGGCCTTTTTTCTTGTTTAAGAATCTATGCATGGCTATTCCTCCTTAAATGAACAATTAAACGATCGTCAGATTATAGACCATTGACAAGCTGATTAATGTAATCCGAACGCTGTCTGCCGCCGACAATACGGAACGTATTCGTTGACGTAGCCATCTCGACCTGATTGGTGCCCAATAATTGTGTTTCGTCAGATTGACGTTCCACATTATAGGCGCTGTTCAGATAATATGGTTCGTATTGAGAAGTGGTCCCTAATCCGGATGATTGATCGGTCAAATATTGGCCGGCATCGCGAATCCTGGCCTGCAGGGCGCGCTGGGCGTACGTCTGCATAGCGATAATAGCGGCAACGACCAGCGCGATGAGCAGGGCGTATTCTGCCGTGTTCTGCGCTTTACGATTTTTAACTAACTTTTTAAACATGGTTTATTTCCTCCTGATTATGTGGTGACGTTTTATGCCTTTTGTAAAGCATCATTACGGAGATAGCGGCCGGGATGCCGATAAGCGGTTCGCCATAGTCCCCATACCGTTGGTGCCCGTAGTCAAAGTGGCGTTAAAGGCAGTGCGGAACACACCGCCAGGCTGCAGGAAAATAAAAAGCAACGCGATAACGGCAGCGACGAGGACGACATACTCGACCGTGCTCTGCCCTTTTTTATGCTTACGTAATTTTACCATTGATGTTTCCTCCCTGTCCCGCCGTAGGCGGGGCTTAAAATAACCTTAGGATCGTTTTTCACTTGAATTCTACTCTTGAATGAATTCCTCTTGGATCTTCTGCTGGGTCGATTGAACCGACCGGAACACGTAGGTACTCATCGCGACCACTGCGGCCGCGACGATCCCGACGACAACGGCATATTCTAATATGCTCTGACCCTGTTCTGCGTTTCCGTACTTTCTTGAGCGCGTCATCGTGGTTCACCTGTTATGCTTGTAGAAGCATCACTGCCCTTTTCTCCGCGGCCTCTATGCGGAGCAGGAATTCAACTCTGGGCTTATATCCCGGAAAACCTTCCGGTGCCGGAGCGGCAGCAATTTCCACTGCCGCATATCCGGACTTTAACCCCGCTTTGTTCGGGGATTAATCCATCAAAAGAACAGCGCATCCCGATTTCATCTAATTCAAGGAAAATCGGGATAAGTACTTGCTGCTTCTAAATTAAATACTAGAGAAACCAAGTACAAAAGTAATTAAAGTATAACATATATATAGATGCTGTCAAGAAAATGGCTTATTTCGGCTTATTCCGGGCAAAGCGCTTCCCGGGGCCGAATTAAACTAATTCCACCCAAAGCCGGCGCCCCTGCGGGTCCAGGACCTCGCGCTCGTTGAGCCGGTGGACAGCGTAAACCAGCTCCATGCGGGCCGCGGCATTATCCGGGGAATTTATACGAACTTTCGTTTCCGTGGGCGTTTGCCGCCAATATCCCGGAAGGGCAAAAAACCGGGAGGCCATTGTTCCCGCCTCTCCGTTGACTCGGCTGAGAGGAAAAAAGTGGTTCAGGCAGTGCGTGTTCAGTACCTTTAAAATATCTTCAACGGCCGACCGTATATCGGCGGGGGCAGGCCCGGGAGAAGCCTCCGCGCTTTCTGCCGGCTGCCCCTGCGGCGCCGGTGTCTCGTCGAGGAATGGAATAATATTCGGCCATCGCTTAATATAATGCTCTACGACACTCTGATCGGGCATCGCGTGTTCCAAGGCATTGGTCAGCACGGCCGCCTGCCGCTCTTTCCCTGAGGCATCCGGCCCCTGTACCCAAAAGCCCCTTATATTCTCGCGGGGGAATACATTTTTGATCCTTGAACTGTTCAGGACTTTAAAAACAAATCGCTTGTTGATCTCTGCCAAATAAATTTCGCGATCCGGCTGTTCCATGCCCCCCGCCAACAGATCAAATTCCCTTTGCCGCGGCCAAAGAGCGGTCACAAAGACCCGCCTCATGGACGGGATCATATCAAAAGACGCCATTTCCTGGCCCGTCCGGTCGAAAAGAGAAACTGAAATAATTTTTTTATGTTCGGTATTTTCAAAAGAGGCGGCTAATTCGTAAAATTCTTTCGACAGGCAGGTTTCACCCGGGGCGTGGTTAAGGATCAGCGGCGATAAATTATGGATAAGGCATTTTGACAGATTGGACAATATTTTATGCTGCGTAGTATATGTTCCAGATTGGACATTATTGGGCAGCAAAGTCACAAACTCGCCGTCGATGCTGTATCCTGCCCCATCCTCGAGAATTATTTTTATTTGAGCGATCTCGGACAAGGCTTGATGAATTTCATTGGAGATCTTAAGGCTCGCAATACTTTGGTCATGAACATACTGCAGGATCTTGACCAAAGAACGATAATCAAATTTTGTGCTGAGCCCGTTCAAAAGCCACAATCCTTGCCCTGAGTAACGCGCCAGGTCCTCCGGGCGTTGAAACCCGAAGACCGGCAAAAATATCAGCACCTGGCTCGCCGCGCAAATATCTTCGGGAGAAAAACCGGCCACATAATCTTTCAGCACATTCCCGACGGTCCGGCTTATCCCCAATTCCCACTCGGCCGCTTTAAGAAATACGGCGCCCATGCCGTCGCACAAAATTTCGCTGCTTGCGGCGATGGAGGCAGGCTTCTTTATAGCAGGCTGGAACTGACGCGGCGGCTCGACCGGTTTTTTCCCGGCCGCAGGATGTGCCGCTGCGGGCGGGACCTTTTTAATGACCGGCGGAGTATATTCTTTGCCGAATATCTTGCTTTTTTTCTGAGTTGGGATCTCAAATTTTTTATTCTTGGCGAAAGAACGCGGCCGCCGGCCGATCGGACTGCTGAGCCGCGAACCTTTAAGAATGGTATTAATCGCGGATTTGGAGGCTTTGATCTGAAATTCTTTTTGGACAATTCCAGCAAGCTTGCGGCAGCTTAAACCGGGGTCCTGCCTCTTTTGTTCGATGACAAAAGCAACAAGATCGTCGGTAAATTTATAGGTCACGCCCATAGGCAGTTCTCTTTGGACATTTCTGATACAGCGCTGTTAGTATATCAACAACCTGGGCGAGGCGCAATAATACTTTATTTTTGTTGAAAATTTCCCGGTTCACCCCTATGATAAACATTGTTCTTGCGAGAGCCCTCTATGAATATCAAAAAATGCCCTTACTGCTTCGAAGAGATCACCGATAAAGAGCGGCCGCTCAAATGCCCGCACTGCGCGCAGTACCTTATCGATAACTTAATAGAGGTTGATTATTATGGGGCTGACAAAAAACGGTGTCTTTTCTGCGGTAAAAGTATTTTTACCGAAGCGATCTTCTGCAAATTCTGCAAAAAATGGCTGGATGAAGTGAACCGGGCTGCGGAAGATATTAAAAAACTGGAAGACTTTGATTTTCTTTAAAACCTACTGCAAAACTATCTGATCACCGAGCCGCGTTTTTGTTTCGCGGATCTTTCCTTCCGGAAGTTCGATCACATCCCGCGCTTTAAAAAACATCGGGCTCATTTGGAACGGCTTGATCCCTTCGACTAAACCCACCACGGTCTTATTTTTGTCCACAAAGACCGCGTCAATGGAAAATTTCATAAAGAACATATGGATGGATCGCGAGCGCGTGATGATGAGCGCCTCGCCCGCGGAAAGGCTTTCTCTTCCAAGCAAACCCTTAAGGCGGGAAAAAAAATCATCGGCGGCTTCGGCTTTTTCCGACAGCAGGGTATTTTGAGTGAGGTTGATGACCTTCAACTTTATTCCGCGCCTTCGGTAAAGATCTTCTTGTCGATTTTTATTCCGCGCTGAACCAGGTCATAGTAAGCCTTGGGGACATATCCGGTGGGTTTAAACTCACCCAGGGTCTGGCCTTCGGTATTCATCCCTTTGTGTTTATAAACAAAGACGTCTTTGAGGTCCAATTGAAAATCTTCGATCAGCCCGGCGACTTCCGTGACCCCGGTGATCTTGCGCGACCCGTCGGAAAAACGGGCAATGTGCACGACGACATTAATGGCGGAGGCGACCATTTCATTGATCGCGCGCACCGGCAATTCGATCCCGCTTAAAAGGATCATCGAGCTCATACGCGTCAAAACATCGTGCGTTGAGTTGGCATGAAGCGTTGTCATAGACCCGTCGTGGCCGGTGTTCATTGCCTGCAGCATGTCCAAAACTTCCGGGCCGCGGCACTCCCCGATGATAATACGGTCGGGCCGCATTCTCAGCGTGTTGACGAAAAGGTCGCGGATCCCGACAGCGCCTCTGCCTTCGATGTTCGGCGGGCGGGATTCCAGCCGGGCCCAATGGCTTTTCTTTAATCGCAGCTCAGCGGCGTCCTCAATAGTGATAATACGTTCCCCTTCGGGAATAAATTGCGAAATGACATTGAGGAGCGTTGTCTTGCCGGCGCCGGTACCGCCGGACACGATAATATTCTTTCTCCCGATAACACACGCTTCCAAAAATTCATACATAGGTTTAGACATGGAATGGAACCGGTCCAGAAGATCCCTGGCGTCCAGGCGCTCAACGCCGAACTTGCGGATCGTGATCATCGGCCCGTTCAGCGACAGCGGCGGGATGATCGCGTTGATACGCGACCCGTCGGGCAGGCGGGCATCGACCATCGGGGTTGACTCATCGATCCTTCTTCCCAGAGGAGCGATGATGCGGTCGATAATGGAGCGCATCTGCTCGTCGGAAACAAATTTTTTATTGGTCAGGATCAGCTTGCCGTTCTTCTCGACGTATAATTCATTCCGGCTGTTGGCCATGATGTCGGTCACGCCGGGATCCGCCAAAAAATCTTCCAGCGGCCCGAGCCCCAAGGCCTCATTAACGATCTCGCGGACAATCCGCACCCGCTCCTCATGGGAACCGATGATGCCGCCCTTTTCTTCCATCAAAAGATTGCTGACAATCTTCTCCGCCGTGCTTTTAATATTCTGCGCCTGTTTCGGATTCGAAAGCGCCTCGGGCGTGACATCTTCCAAATGCATGCGCGCGACGAGTTTTTCATGGATCTTTTTTTTAAGCGAAATGACCTCGTCCTCTTCATCAAAAACAGGGCCCGTTTCCCCTTGCCCCGCAGAAAGCTGCTGCTGGATCCCAAACTTATCCCAAAATTCTCCCGGCTTTTGAAATTTATCGGTCGTGCGGGAACTCTGGATCTCCGCCGGACGCACATAAAGGTCTTCCCGCTGGAGATCCCCGGCTAATTTGATAAAGGCGAGCGATACCCGGCTTTTGGGGCTGTCCAAAACGCACGGCATCCCCTTGTTTAAGGCCATGCCCACCGCTTTTCCGTCGGAAGGGATGTGGGCAAATATCTCCGCGGCCAGCGCGCTGCGGACTTCCTGCCAGGCAACACCGCCGTAACTTTCCGAACGGTTCAAAACCAGTTTGACCATTTTCAACGGAAAGTGCAGGCTCTGCAGAACGTCGAGGCAGGATTTTACCTGATAAACCGCCAAGACATCGGGTGTCGCCACCAGCATGATTAAATTGGAATTGTCCAAGGCGGTCACCATCGTCTCGCTGAACACAACACCGGCGTCAATGATGATGTACTCATAGACCATCGAGGCCTTTTTAAAAAAAGGCTTAATGTTGTCAGGGGTAATGTGGCCGATTTCTTTGGTGTGTTTGACCGCGGGGAGAAAATCGATCCCGCTGGAATGGGAAATGACGAATTTCTTTATGACATCGGGGCTCTCGCTGCTTTCGATCTGCCCAAGAAGGTCCACCAGGGCATGCCGCGGCAGAAGATTCATCATCCGCGCCATATCCTGCCCGGCCTGCAGGTCAAGGTCAACCAGGAGCACCCGTTTGCCGGACAAAGCTAAAGCAGTAGCGAGATTAACGGCGACAAAAGTTTTTCCGACACCGCCCTTGTTGCTGAAGACAGTGATCGTTCTTGAATCCATTATTATTTTTCCAAACTATAAACGATCGGTACGGTAACGTTCAGCTCTTCTATCGCGGAGTCGGCGGGAAATACTGAAAAAGGAGCGACGGCCTTGGCGGTCTGAAGCGCGCATTGATCAAAAACTTTATGCCCGGATGACTCGCGGACTTCGGCGTACGAAAGCGTTCCATCGCGGGAAATTCGCAAATTTAATCTTACGGTCCCTTCCCACCCGAAATGCCTGATGGATTCCGGATAGGTGATCGCGCCGGCGATCTTTTCCTGGACCACCTCCTCATAGGTCTTTCCCGAAGACAAAAATGGCCTTGCTTCCGTCTCGGTATTAGGCCGGGGGCGGCAAACAACATCCAGGGACGCGGAATCCTGGCTATACACAATGGGAATGGTCACGGTGATCTCGTTCAATTCCAATTCCGGAGGAAAGGCCGCATACGGGGCCAAGATCTCCGCCGTGTTCACGGCATCCGTATCGAAAATATTATGGCCTGACGATTCTTTAACCGTCACCTCTTCCAGAGAACCGTCCTTCAAAATCTTCAAGGTCAATTTCACCGTTCCCTCCCAGCCGTTCTCGACCGCTTCATACGGGTAGGAAATGGCTTCGGAAATTTTCTTCTGGACGGAAAAAACATACCGCGAAACGCTCGGCGAATTATCCGCCGCCGGGGTTTCTATCCGGATCTGCGGCTCGTCGATCCGGGCCATCGGCTGATCTTGCATCGTTTCAGTCTCGGCCGGCATCGCTTCCTGCATCTTGCTTTCGGTTTTTTCAAGAACATCCAATTTGCTGTCCTGAACCGAAACCATTTCCTCCTTCAATGCTTCAGCGGCCTGATCAGCGGGGCCTTCTTTTTTATCCTTCACCGCAACATCGCTCGAACCCGATGCACTATCGAGTGCCGTTGACACGGTTTCTTCTGTTTTAGCCGGTTCGGCTTTCGCCGCTGTCTTGTCACCGGCATTTTCCTGCTGCGATAAGATCGTCGGAGTCAAAGTAATAACGATTTCTGTATCAGTCGCGGCCGACGGCATGGTTCTGGAACGAAAAGCCAGCCCTATAATAGGAATATCTCCCAGGAAGGGGATTTTTTTAACCTGCTCGCTGCGATTGGATTTGATAAGGCCGGCCAAGACGATCGTCTGCTGATCATCCAGCAACAATTGTGTTTGGGCGGACCGGCGGGTAAAAGCAACACTGTTCGCGGTCACAACCGATGAATCGATATCACTGATCACAACGCTAAGCGTGATATCGATTTTTCCCCGGCGGATTTTCGGGGTAATGCTCATCATGATGCCGTAATCTACAAAGGAAACATTCTCAGTGCTTATCCCTGAACTGCTTGTTGTAACCGTGCGAACGGGGATCTGCCCGCCGACTTGAAAGCTTGCCTGCTTGCCGCTCACCACAACTAGTTTCGGCTTCGAAAGAACCCGCCCCTTGCCTTCCTGCAAAAGATTGTTAATGGTTATCAACAAAGCTGACGTTCTGGTAAAGTCTCCGACTTTAATAAACTTTTCCAACTGCTTAGCCGGCGTAGGAATGGCCTCTTTATACGACAAGGTCAGGCCCTGGGCACTCCCGGCAGTCCAGTCGATTCCCATGCTTTTTTGCAGGGTCGTGTTCAATTCCGCCACCTGCATATCGATCTGGATCAGATCCTCGCTCAGTTCTTCTTTCACTAAACTAATAATACGATCACCAAAAGGGCCAACGACGGTAGAATAAACCGAATATTTTTCTTTAGACAAATCCCCCGCGATCACCAGCTTGCCTTCATAAGCATTTTCTTCAAACGTCAATCCTTCAATCTTGGCGCTCTTTAATAATTTCTCGACCCTGGCTTTGATCAACGCCTGATCTTCTTCCTGAACGCGGATTACGATCGTTCTTTTGCCGTATTCATCCCAAATAAAGAATACCGTTTGTCCGAGAGCCTTTCCTATGATCAAAAGTTTGTCCGCGTCCGCGCTGGCCACATCGGCAATGTTGGGGTCGCTGATCGATAACCGCGTTAAAGAATAGACCTTAAGCGTCGCTAGCTCGCCTCTCAGCAAGACCATCTCTTTGCTCTCTTTGGAATCAATCATTCCGGCGTCTTCGGCTTTCTTCGCAGGCGCCTCTGCCTCTGCGGCCTCATCCGTTGCCGGCATATCAGGGCTCACGGCTTCTTCCATTGGCTCTAAATAACTTTCCGCCGTTTCCGCTTCCATGGCCATGGGTTCCGCCTCAAAATTCTCCGCCGGATACATGGCCTCTTGGGACCAAATATTGGCGGGCGCGCCCCCCAAGGGCGACATGATCAAAAAGACGATCGTCATCAACAGTCTAAATTTTTTTGGATAATTCATTATAAAACTCCCTGCCTTCCTTAGTTGATTTTATCCTGCACCGATGAATTATAACTCCCTGCCCCCTCTAAAGATCTGAATGTACGGCTTAATTTCTTCTCCCAGCGCGCCAGTACCCACCGGCTGAATAACAGCTCTGGAACGAGGAACGGCAAGCTCTATGCCTCCTTTATCAAGGGCATAGGAGGCCAGCGTCTCCCAAGAAGCCGGCTGGACCATCTGGGTTTCTGTTTCAGACGGAGACCTTAAGACCATCTGCAATTTTCCATTCTGCTGAGCAAAAATAAGCAATCCGGCTTCTTCCGGGTCAACGGCGAAAGTGATATTCAACGATCCCGCGGCCTGTTGCGATTCATAACTGCCGGGGTTCTGCATATTTGTTCCGACTGCTAAAATCTGAATATTTTGGAATAATATCGCTGAAACTTTTTCCGGAGGAACGGTTGTGTTGGGCGGCGGCGGAACCGTTAAATGCGCCAAAACATCCACGTAGTCGCCCGGATTGATCATCCCGCCGACGGCAGATAAAGAATCAACGAATACTGTCAAGGCTCTTTTCCCGGCCGGGGTTTTGATCGCTAACGTTGACTTCGGAGCCTCTGCGGCGGCTTCAGCCGGTTGCTGCTGGACCAACGCCATCTGGCGCTGAGCCAAATTCCCTACTTCCCGGCGCAACGCATCCACCTCCTGAATAAGCGGCGCGATCTTTTTCGTTTCATATTCCTTGGCTAAATTAGCCGTTTCCTGTTTGATGCTCGTCTCAATATGTGTCCCGGTAAGATACGCAGCGACCAAACCTAACCCAATTGCCAAAAGTAAAATTGCGATCTGTTTTTTGTTTTCGAGATTCATGCTTAATCACCTCTTGTGGTTTATTTTTGTCCTTGCAAAAGATTCTCGTTGATCGTGATCGGTGTTTTCTGTTTTAAGCTTTCCAAATGATCGGTAATGGCCTTTTGCTGTTTCAACAGCGTCAAGCCGGTAACAATCTCATCCTTGATCTCGGTAAAATCTTTTGTTTGCCCGCCGCGCTTTTCTTCCAATTTTACGATATAAAACCCTTCCGGGCCGTTAAAGACCGCGCTGACCTTGCCGGGCTCGAGCGTCCGCAGAATTGTCTCCATCTGGGCGAACGAAACAAAGCCGGGTTCTCCATTATACCGGCCGCCCAAGAGAGACAAGGGTTTTAAAAAGCCAATATCCCCGCTGCCGGATGCGCTTTTGCCGATCGAGCGGTCCTTGGCCATTTGAGCGAAATCGGCCCCCTTTAAAACTTCAGCCAAGATCTCATTCGCGCCGACCTCGGTGTTCGCAACAATCTCGCGGACATGCCATTCGACCGGCTCGGCCAATCTTTCTTTCTCCTGATTATAATAATCTTGGGCTTCCTGCTCTGTGGCCTTGACTTCCTTGACGAGTTGACCGGCTACTTCACGGACCAGCAAGGTGCGGCGCAATTCTTCGACAGCATCGGCGATCTCTTTTTGCCGGGCGATCCCGCGTTGTTCGGCGTCCAGAACAAATAACTGCTGATTAACCAGTTCTTCCAAAACCATTTTTTTGGCTTCAGGGTTATTAATGTCATACTCAGGAATGGCTTCTTTAAGGCGCGCGAGGCGTTCATTGAATTCTTCGATCGTCATGGTCCAGCTTCCCACCTTGGCCAAAACATTGGCGGCGGGCGCTGCTGTTTCCGCTGCTTGTTGCACCGGCGCGGGGGCGGCTTGAGGGGCAGCCTGTTTGGGACGGGGTGAGAAATATTCTTTTTTAAATTCGGCGATTTTATCGCAACCGCCGACACCAAGAACGCTTATGCACAAAACTGCGGGAATAAAAATGGATTGTTTCAAGATGCCCTCCTAAAAATATATAATAAATTAGTATATTACGGATAACAATCTAAAGTATACCTGCTGGTCAGACAAAAAACAAAGTTTTTTTCATTTTTTTCGGGATCAGGCCAGGGGCCCAAAAAAGGGTTCCAAAAGGCTCTTTAATTCTTTGTACGACATTTGGGGGCCGGGATAATCTTGAAGCTTGGCCAAGGCCTGCTCAAGCTGGGCGCGGGCGATCATTTCCTCAAAAGATGAGGCCGCGCCCTGGGAAGGCGGAGTTCCCTGCGGGTCGTCCACCCTGGAAAGAATGGCCTTCAGGTTATCCAGCTCGGTCTTGGATTCCTGCGGTGCGGCGGGGGTGTTTGAAGGTGGAGATTCGCTCATCCCAATTTTCCCTGCCCCGCCACAGGCGGGGCTTTATATATCCCAATTATCGTTAGAGGAAATTGGGATAAGTGCTTGTTCCCTCTTAAAGTATTAAAGAAAACAAGTAAATCAATTAGACAAAAAGGCTCTTAATTTCTTCCCTTTCTGATAAAAGTTCATTTAAGGTCGCCTGGATTTTTTCTTGGGCAAAGGCATTGCGGGTAATTCCTTGTACGATCTTCCAGTCATTCCCGTCACTAGTAATAGGGAAACCGAACATTACGCCTTCCGGAACGCCGTAGCTGCCGTCTGAGGAAACGGCCACCGAGAAAAATTCGCCCGGCTTCGTGGGCGTGATCAAATTCCGCACGGTGTCAATGACCGCGTTGGCGGCCGAGCCGGCTGAAGACAATCCGCGCGCCTTAATGATCTCGGCGCCGCGTTTCTGGACGGTCGAAATAAATTCCGTCTTCAGCCAATTCTCGTCGGTGATCGCTTCGACGGCTGATTTCCCTTGAATCGTCGCGTGATAAAAATCCGGGTACTGCGTTGCCGAATGGTTGCCCCAAATCGCGACGTTCTTAACATCCGTCACCGCGGCGCCGGCCTTGAGGGCCAGCTGCGCGATCGCACGGTTTTGGTCCAGCCTGGTCATCGCGAAAAAATTCTTAGGCGGGATTTTCTTAACGACCGACTTGGCAATGAAGGCATTTGTGTTGCAAGGGTTCCCGACGACCAAAACCTTGCACGTCGATTTGGCATATGCGTCCAGGGCTTTACCCTGCTCAATAAAAATCTTCCCGTTGATCTTTAAAAGATCGCCGCGTTCCATCCCGGCCTTTCTGGGGACACTGCCCACCAAAAGCGCCCAGTCGATATCTTTAAACGCCTCCTCCAATTTTGATGTCGCGACAATCGTTTTCAACAAAGGAAACGCGCAGTCTTCCAATTCCATCACAACGCCCTTCAGGGCCGGCAAGGCAGCCTCCAGCTCCAAAAGCTGTAAATTGATCGGCGTCTCTTTCCCGAACATTTCTCCGGCGGCGATCCGAAATAACAACGCATACCCGATCTGCCCGGCGGCGCCGGTCACGGCGACATTGACAATTTTAGCGCTCATAAGATCCTCCTTGAAAGTCAAAAGTTAAAGGTCAGAGGTCAAAAATATGGTGTCGCTAACGCGGCTCTAAACTTTTGACTTTTACCTTGAACTTTTGATTTTTGACTTTTGACTTTTTACCTTGCTTATCGTTGGCAATATTTTTCTTTTTTCCTGTAAAACGTTCATTTCGATTTCGGCATAAATGATCTCTTCCTTGTCGTCGGAGGCCCAGGCCAAAATCTTTCCCCACGGGTCGACGATCATGCTGTTGCCGTAGGAAACGACCCCGCGGGCGTCAGGGCCGATCTGATTCGGGGCGATCACATAACACAAATTCTCGACGGCGCGGGCCCGCAGCAAAACTTCCCAATGCGCCTGGCCTGTCATTTTCGTGAACGCCGACGGAACCGTAAAAACATTGACGCCTTTTGCGGCATACTCGCGAAACAGTTCAGGGAATCTCAAGTCAAAACAAATAGACATCCCCAACCTAAAATCACCGACCTGCACGGTGGTTAATTTCTTTCCGGCGGCAAAGCAATACGATTCCCTAACCTGCTTCTCTCCCAGGTCAGCATCAAAAAGATATT
The DNA here is from genome assembly GCA_964364715.1 of uncultured Planctomycetales bacterium. Classification (GTDB taxonomy): domain Bacteria; phylum Omnitrophota; class Gorgyraeia; order Zapsychrales; family GWA2-47-8; genus CAYING01. The sequence goes on from CAYING010000005.1 coordinate 15,304, forward strand.
TTTTGCGGTAAGTCGCCGCAACCTTGCCATTGCGGTCGATCAAAACCGAAGTATTGTAAACCTTAGCGGAATTTTTAATCGTTTCAAAGATCGACCCGGCCAGGATAAAAACGCTCTTCTCCTTCGCCAAGGCCATCAATGGTTTAAGCGATTCTCCGGGGATAGGCTCTTTGACCGGCTTTAAGTCGCTGCGCTTCCCCGTCGGGCCGCGGTAGTTAAAAACCTCGGGCAGGGCAATAAATTCCGCCCCCTGGCCGATCGCGTCCTTAACAAAAACCGCCGCCTTTCGCACATTGTCGCTTTTGACGGGGCCGGAGGCCATTTGTACAACAGCGGCTTTCATTTTTTCATCGCCGCCAGCATCGCCTTCAAGCCGTCTTCATAATTCTTGTGGCACTGAGTGTAAAACAATTCCTTCTGTAAGGCCTGCCGCCAGCGAAGGATATTTTTATATTTCGAAAGATCGATCTGCGACGCCTCGGCCGGGTCAAGGACGGCCAGCATATTAAAATCCGCCAACGTCAAAGCAGCGCCGGTTAAATATTCACCTTTTGCCAATTGACCGTCGACGACCGGCAAAAATCGTTCCAAAAACCCCAGGCCTTCTTTGATCGAATTTTCATCGACCGGTGTGCCGCGCATCGGGGCGAACAAGCGGTTGTATGTGACTTTTGATACCGCCATTCCAACGTGCATGCTGCCGAAGTCCATCCACTCATCGACGACAGCGCGCTCTTTAAGCTCTTTGGGGTATATGGCGGATTTGTTTTTATCCGCTAAATAGCGGATGATGGCGCTGCTTTCGAACAAGAAAAAACCGCTGTCATCAATGGCGGGAATTTTCCCGACGGGGTTGATCTTCAGGAATTCCGGCTTCGACTGCTCTCCGGCGCGTAAATTTACTTTACTGTATTCATATTTCAGGCCCAGAAAATTGGCGACGAATCTTACTTTGTTGGATGGGGACGATAAATCGCTTCCGTAGATTTTTAACATGTGTACCTCCTCAATGACGGCTCAACTTATGGACGCTTAAGGCGGAACATAAGTTGACCGCCGGAATTGACCCCGCCGCTTCGTAGAGGCGGGATTTAATAAATTTCATTCTAACCCTTTTCCTGTAAAACGCAAAATCTTTTATGCCTCAGGGACCGGACAGGGAAATTTTCCGTCTTTTAAAAAGACCTGGATGCCCTCGATCGTTCCCCTGGCCTTTCGCTCGACGGACTCCTGCGTATTGAACGCGTTGTGCGGGGTAAAGATCACATTGTCGATCTTTTTAAGCCGGCGGATACCGTCAATCAAATCTTTGGCGGTTTTTTTCTTGTCGCGCAAAGCCTCGGCTACTTTGGCTTCATCCGGAAAGACATCCATCCCCAGCCCGCCCAGGATTTTTTCCTTCAACAATTTTTCCAAATCCCGCAACGGCGTGATCTCCCCGCGGGAAACATTCACCAAAACGCATCCCCTCCGCGCCTGCCTTAAAGACGCATATCCCAACATCCCGTCGGTTTTCTTGTTGAGCAAAGCCGCGCACACGATCACATCGGCCCAACGGATACCCTCGGGCAATGAAACATAATTCAAATCCTTGACGTTCTGTTTCACATCAACGCCTTTCACGTTCGCCTTAAGGCCGCGGGCGATGTCAACGACCTGCCGCCCGATGTGCCCGACGCCCACAATCAAAATATTCCGATTGTGTATATCCATCCCGGTCAATCCGTCCCTATTAAAATTTACAAAATGCTTCTGCTGGAGATTAAGTTTGCGCAGCAACGCCATCACCAAAAGCACTGCCTGTTCGGCGACCGACCGCGAACAATAATCCGCCAGACACCCGCACGGGACACTCAAGCCGGATCCTCGACGGGCAGTCAAGATGTGGTTATAACCGGTGCTTCGGGTAAAAACCGCCTTCAGCGAGCGGTTCCATGCTTTTGGGATAACAGATTGTGTGCGGATACTGATAATCTCGGCGGGGATCTTCTTTAAATTCGCTTCCTGGATCGTTTTCGGAGTAAAATGCGCGCGGATGTTTTGGGGCCGATAGCGGCGGAGCGCTTTTTTTTCCTCGTCAAAGGCCTCAAAGAAAAAAACTTCCGACATCTTTTCCTCCCTGTCTGCCGACCGGCAGGCTTTCACGCCGGACTTCGCAGGACATTCCAATGCCCGCCTTTGTCGGGGCCGACGCGGCGAAGCAGGCCTTTCGCCTGCAATCGGGCTAAATGGTATTTAACGCCCTCATCGGTTATGCCGATTTCGCTGGCGATCTCTTTTCGTGTCGCGGAAGGGTTGGCTTGCAAATATTCAATAATTTTCTGGGTAGTTTTCTGGGTCACTGCTGGAATATCCTGTCCGTGCGATACCTCTGCGCCCATAGATTCTGGGCGAAAAAATGTCACCTGAAAACCGGTCGTCACCCTTTCAAAAGAAACCCTCACTCCGGCGGCATCACATTCTTCTTTTATGCGCCGAAGACCAGACCCCCAGCGCTCGATGTCCTTTGTAAGATAAAATGCCTCCGCGATAAGAGGATTTCTCGGGTAACTCTTTCCTTTGCCCGCGATAAATTCATCCGGCTCATGATCAAAAGGGAACTGTCCGGGATTATAAATCTCAATCCGGTCGCGATAGATGGCGATCTCGTTGCTTTTAGGATTATAAAAATCGCGGTGGCATAGGGAATTAATGACCGCTTCTTTGATGGCGCGGACCGGAATCTCGGGTATTTCAATTCTTGTGCTGCCGGACAGATCCGCGCGCCAGTTAATATGTTCTTTAACGTAAACCTCACACCGCTCAATCAAGTCAAAAAGCGAGCCGCGAAAACTCTGAATATCGAGGAACGTCAGTTTGTCTTTTCCGGCAAAAACCGCTGCCTGCGCTTCAACGCCGCCCTCTTCACAAAAAAGCGCCCGGCCCGCGTTGAGCAATTTGTTGCCCTTAATCAAGTGAAGTTTATTGAGGACGTTACGCGCTGAATCATAAGCGTACTCAATGCGTCCGGCTTTGCGGCCCTTTTCAATAAATCTTTTGACGGTCGGGATATCAACTTTGGAAAGGGGGAATTCAGAGACCTCAGAACCCCATAAATAGGCGTAGTTATTTTTCTTCTCAACTAATCGTCTTAATTCATCAACCGAGAGTTTTTTATTTTCCTCGCCCCTGCGCAAATAATACCGCCCGCGGGCTGAATACACATTATCCTGACCGCTGATGTTGACGACGATGCAGTCTTTGCCTTGGATTTTTTTGATCTGGATTTCCGGATAGACCTTGGAGTCGATACAATCGCTGATAGCCTTTGAAATATCTTTAAGGGTCGATTTGCCGATCGGCTGTCCCGGAACGCTTCCGTCGTCATTAATTCCAAAATAGACCGTGCCTTTCCCATTCCTGTTGAGCATAGCTCCAAGAGAAATGACAGCCTCTTTAAGCTCCAATGTTGATTGCTTAAGTTCTATTGTTTCGTTTTCGATATATTTCATTCATCGACCTCAATACAAAAACCCCCTGCAACTATTAAGTCAACCGGGGGTTAAAAATCAAGCGACCCCAGCGGGATTTGAACCCGCGCACCGAGCTTGAAAAGCTCGTGTCCTGACCAGGCTAGACGATGGGGTCGACATCGGTCAAGGCAAAATAAACCCCGCTTTGCGGAATATCTATTTGCCGTCTCTGAAATTGTGGCAGGCAAATAAAGAAGCCTTATTATAGTGAACTCTTTTTACTCGTCAAGAAAAAACCCTGGCCCGCGCGACTGACTCGACTTTTTTCCACCCCGGGGGTGAAAAACCTGCTTACGCCTCTTCATCTTCTTTAGCCACAACGTTCGCCACCGAAGTGACGATGTCGTCCTTTTCCAAGCTCATCAAGCGCACTCCCTGGGTCGCGCGCCCGCTCTGCCGGATATCCGTGGTCGGACAGCGGACGGTCATGCCGTTTTTGGTGACCGTCATGATCTCGTCTTCCAGCATCACCGTGAGAAGGCCGATCACGTGGCCGGTCTTGGGTGTTGCCTTGATATTGATGATCCCTTTGCCGCCGCGCGATTGCGTGCGGTAATCGGTGAAGGAAGAACGTTTGGCAAAACCGAGCGAGGTCACAGTCAACAGGGTGCTGCCGGTTTTATCAATGTCCGTCGGAAAAACCTGCATACTGACGACTTCGTCGCCTTTGTTCAGTTTGATCCCGCGCACGCCTTTGGCGGCGCGGCCCATATTGCGCAACAATTTTTCCGGGAAGCGGAGCGACTTCCCTTCTTTGGTCGCCAGGAGAATATCGTTCTTGCCGTTGCTGATCGCGGTCTGGATCAGGCGGTCGTTCTTTTCCAAGGTCACGGCCACGATCCCGCCCTTCCGCGGATTGCTGAACGCCGAAAGCGAGGTCTTTTTGATGACGCCTTGCGCGGTCGTCATAACCACAAACTGGTCTTCCGAAAATTCTTTGACCGCCAGAATAGAACTGATCTGCTCGTCGCTGCCGACCGAAATCAAATTCACAATGGCCTTCCCCTTGGCGCCGCGGGAGGCGATGGGGATCGCATAAACCTTGAGCCAGCGGACAATGCCTTTGCTCGAGAAGATCAATAAATAATCTTTCGATGAGGCCACGAATAGATTTTTGACGAAATCCTCCTCGCGGGTCGCCATCGCGGTCACGCCCTTGCCGCCGCGCTTTTGTTTGCGGTAGCTGTCGGCCGGCGAACGCTTGATATAACCCGAATTGGTGATGGTGATCGCCATGACCTCTTCGGCGATCAAGTCCTCGACCTCGATCTCTTCGGCCTTGCCGGCGATCTCGGTGCGCCGCTCATCGCCGTATTTCTTTTTAATCTCCAAAAGTTCGGCCTTGATGATCTCATCGATCTTTTTATCCGACGCTAAAATGGCGCGAAACTCATCGATGGCCTTGAGCAATTCTTTGTACTCGGCCTCGATCTTGTCGCGTTCCAAAGCGGTCAAACGCTGCAGCTGCATTTCCAAAATCGCCTGCGCCTGGATCTCGGACAGCTTGAACTTCTTCATCAAATTATCTTTGGCTTCCGGCGTGGACTTGGAGCCGCGGATCGTTTTGATGATGGCGTCGATCGCATCGATCGCGATCCTTAAACCTTCCAAAATATGGGCGCGCTTCAATGCACGGTCCAGATCAAACTGCGTTCTGCGGCGGACGATCACCCGTCGGTGCGCCACAAAATAACTGATCAGCTGTTTTAAATTCAGGACCTGCGGACTATTATTGACGAGCGCAAGATTAATGATGCCGAACGTGGTTTCGAGCTGTGTATGTTTAAAAAGATTGTTGAGGACGATCTGCGGCTCGACATCGCGGCGCAGTTCAACGACGACACGGATGCCATCTTTGTCCGATTCATCGCGAACGTCCGTGATGCCCTCGATAACTTTATTCTGGACGAGGTCGGCGATGTTGATGATCAGGTTGGCCTTGTTGACCTGGTATGGAATTTCCGTAATAACGATCGTGTCTTTATTCCCCTTTTGCCGCTCGATACTGGCCTTCGCGCGTAAAATAATTTTACCGCGGCCGGTGTTATACGCGTCGAGAATGCCTTCCTTCCCGCAGATGATCCCGCCGGTCGGGAAATCCGGGCCCTTAACATATTTGATCAAATCTTTAATAGTGATCTCCGGATTGTCGATCAAGGCGGCTGTCCCGTCCACCACATCGCTTAAATTGTGCGGCGCCATATTGGTCGCCATACCGACGGCGATACCGCTGGAACCGTTCACCAATAAATTAGGCATCGCGGCCGGCAAAAGCTGCGGTTCTTCCAGGGTCGCGTCAAAGTTCGGGGCAAAATCCACGGTCTCTTTTTCAATATCGCCGAGGATCTCGCCGGCGATCGCCGCCATCCGGGCCTCGGTGTAGCGCATTGCCGCGGCCGCATCGCCGTCCACCGAGCCGAAGTTCCCCTGCCCGTCGACCAATGGATACCGAAGCGAAAAATCCTGCACCATGCGCACCATCGTTTCATAGACCGCCATATCGCCGTGCGGATGGTACTTCCCCAAAACCTCACCGACGATACGAGCGCTTTTCTTGTAGGATTTATTGTGCTCGAGGTTCAATTCCTTCATCGCGTAAAGGATGCGGCGGTGAACCGGCTTAAGGCCGTCGCGCACGTCCGGCAGGGCGCGCCCGACGATAACGCTCATGGAATAGGAAAGATACGACTTCTTCATTTCCTCTTCGATATAAACCGGGATGATCTTTTCTTGCTGTGTGCTCATGCAGAATACCTTTCTAAATGAGCCCATGGTTTTATGAAAGCCATGCTTTCATAAACCATATGGGCGAATTTGCCCCGCCTCTTGTCCCGGCAGCTTCGCTTTGCGAAGCGTTCGGGACGGCGGGGTTAGTTCAGCCGCTAAGTTAACTTCGCTATTGCTCGTTAACTTATGGCTTCACTAAACATCCAGATTCTTGACATCGTGGGCATTGGATTCGATGAATTCACGCCGCGGCGCCACTTCATCGCCCATAAGCATCGTAAATGTTTTGTCCACTTCAACCGCATCTTCCAAAGTGACCTTCAGAATCGTCCGGCGGGCCGGATCCATGGTCGTGTCCCACAGCTGCTGCGGGTTCATCTCCCCCAAACCTTTGTAGCGCTGGATGTGGATCCCCTTGTGCGCCTGGGTGCGGACATGATCCAGAATTTCTTTGAGAGAGAAAAATTCAAAAGTCTCCTTTTCGTCCTCTATATTGAACAAAGGCGTAAGGACCGGCTCATTCTTTTCCTTTTTCTCTTTACCTTTTCCTTTATCCGAGGCTATCGGCAAACTCTTGTGAAATTCGGTTATGCTCAAGCCAAACTTCTGCAGGCTCTTTTCAATGGCCAAAACGTCTTCAGTTTCAAAAATTTCAATATAATTGGCCTCTTCGTCCTTTTTAGTGAGCTCGGCAAGCTCTTTTTCATCATAAACGAAATGGGCATTTCCATCCACTTTTGCCTTATAAAGTGGCAGTTTTGTGGTCTTTGAGTCGCATTTTTGCACATATTCGTCGAATTCCACTCCCCTTTTATGCATAATCTGAACCAAGCGCTCCAAATCGACCAAATTTTTCAAAATATCCCTAAATTGGGGGCTGTTATACTGCTGTTTTCCTTTGATCTTGGTCATCTTCAAACCTTCGGTCCCCAAATCCAGGATCAAGGTGTTCATTTCTTCTTCGGTTTCGATATACTCTTCGCGTTTACCGCGGGCGACTTTATACAGCGGCGGCTGAGCGATATAAACATAACCGTTCGCGATCAACGGCTGCATCTGACGGTACAGCAGGGTCAGTAAAAGCGTGCGAATATGCGAACCGTCCACGTCCGCGTCGCACATGATAATGATCTTGTGATAACGAAGTTTTTCGAGGTTAAATTCCTGCCCGACCCCGGCGCCCAGCGCCGTAATGATCGTGCGGATTTCCTCATTGGCCAGGATTTTGTCGAGGCGGGATTTTTCAACATTCAAAATTTTACCTTTTAACGGCAATATGGCCTGGAAATTCCGGTCGCGGCCCTGCTTCGCGGAACCGCCGGCGGAATCACCCTCAACGAGATAAAGTTCGCACATCGAAGCGTCTTTGGAAGAACAATCGGCGAGTTTTCCGGGAAGGCCGGCGCCGTCTAAAGCGCCTTTACGGCGGGTCAACTCGCGGGCCTTGCGGGCTGCCTCGCGGGCGCGGGCCGCCAAAACGACTTTATCAATGATTTTATTGGCGATCGCCGGGGTTTCTTCGAAGAAACTGCCTAACGCCTCAAGCGTCGCTGAAGCCACCAAGCCTTCAACCTCGGAATTCCCTAACTTGGTTTTGGTCTGGCCTTCGAATTGCGGCTCGGGGATCTTGATGCTGATGACCGCGGTCAGTCCTTCGCGCGTATCATCGCCGGCAATGCCGACATCTGTATCTTTTATGATCTTCTTATTCTTGGCATACTGGTTCAGCGCGCGCGTCAAGGCCGAACGAAACCCGCTTAAATGCGTTCCGCCCTCGATGGTATTGATATTATTGGCGAAGGTAAAAACATTTTCGTTATACCCGTCGTTATACTGCAGCGCGACCTCCATCACGATATTGTCTTTCTCGCGCTGGAAATACACAATCTTATTGTGCAGAACGACCTTGTTGGTGTTCAAATACTCGACGAAAGAAGTTATCCCGCCCTTGAAATGAAATTCGGAAACTTTTTCCTTCTCGCCGCGTTTGTCAATCAATTTGATGTACAGGCCTTTATTTAAAAAAGCGAGTTCACGCAGGCGTTTTGCCAAAATGTCGTAGGCAAAAGTATGTATTTTGGTGAAAATGGTCTTGTCCGGTTTAAAGGTTACTTTCGTTCCGGTGGCCTTGGTCTTTCCGAGGACCGTCAGCTTGGACGCTGTTTTCCCCCGCTCATACCGCTGATGATAGATCTGCCCGTTCCGTTTGATTTCGACCTCGAGCCAATCGGAAAGCGCGTTAACGCAGCTCACACCGACGCCGTGCAGCCCGCCGGAAACCTTGTAGGTCTGGTGATCGAACTTTCCGCCGGCATGCAGCGTGGTCAGGGCGACTTCAACGGCGGGCTTTTTTTCCGTCGGATGCATATCAACCGGAATACCGCGCCCGTTATCCGAAACCGTGATGGAGTCATTTTCATTCACCACAACCTCTATCTCGGTGCAATGCCCGGCCAAGGCCTCGTCGACGGAGTTATCGACGACTTCATAAACCAAATGGTGCAGCCCGCGGCTGACCGTGTCCCCGATATACATCGCCGGACGCTTGCGCACCGCATCCATCCCCTCCAAAACCTGGATCTTGGCCGCGTCATATTTATCTTTATCCGGCGCTTCTTTTTTCTTTTCTTCTTTTTCTTTGGCCATATTCTTCTCTTCCTCGAAGACATCCTCTTTGCTTTTACCGTTTTTCACTTCGCGGTTAAACTTTTCCTATTTTAAAAATGAGCTTTCGTATTTCGGTATGTTCGCTTTGCAGCTGCCGCAAGAGCGGCGCGCGTTTTAAATTCATCTCAAACAGCCACGCCGGAGAATCGACATAAATGATCAGCATCCCGTCCTTGATCCCGCCTATTTTCGTGTGCGGCCGGGCCGGTTCGCCTGCGGCCTTGTACCAATCATCCTGTATTTTTACTTGCGTTATCGGCTTTTGTGAAGAAATTTTTTCAATAACTTGGCGGACAAGATTTTTTATTTGGTCCATACCCTTATAACCTCATCGGTAAAGTTAAATACAAATATTCGCTCATCCGGATCACGAGCGGCTTATCCGGGCCGGCCAATTCCAGTTCAATGTTTTCTTCGCTGATATTTTTCAACACATCGATCAGAAAATGCGGATTAAATCCGACGATCAATTCCGTCCCGCCGTATTCCATGGGGATCTCTTCGCGCGATTCGCCGATCTCCGGCGTAATTTTAGAGATCACCAGTTTATCTTTAAACACTTCAAACTTTACCGCCTGAAAATCCGGTGTTGATAATAAATTAGCCCGGCGGATTGAAGATAATAAACTTTGTGTGTTCATTTTGATCTTAGACCCGGCGGGCTTCGGGATAACCTGATTATAGTTTGGAAATTCTCCTTCAATAATCCGCGAAGCAATGAGGATATCGTTAATATCAAACAAAACCTGATTAGTTCCCACTATAAAAGATAACTCGCCTTCATCTTTTAAGTTCCGGCTGACTTCCTGGACCGCTTTAATCGGAAGAATAATGGAAATCTCTTTTTTAACCGGCGAAGTTAATTTTTTATCCATTTTGGCCAGGCGCCTGCCGTCCGTTGCCACAATCCGAATGGTATCTCCGGAGATTTCCAGTAAAACCCCATTCAAGACATACCGTGATTCCTCATAAGACACCGCGAAGGAGGTCATGCGGAACATTTCTTTTAAAACATTTTGCTGGATCCGGATAGCCTCCTTATCCTTAAACTCCGGGAATTTAGGGAACTCTTCCTTTGGAAGCCCCATTAATTTAAACCGGCAGCGCTCTCCTTCAATATCGATCTGATTATTTTTTTTAGTGCTGATGATAACGTCCCCAGCCGGCATTTCTCTAATAATATCGCTAAATCGTTTTGCCGGAATAGTTATCGCCCCTTCTTCAAGTATATCCACAGGTATTTCACAGGAAATACCGAGATCTAAATCAGTTGTGTTGAGTTTTAAACCCTGTTTTTTAGTGGTTTCCAAAAGAATATTGGATAAAATAGGTAAGGTTGTCTTTGTAGACACTACATTTTGTACTATTTGGATACCGGCTAATAAATTATCTTTTATGATTTTAACTTTCATAATATTAACAACCTCCCTACTGTTATTACTATTTTATAATTTTAAAAAATAGCCGTTGTAATAGTAAGGGGTGTGGAAAACCTTAATAAATCCTTAACTATTTTAAAATAAAAGGTTTATGAAATTTTACCCTGTTAATTTACTCTGTATTTCCTTGGGTTATTCTTTTAATGATAAGGTCAATCGTTCAATCGTATTCTTTAATTCTGAATTTTTTTGGACATCTTGGTCAATTTTGCGATAAGAATGCAGCACTGTGGTATGGTCCTTGCCGCCAAAAGCGCTGCCGATTTCAGGCAGAGACATAGTGGTTAATTTGCGGGTTAAATACATCGCTATTTGTCTTGGCAGCACCGAAGTCCTGTTCCGCCGCTTAGCCCTTAGGTCATGGGTGGTAATTTTAAAATACTTTGCCACCCCTTCCTGGATCATCTCAATACTGATGGTTTTTATGGTTTCTTTCACCATATCTTTTAGAACCACCTTAGCCATTTCCAGGGAGATCAATTTTTCCTCTAATAAAGAGTACGCCACAACCCGGATCAGGGCGCCCTCCAGTTCGCGGATGTTGGTTTTGATTTGTTCCGCGATAAACAAGATAACATCTTGCGGAACATCGACCGGTTCGCGTTCAATTTTTTTGCGCAGGATCGCGACACGGGTTTCAAAATCCGGCGGCTGAATATCCGTGATCAGTCCCCACGCAAAACGGGAGCTTAAACGCTCTTCCAGATTGGAAATTTCTTTCGGCGGCCGGTCGGAACAAATAATGATCTGCTTGCGGTTGTCATGCAGCGCGTTAAAGGTGTGAAAAAATTCTTCCTGGGTGGATTCCTTTCCGGCGATAAAATGGATGTCATCAATTAAAAGCACATCGATATGGCGGTATTTCTGCCGGAAGTTGCTGGTGGTCCGGTTGCGGATCGACTCGATCAGCTCGTTGGTGAATTTTTCCGACGACATATAGCAGATTTTAAGAGCGGGGTGGATTTGGCTGATCTTCTGCGTTATGGCCTGCATCAAATGTGTTTTTCCTAAGCCAACCTGCCCGTAAATGAATAAAGGATTATACGCCTTCGCGGGAGATTCGGCGACCGCCATACTGGCGGCGCAGGCGAAACGGTTGGATGACCCGATGACAAAATTTTCAAAAGTAAATCGCGAATTCAGTCCGATGCTTTGCTTTTCCGGGCGCTCAAAACTTTTTTCGAACGCGGCCAGTTTGGTTGGGGCGGTTTTATTTAAGAGATGCGGGTTAACGGTAAGCTCAATGGTGACCGGCCGGCCGGCAAGATCGCGCAATGTGTCCTGCAAGAGAGACAGATAATATTCCGCGATCCAATTCTTGAAGAATTCATCGGGCGTTTCGATCGCGAGGGTCGAGGGGTCTTTTTCGTTAACTTGCAGGGCGGCGAGCCATGTTTCGTAGGAGGTCTCCCCTATTTTTTGTTTCAGGATGGTTTGGGCTTTTTCCCAGTACGATACAAGACTCATAATGTTAAGCTCGACGAGGGTTGTGGACAACTTGGTATTTTTTGCAGGGCAGTAAGTCTTTTAAAAAGGAGCGCTTAAAGGCCTGTTACAAATTATACACAAGTTTTCCACAGGGGTTAATAACTTTTTACCGAAACAGCCGGCGTAAAATTTTTCCTATTATAACAAAGAAAAGTTCCTTTGCAACTCAATTTTATTTTCCGGCACGCCGGGAAAGAATGTTTGAGCACAATTGAATGGCCGATGGCCCCAATTCCACGGCTATTGGGCTGCAACTCATTGTTGCGCAGATATTTTTGTGCCCGCGAAAATCAAAAAACTTGACTCCCTAAAGGTCTATGTTATAATTGTCGCCATTGTACTTATTTTTCTTAATTTTTTTAATACGTTAACCCGGGATCGGAAATGAAAAAACATCTTAAGACGCCATCCAACATCGTAGGAAAAAGAAAACACGGTTTTCGTCGACGGATGCGCACCGCCGACGGGCGCAAGGTCATTAAACGGCGGCGGGCCAAGGGCCGGAAACGATTAACGATTTAAACGCTTATGCGGCAGATCGTTATTGTATTTATTAAAGCGTATCAAGCCGTAAGCAACGCGGTTTTCCCAAAAACCTGTCGGTTTTATCCCTCATGTTCGCAATATGTCATTGATGCCGTGATTAAATACGGTATCGGACGCGGATTAGCCAAAGGATTGTTGCGCGTTGTTCGCTGCTCGCCTCTTTCGAGGGGCGGCTGCGATCCGGCTTAAAAATTTAAAGGATGATCATGGAAAAAAGAGCTTTATTGGCAGCGGTTCTTTCTTTATCTGTTTTGTATATTTGGAGCGCGCTTTTCCCCCCGCCCAAACCCAACATTACCACTGAGGAATTGTCACAAGTAGTTGATATAAAAGAAGATAAGAAAATTATCGCCCACATTTCACCGGCTGTTGAAGCGCTCTCGGCACAAGCCGCAGCCCCTTCCGAACTCATTGAAAAGATCAATTCCGAAATGCTGACACTCGGTTTTTCAAGCATCGGCGGCAGCCTGCGGTCGGCGATGATCAATAAATATCAGACAACTCTTCCGGCGGAATATTTAGGCAATGCCGGCGCATTGCCCGTCCTTTCTTACGCGCCGCAAATGAAGTCCGGCCGGACCATCATATATAGCGGAGAAGTAAACGGCTGGCGGATCAGTAAAAAGTATTCTATTAAACAAGATCATATCATTACTGCAGAAATTGAAGTTCAAAACATTTCAAAAATGTCCAAACAGGCAGAATTGCCCGCAAGTATTTTGTCTGTGGACATATCCAGATTGGACAAAAGTGAAGTAAATCCGCAGGATCGAATGCTTTTTGAATATTCGCTGGCTTCAGGGCCCGCAACAGTACGCAAGCACGATGCCTTTAAATTTTCCGACAAAGAGAAAAAGGCAGGGGAGGGAACCGTTGATTGGCTTGGATTCAGGAATAAGTATTTCGCGACTGTGGTGAAGCCGAATTTCACGAGCGTCGGCTATGAAATCGTTCCGGTCGGTGAGCAAAAATTAGAGTTTTATGTGAAACCTCAGCCAACCGAGCTTCAACCGGGGCAATCCGCGACCTATGGTTTTAATATTTTTTCAGGACCGCAGGATATTGATTTGCTAAAGAGTTACGGCCTTGGCTTAGAAAAAATTGTGGTCTACAGCAATTTCGGCTTGATCGACGTGATCGCCAAATTTATTTATATGTTTATGCATCAGATGCATCGCCTGATTCCGATATGGGGGATATGTATTATTTTGACCAGTTTGGCGGTTTATTTGGCGTCGTATCCGCTGACGATCCGCGGCATGTCGTCGATGAAAAAAATGCAGTCGCTGCAGCCGGAAATGGCGGCGCTTAAAGAAAAGCACAAAAGTAATCCGCAGAAATTGAATCAAGAGGTCGTCGAGCTTTATCGTAAACATAAGATCAATCCTTTCGGCGGATGCGTGATGTTCCTTTTGCAGACGCCGATCTTTATCGCGCTGTACCAGGTTCTTTGGCGTTCGATCTCATTTAAGGGGGAAGGGTTCCTTTGGATCAAAGATTTGTCGCTACCGGATCGGTTGTTTTTATTCCCCTATCAATTGCCGGTTATCGGGAATGAGTTTAATCTTTTGCCCATCATCATGGGTGTGGTGATGTTTTTCCAGCAGAAATTATCTTCAAAAGCCATGGTCGTGACCGATCCGTCGCAACTCGCGCAGCAAAAAATGATGCAGATATTTTTCCCGATCTTTTTGGGGTTTATGTTTTATCATTTTGCCAGCGGGCTCACAATTTATTTTACAATGTTTTACTTGCTATCGACTTTGACTCAGTTTAAAATGATGAAGGCGAAATAGGAAAGTTGTTATGAATTTACGGAAAAGTATTGAAGTTGAGGGTCATACAGTTGAAGATGCGATCAAGAAGGCATTGGACATGTTAAAAGTGTCACGGGACGAGATAGAAATCAAGGTGGTGTGTGAAGAGAAGAAGGGGCTTTTTGGCATGGAAGGTGCAAAGCCGGCAAAGATAAAAGTATCCATGAAAGAAAAGAAGCAGTAGGCAGCTTAATTGTTTCACGTGAAACAATCCCTCGTACGAATTTATCCCGCCTTCCCACAACACCCCAGGCTTCAGCCCGGGGATGGGAAAGCGGCGGGATTCCGCCCCGCGAGGGGCAGGTAGAAAGGAACCGCGGGCTTTAGCCCGCGGGGGCTCCATGGCAAAGATCATTTCAGTATGTAATCAAAAAGGCGGTACAGGCAAGACCACGACCGCGGTCAATCTTTCCTATGCCGTGGCCGTATGCCGGCAAAAGGTTCTTTTGGTGGATATGGATCCTCAGGGGAATGCTACCAGCGGTGTCGGTGTCAACAAGAATGAAATTGCCAAGTCAGCGTACGACATTCTTCTGCACAAAACATCCCCGCAAGAAGCCATAATGGACAATGTAATGTCCAGTCTGGACATTATCCCGTGTAATATCCATCTCACCGGCGCGGAAATCGAACTGGTCGGCGCCTTGTCGCGCGAAACCCGTCTTAAAAAAGCGCTAGCCTCCGTCGAGGAAAATTACGATTATATTTTTATTGATTCGCCTCCGTCGCTGGGATTGCTGACCCTGAACGCGCTGGTGGCGAGCGATTCGATTATCATCCCGATCCAGTGTGAATTTTACGCGCTCGAAGGCGTGTCCCAGCTTTTGAACACGATCAATCTGATCCGCGACGGCCTGAACCCGGAATTGCAGATCGAGGGTGTTTTGCTGACGATGGCGGATTTCCGCACGAATCTGACGACGGAAGTGATCAATGAAATAAAAAATTTTTTCAAGGAAAAAGTTTATCAAAGTATTATTCCGCGCAATATTAAATTGAGCGAAGCGCCGAGTTTCGGCAAACCGATCGCGTTGTATGACGGCAATTCGATCGGCGCCAAAAAATATGATGAGCTGGCGCAGGAATTTTTGAAGCGTAATAATAAAGATCATAAACATATACCGGTCAATAGGTTAGAAAATTCTACAGACGGCAAACCGGTCGTTGAATCCGCGGAGCAGGGATCGGTTTAAGCCCCGCCCGCCCCGCCTGTGGCGGGGCAGGAGGCGGAGCAGGGAGGGCACGATGGAGGCACGAGCATTAGGCAAAGGATTATCCGCGCTCATTCCGGAAAAAGCCGACAGCAATAAAGGCGAAGGTGTGAGGGTCGTTAAGACATCGGCGGTCCGCGACAATCCGCGTCAGCCGCGCGTCAATTACGATCAGGAAAAATTGGCGGAATTGGCCGCATCGATCAAGGAAAAAGGCGTTCTGCAGCCGATCCTGGTCCGTGAAAACAGCGACGGGTTTGAGGTGATCGCCGGCGAGCGGCGCTTAAAAGCGGCGCGGATACTGGGATTGGACGAAGTTCCCGTCGTGATCAAAAAGGCCGATGACCAGGAAGCTCTGGTGCTGGCCTTGGTCGAGAATATCCAGCGCGAAGAACTGAACGCGATTGAAGAGGCGCAGGCCTTCAGCAAGTTGATTGAAGAGTTTTCCTTTACTCAGGATGCCGTCGCTCAATCCGTCGGAAAAAATCGCTCGACGATCAGCAATATGCTGCGGCTTTTGCGCCTTCCGCCGGAAATTCAGCAGGCGTTATTCGACGGGGCGATTTCTGAAGGGCATGCCCGGGCCTTGCTGAGCGTTGAGGACGCGGGGATTCAGCAGCAGATATTTCAATACGCAGTTTCTCGTCAATTGTCCGTGCGCGAAGTTGAAAAGCTCGTGAAAGAAGGCTTGAAGCCGCATCCCCGACGGGAGAAATCCGCAAGTTTGTCCCGGGAAGGCGCGCTAGCGGAGCTGGAAGACGCCTTACAAAGAATTTTGGGCACCAAGGTCAGCATTGTCCCCAAGAAAAAAAGAGGGAAGATCGTTATCGAATATTATTCCCAGGAAGAATTAAAGCGCATCATCGGATTGTTCAAAAAATAACGGGACGTCTATGGGCAAAAAACAAGCGGTATTGATCGTGGTTAAGCCCGACGGGATCAGCAAGGGGCTGCTGCCGCAAATATTTACGCGCCTTAACGAGGCCGGGCTGGAGCTTGTGGCCGCGCGGGTTCTTCAGGTGCCGCGCGTTTTAGCCGCCGAGCATTATAAGCACATCCGGGGCAAGCCGTTCTATGAAACGACCATCAGGCATTTGCTGGGCGTTTATTATAAGAACAAAAAAATTCTGGCGATGGTTTATTGCGGGGCCGGCGCCGTCAGAAAATGCCGCGGCCTGGCCGGAGCGACGAACCCGGAAGGGGCTGACCCGGACAGCATCCGCGGCGCTTACGGATGCGTCTCTTCCGCAGGCGTTTTTGAGAATGTCATCCACGTCTCCTCGGATAAAAAAGAGGCCGAACGCGAAATAAAATTATGGTTTTCTCCGGAAGAAATATCGGAAAATCTTTATAAAATAAAGGCAAAAATTTTAAAATCAACCAAAAAACAGGTGTGGGCATAATATGATCAATGGAATGACGGGGTTCGGCAGCGCTCAGTTCTCCGACGGGAAAGTCCGGGGGGTTGTTGAGATCAAAAGTTTGAACCACCGCTATCTCGACATCAATTATTATCTTCCGATCGGGTTCGGTTCTTTGGAAGACAAGATCAAGCAGGTTCTCGGCAAGCACATCGCCCGCGGACGGGTGAGCGTTTCGATAAAGATCACGGAGCGTCCCGGGACCGTTTACAAATTTAATAAAGCGGCCGCGCGGCAGTATCTGAAAGACGCTGAATCTTTAAGCCAGGGGCTGGGCCTGCGCAATGACCTGTCGTTGTCGGACATCGTGCGCCTGCCCGGTGTTGTCGACAGCAACGAAGAGGTCGTCAGCGCCGAATCGGTGTGGCCGCTTTTGGAGAAAAATATTCAGCGCGCGGTCAAGGGGCTGGCCGATATGCGCAAGCGCGAAGGAAAAAGCCTGGCCGTGGATATCCGTATCCAGCTCGAGAAAATGCAGGGGCAGATCAAGCATATCAAGATTCGCGGCGGCACCATTCTCGCCGAGAAACGCAAGGCGCTTGTCGACGACGAATTCTCCTCTTTCCAAAAAGGCACCGACATAAACGAAGAATTAGCCCGCCTGACGCATTACATTGACGAAATGAAATCTTTGCTCAGGGCGGAATCTTCTCCCGGCAAAAAGATCGATTTTATCGCCCAGGAAATGCAGCGCGAGACCAACACGATCGGATCGAAACTGCAGGACAAAGTCGTCTCGAACGCGGTGATCGCTTTAAAGAGTAAGATCGAAAAGATCCGGGAACAATCTCAAAACATTGAATAGATGTACTTGTTTTCTCTAAAATAATTCAGATGAAACAAGTACTTATCCCAACTTCCTCTATCGATAATTGGGATCATTTAAGGAAAATTGGGATGGAAAGTCTGCGACGATATGAATAAGGGCAGGATCGTGATTATTTCAGGCCCTTCCGGTTCGGGGAAAACAACGCTGTGCATGAAAGTTTTAGACAGCCCCCGCTTCCGGGGAAACCTGGTCAAATCCATTTCAGCGACGACGCGGCCGAAGCGCAGCCATGAGGTAAACGGCCGCGATTATTTATTTATGGGAAAGGAAGAGTTCGAGGCCCACATCAAGGCCGACGGATTTTTGGAATATGAGAACGTGTTCGGGAATTATTACGGCACGCCGCGGCGCAGCGTGGAGGATCTTTTGGCCAAGGGGCGGAACGTCCTTTTAGCCATCGATGTCAAAGGCGCCAAGACAGTTGAAAAAATTTATCCGGATGCTTTAACAATATTTATCAACGCGCCATCGATGGAAGTTTTAAAAGGCCGCCTGTCCGAGCGCGGATCTGAAAACACAAAGGATCTGGCGATCCGGCTGAAGACAGCGGAGGAAGAAATGGCCCAGGCCGGGCGTTACCGATACGCGGTCGTTAATGACGATTTGGAAAAAGCCTATCAGCGGCTGGAAGGCATCCTGGGCCGGGAGCTCGGCGGTTAGTTCATGCGGTTAGTTCATGGCTATAAGTTTTTGACAAGCCAGGGCTTATATGATATATAAAAGCACCATTGTTGTATTGTCGGGGACCGGTATTTATATTAAATCCCGCATCTTCGCTGCGCTCAGAATTCCCCCTCCTCTGCGAAGCGGCGGGGTCATTGAGGAGGAGTGTATGTCTTATATTCCGCCGGAGGAACTTTTGCCGCGGTCAGGTTTCAGCGTTTATAAATTGATCCGCATGGCGGCGAACCGCGCCATGGAACTGGCCGACGGAAAACCTAAATTGGTGGAGAAGGTCAGCACCGACAAGGTCGCGACGATCGCTTTGGAAGAGATCCGCGCCGGCAAGGTTGAATTGAAGGCCATTGCCGAAGCCCGGGGGCGCGCGAAAAAGGGCGAGGGAAAAGACAAGGCCTCCGAAACCCCGAAAGAAATCAGCGTTTAGTTTGTATGAAAGCCAATCCCAAAAAAATCCTCTTAGGTGTTACCGGAAGTATCGCTGCCTACAAATCCGCAGAGATCATCCGCCGGTTCCAAGATAAAGGTTTTGATGTTACGGTCATTATGACCAAAGAAGCCGAACGGTTCATCACGGCCGTTACCCTCGGGAGTTTGTCCGGCCATAAAGTCTACCGGGATATGTTCGAGGACAATGATTCGGTTTGGCATATGCACCATATTCAGCTTGCCAAAGAGGCGGATTTTTTGCTGATCGCTCCGGCGACGGCGAATATCGTCGCGAAATTGGCGTGCGGCATCGCGGACGATCTTTTAACCTGCGTTGCGCTGGCGACGGATGCCAAGATCGTGATCGCGCCGGCGATGCACGATGAGATGTACCGCAATAAGATCTTTCAGAAAAATTGCCGGCAATTAAAAGATGTCGGCGTTCAGTTCATTGATCCCGTGCGCGGGAAATTGGCCTGCGGGACAATGGGCGAGGGACGCTTGGCCGACGTCGATGATATTGTGAAGACGGTAATTTCTTTGATCCATGATTTTCCTAAATGAATTATTTAGAGGAAATCAGGATCATCCCGATTTCATCTGGATTTGTTTGAGGAAAATCGGGATTGACAAAATAATGAGAGGTATGGCGCGGCAGCCCCGCCTCCGGCGGGACATCCCTAGAGATATGGCGTGGTAGCCAAGTGGTAAGGCAGCGGTCTGCAAAACCGCTATTCATCGGTTCAATTCCGATCCACGCCTTAAAATGAGCACATAATTTACGGAAGCGACAGCGACGTAAATTATGTGTGCGAATTTCGTCCCGCCTCTTGTCCCGACTGCTTCGCTTTGCGAAGCAAAGCGTGCGGGACGACGGGACTAATTCGTGCATAAATTTATGTTCGCTTGTCGCTCCATAAATTTAGCACTTATTAGGGCAAGTGGTGGAATGGCATACACGCAGGACTTAAAATCCTGTGGCCGAAAGGCTGTGAGGGTTCGACTCCCTCCTTGCCCATAAAGAAAAGTAAAAAATGAAAAGTAAAAAGTCAAAATTGAGGAGTCGCTTTGCGACACAACAGTTTTTACTTTTGCGTTTTGAATTTTGACTTAATTTGTGGACCCATAGCTCAGTTGGTTAGAGTACTTCCTTGACATGGAAGGGGTCAGAGGTTCGAGCCCTCTTGGGTCCACCAGTTTAAAAATGGAATACAAAACAGACATAGATAAGTTGCGGCATACCTGTTCGCATGTGATGGCGCAGGCGGTGAAAGAGCTTTGGCCGGAGGTCAAGGTCACGATCGGCCCGGCGATCGAGAACGGTTTTTATTATGATTTTGATAAAAAGGAACCGTTCACGACCGAAGATCTGACGCAGATCGAACAGCGGATGCAGAAGATCATCAACAAAAATCTTCCGATGAGCCAGTCGTCGATGGACCGTGACGAGGCCATTGCGCTCTTTAAAAAGATGAAGGAAGATTATAAGGTCGAGCTGATTCAGGGCCTGCCGGATCAACAGGTGACGATTTTTAAAACCGGCGATGCATGGTTCGATTTGTGTAAGGGCCCGCACGTCGAGACAACGGGACTGATTAAAGGTTTTAAATTATTGTCAGTGGCTGGCGCGTATTGGCGGGGGAATGAAAAAAATCCCATGCTGCAGCGGATTTACGGCACAGCGTTTTTTACGAAAAAAGAACTCGATGACTATCTTCACAGGCTGGAAGAAGCGGAGAAGAGAGATCATCGGAAAATCGGAACACAGTTAGAGCTCTTTCACATTTATCATGAGTCCGCCGGCGCGGGGCTGGTTTTTTATCATCCGGCCGGGGCGATGATGCGCAAGATCATCGAGGATTATGTCCGCGAACAGCATTTAAAGCGCGGGTATGATTTAGTAATGACGCCCCATATTTTAAAAGGGAAGCTGTGGGAGCAAAGCGGGCACGACAAGTTTTATAAAGAAAACATGTATTACTTCAAGGTTGACGACGAAGATTACGCCGTCAAGCCGATGAATTGCCCGGGACATATTTTAATTTTCAAGTCGAAGATCAGATCTTACCGGGATCTCCCGATACGGTTCTTTGAATTGGGAACGGTTTACCGTCAGGAAAAAGCCGGCGTTCTGCATGGGCTTTTGCGCGTGCGCGGGTTTACCCAGGACGACGCGCACATTTTTTGCCGTCCGGACCAGATCCAAAAAGAAGTGGTTGAGGTCATTGATTTTGTTTTTGAGGTGATGAAGGATTTTGGGTTTAATGACCTGGGCATTGAACTGAGCACCAAACCGGCAAAGTATATCGGTAAAGATGAAGATTGGGCGGCCGCGACGAGCGCGCTGGAAGAATCGCTCAAAGAAAAGAAGTTGCAATATCAGATCAACGAAGGCGACGGCGCGTTTTACGGCCCGAAGATCGATATTAAATTGAAAGATGCTTTAGGCCGGCAATGGCAGTGCGCGACGATCCAGTGTGATTTTAATCTTCCGGACCGGTTTGATCTGGGTTATATCGATGAAAATAATGCTTCCTGCCGGCCGATCATGCTGCATCGGGCGATCTTGGGAAGCGTGGAGCGGTTTTTTGGAACTCTGATCGAGCATTATGCCGGCGCTTTTCCGGCCTGGCTGGCGCCGGTACAGGTGATGATCATTCCGATCAAGCCCGAGCATCAAAGTTACGCCCAAAGTGTAAAAGAAAGTTTACAAAAACAAGATGTGCGGGTTATAATTGACGAAAGAAACGAGAGCTTAAACAAGCGTATCCGCGAGGGAACGCTTAAAAAGATCCCGTATCTGCTTATTATCGGGGACAAAGAGATCGCCGGCAAGACAGTCGCTGTCCGCAAACGGGTCGTCGGGGATCAGGGAAGTATTCCGGTTGAACAATTTGTTGCAGAGATTAAAGAAGAAATTATTACAAAGAAGCCTTGAAAGAAAGGTAACGTTAGGAGGTGGGTTCTATTTATAAACACATTCGGATCAATGAACGAATTAATGTCCCTGAGGTCCGGGTCATCGGGCCGAATTCCGAACAGATCGGGGTTGTTCCAATCCGCCGGGCGGTCGAATTGGCTCGCGAACATGAGCTGGACCTTGTGGAGGTTTCGCCGACCAGCAATCCTCCGGTATGCCGGATCATTGATTACAGCAAGTATAAGTATGACCAGGAAAAGAAAGAGCGCCGCGTTAAACGCAGTCAGCATGTTACCCAGCTTAAACAGATACGGTTCAAGCCGCACATCGATGAGAACGATTATCAGATCAAGGTCAAGCAGGCCGCCGGATTTTTATCCAAGAAAGATAAAGTGAAGGTCAATATGTTCTTCCGCGGGCGCGAACTTTCGTTCAAGGATCATGGGGAAAAGATTTTGACCCGGGTGGTCGCCGATCTGGCCGAGCACGGAGTTCCTGAAAAATCCCCTATCTTTGAGGGCCGGGTCATGTCCATCGTGATCGCTCCAAGATCGACAAAATAGTTCCATAGAAAGGAAAAGGAAATGCCGAAATTAAAAACGAATAAATCCGCTGCCAAGCGTTTCCGTTTTACCAAAAAAGGTAAAATTAAGAAGCGCAATGCCGGACGCCGTCATATCTTGGGGAAAAAGAGCAGAAAAGTGAAACGCAAGCTCCGCCTTACCGGGTATGTTTCCGATAGGGATGCAAGAGCGATAAGGAGGTTGTTGCCGTATGGCTAGAGTCAAAAATGCAGTATCATCGAAAAGAAGAAAAAAGAGAGTCCTGAAAGCGACAAAAGGACAATTCGGTCATAGAAAAAGCCGTTACAAACAAGCCAAACGTTCTTTAATCAAGGCGATGCGTTATGCGTACCGCGACCGCAAAGTCAAGAAGCGTGAATTCCGCGCTTTATGGAACATCCGCATCAACGCGGCCTGCCGTGAGAGCGGATTGACCTACAGCCGGTTCATTAAGGGCTTAATCAATGCCAAAGTCGAGATCAACCGCAAGTCGTTGGCGGAATTGGCCGTGAGTTCACCGGAGGCTTTCAGGAAATTGATCGAGCTGGCAAAGGCAAAGAATCCGGCCGCCGCCGTTTAGTTTTTTTAACAGTTCCGAGAATGCCTTATAGAAGGAAAATCAATGTATATTGTCGTCGTCGGATGTGGCCGAGTTGGAGCGGAATTAGCCAAACTGCTCTCCGTTGAAGGCCATGATGTTGTCGTTATAGACCAAAAAAATTCTTCGTTCACCCGTCTCGGAGAATCCTTTAACGGAGTCACTGTCCGCGGAAGCGGCGTTTCCACGAAAACCCTTCAGGATTCCGGTATCGAGAAAGCCGATATATTTTGTTCCCTCACGAATTCAGACAATATCAATATCATGGCTTCCCAGGTCGCCAAGGGGATCTTCAAGGTCCCCCGGGTAATCGCCCGCGTTTATGACCCCACCAAAGCAGCTGTTTACAAGGCGCTGGGTTTTGACGTCTTAAGCGAAACCACGTTGTTCGCATCCATGATCCGGGATAAAATTACCGACCCGATGCTTTCAAGCTATTTGATCGAAAATCGTGAATTGGGCGTGTTGGAATTGCCGGTTCAAGATCATCTTTACGGAAAAACTATTGAAGAGCTGAATATTCCTAAAGAATGCGTTATTGCCGCGATCCGGCGGCATACGAATTTTCCGACGATCCCTGATGCAAAAACCGTTGTCGGCAGAGGCGATGTGCTGCTGGTCGTGGTCAAAACGACAAGCATTGCTAAAGTAAAAAATATTTTCGGTTTTTAAGGAAATTATATGTACTTATTTTTTCTCGAATGGTATTAGATGTAACAAGTACTTATCCCAATTTCATCTAATGACTAATTGGGATAATATGAGGAAAATTGGGATGCACATTATTATTATCGGCGGCGGACGTTTAGGTATTTTTCTGGCAAAGCGCTTGCTGACCGGCAAGAACACTATTGTTGTCGTGGAAAAAGAACAAGAGGCCGCCCATGACTTGGCCAAAGACCTGGGAGCGATCATTATTAACGGCGATGGGTGTGATCCATCGATCCTTGAGCAGGCAGGTGTTGATCATGCCGATGTTGTTGCGGCGGTGACCGGGAAAGACGAAGATAATTTTATTGTCTGCCAGATCGCCAAAGAAAAATATAAGGTTAACCGGACGGTTGCCCGGGTCAATGATCCGGATAATGAGCGCGCGTTCAACGAGCTCGGCATTGACGTTCCCATCGGGGCCACGGTGATCCTCGGGAAGATCATTGAAGAAGAGGCCTCGTTCGTTGATTTCGTAGACCTTTTTAGTTTTAAAAAAGGGAAGCTAGCCCTGATCCGCGTGGATCTGCCGGAAGATTCTCCTATTATCAATAAACCGCTGCAGCAATTACAGCTTCCTCCGAATTCCGTTCTGGTCTCTATTATCCGTCGGGATGAAGTCATTGTTCCTAAAGGCGACACGGTCCTGCAGCCGCTGGACGATGTGGTCGCGTTGACCCTGATCGAAAACAAACAGGAATTGCTTAATTACCTGATCGGAAAAATGTAAGATGTTTCCGTCCAATAAGAACATAGCTTTAGGAATCCTCGCGGAAGTGAGCTATGCCCTTGCCATCATAGCCAGCAGTTTCATAGCCGGCACAATCGTCTTTGTGATTTTTAAATAAAATGATCCTAAGGCCCCAGCTTAAAGATATCCGCATCATCGGATTTTATTTGGGAAAGATCATCGTCGGCGTCGCGCTGTTCATGATATTTCCGATGATCGTGGCGGTTCTCAATCGGGAATTTAATCCGCTGTTCGATTTCGTGATAAGTTTTTTAATATGTATCGTGGTCGGCTTGACACTGCACGTTTTTTGTTACATCCGGGAGGAGCCAAAATGGTCGCACGGAATGATCGTTGTGGCTTTTTCCTGGATCGTAGCTTCCCTGGCAGGCGCCATCCCGCTCTATCTAAGCCATCATTTCAACTGTTTCCTGGACGCCTTTTTTGAGGCCGTCTCAGGGTTTACGACCACCGGGCTGTCGCTTACGCAGGACTTGAGCCATATGGCCATGTCCCATAACTTGTGGCGGCATATTACGATCTTTATCGGCGGGCAAGGGATCGTTGTGGTCATTTTGGGATTATTTGTCCATGGGGCAACCGGCGCGTTTAAATTGTATGTCGGAGAAGCCCGCGATGAAAAGGTTTTGCCGAACATCCGCCAGACAGCCCGGTTCATTTGGATCGTAAGCCTTGTTTATTTGATCTTGGGCACCCTAATATTGGGGCTGGTTCTCTTTTCAGAGGGGATGCCTTTGTGGGAATCATTTTTCCATGCAGCGTGCATCTTTATGGCCGGCTATGATACGGGAGGGTTTGCCCCACAGCAACAGAATATTCAATATTATCATAGTTTTGCCGTCGAAATGATTTGCTGCGTTTTTATGCTTTTGGGGGCGATCAATTTTCTGCTGCACTACACAATTTGGTCCGGGAAGCGCAAAGAGCTTTTGCGCAACGTTGAAACGGTAACGTTGTTTTTTAGTGTTGTGCTGATCTATGCTTCGGTAGCGCTGGGGTTAACGCGGATCCATGCTTATGCCGATGAGCTGACCTTGTTCCGCCGAGGATTTTTTCAATTGATCTCCGCGCATACCGGAACGGGATTCCAGACCATTTATCCGGTGCAGTTTATCAATGAATGGGAGAGTTTGTCGATCTTCGGGATCTTGCTCGCGATGTCGCTGGGCGGGTGTATTTGTTCAACGACTGGCGGCATTAAGGCGTTACGGCTGAGCATTATGGTAAAAGCATTCAAGACAGATATTAAACGTTATGTTTCCCCAGAAGCTGCTGTTTTTGTCGAAAAGATCCACCACGTTAAGGATATGATCCTGACGGAAAAGCAAATGCTGGCAGCGTTTATGATCACGCTGGCGTATATTACGACATTTTTTCTTGGAACATTGGCAGGGATGTTGTGCGGGTATCCGTTCATTCAGTCTTTGTTTGAATCGATCTCGGCAACCGGCAATGTAGGATTAAGTTGCGGGGTTACCGACGTGGCGATGCCGACGGCTTTAAAGGTCACGTATATCATCCAGATGTGGGCCGGCCGATTGGAATTTATGTCTGTCTTCGTGCTGTTAGGATTTATCTTGGCGGTGGTTAAAGGCAAGTAAGATGAAAATAAAATTTGGCATAATCCTATTTTTGTTTATAACCTGTGCCCGGGTCGCGGCGCAGGAACCGGTTATTAAAACGGTCAAAGAACTTGTCAATGGTTCTAAGACCTTCGACGGCCAATCCGTGGTCATCCGCGGAGAAGCTATCGGCCAGGTGATGTCCCGCGGGGATTTCGCCTGGGTTAATGTCGAAGACGCGACCGGACAGATCGGGGTGTGGTTGTCCTTAGAAGAAGCCGGGAAAATCGGTTCTTTAGGGAATTATCATACCAAGGGAGATATTGTTCAGGTTGAAGGGATTTTTGCCAGGGCTGATACCCGGCTTCAGGGGGAAACAGCGGTCCGTGCCCAAACAGTGACCATTATATTCCGGGGAGAACCGATCCCTCACGAATTCAATATGGTTAAGGTTGAAATATCGGCGGCCCTTTTGGCCTGCGCTCTGTGTTTGTGGGGTTTCCGGGAAATGATTAAACGCCGCCGCCGGGTAGGAAAATAACTATGGCATGGGATTTTGAGAATATCGCGAAACAGCTTGAGCAGGATATTACGGCGGTTTCCGACGATAAATCGCTGGAAGCTTTCCGGATAAAATATCTCGGCAAGAAAGGCCT
Source organism: uncultured Planctomycetales bacterium (assembly GCA_964364715.1). GTDB lineage: Bacteria > Omnitrophota > Gorgyraeia > Zapsychrales > GWA2-47-8 > CAYING01. The sequence goes on from CAYING010000005.1 coordinate 41,826, forward strand.
TATTGCCGATCTGTATGCTTCGCTTGCTTCCGCTTCCGTGGAAGAAAAACCGCTGATCGGAAAACATGCCAATATATTGAAAAGCCGCGCCGCCCAGATGATCGACGAAAAGAACAAAGAAATTTCCGCGGGCAGCCGCACGGCCAGGGCCAATGAGGCCGATGTGACCCTTCCCGGCGTCCCGCAAAATATCGGGCGCCAGCATATTCTTACCCGGACGATGCAGGACATCTGCGGGCTTTTTGAACGGCTCGGGTTCGTGGTTCAGGAAGGCCCGGAGATCGAGACGGAATTCAATAATTTTACCGCGCTCAACATCCCCGTCGATCACCCGTCGAGAGACGCCTTCGATACGTTTTATTTGGAAGAGCGTGACCGCGGGGCCAATGACCGTTTTTTGCTTTTGCGCAGCCAAACCTCTCCCGGGCAGATCCGGGTTATGCAGGCGCACAAGCCGCCATTCGCCGTTGTGATTCCAGGGAAGGTGTATCGTCCGGATGCGGTCGACGCCAGCCATTCGTTTATGTTCCACCAGATCGAAGGGCTGCTGGTTGATACTGATGTCAAATTTTCCGATCTCAAGGGGCTGCTTGCGGTTTTTTGTAAGAAATTTTTTAATGACAAGCTGCGGATGCGGTTCCGGCCGCACTTTTTTCCGTTCACCGAACCGTCGGCGGAGGTGGATATTTCCTGCTATAAATGCGAAGGCAAGGGATGCTCGACGTGCGGGAGGAAAGGCTGGCTTGAGATCATGGGCTGCGGCATGGTCAATCCGAAAGTTTTTGAGGCGGTCGGGTATAAATCCGGCGAATACACCGGCCTCGCCTTCGGTATGGGGGTCGAACGTATCGCGATGCTCAAGTGCGGTATTCCCGACATCCGTATTTTTTATGAGAATGATGTGAGGTTCTTAAGGCAATTTTAAAGATTTAAAATGTAAAATTTCAAGTGTAAAACCATAATTCATAATTCATAATTTAAAATTTTGGATTTTGGTTTTGAATTTTTCACTTTACACTTTGAATTTTTCCGGACTCGATATGAAACTTTCCCTTCATTGGCTTAAAGATTATGTGAATGTCTCTGCCTCGCCGGATCAGCTGGCGCATCGTTTGACCATGGCCGGCCTGGAGGTGGAGAAGATCTCGGATGTGAACGGGCAGAAAGTTTTTGAGCTCGAGATCACGCCCAACCGTCCGGACTGTCTGAATATTGTCGGCTTGGCCCGTGAGGTTTCCGTTATTTACGGTAAAGCTCTCAAATTCCCCAAGGCCAAAAAATTCATTGTCCCTAAGAAAAAATCCGACGTGACGATCGCCGACAAAGATCTGTGCGGTCGTTACATCGGTATCGTTATCCGCAATGTGAAAGTCGGCGCCTCCCCTCAATGGCTCAAAGAGCGGATCGAATCCGTCGGGATGCGTTCGATCAACAACATTGTCGATATCGCGAATTTTTGTCTTATGGAACTGGGCCAGCCGCTGCACGCCTTTGATTTGGATAAATTAGACGGACACAAGATCATTGTCCGCCGCGCCAAGAGCGGCGAAGCCCTGGTCACGATCGACGGCGATGAGCCTAAACTTGATCCGTCGGTTTTGGTGATCGCCGACGATAAACGTCCGGCGGCGATTGCCGGGATCATGGGAGGAAAAGATACGGAGGTTTCTTCCTCGACAAAAAATATTTTATTGGAGAGCGCTTATTTTGATCAGGGCGCGATCCGCCGGGCCGGCAGAAAATTAGGTTTAAGCAGTGATTCTTCGTATCGTTTTGAGAGAGGCGTTGATCGGGATATGGTGTTGGGCGGGGCGTTGCGCGCGGCCGCGTTGATCCTGGAACTCGCCGGCGGCAGCGTCGATGCGTACGCTGATATTTTTCCGAACGCTAAAAAGATCCAAAGAAAAGCGGTCAATGTTTCTTTGGCCGGCATCAACGCGCTTTTGGGGGCGGAAGTTTCTCTCAAGCGGTGTAAATTTATTATGGAAAAATTAGGCTGCAAGGTTTCCGGAAGTAAGAGCGCTTTAAAAGTTATTCCGCCTGTTTTTCGGGGAGATTTAAAGGCCGAGGCCGATATTGCCGAGGAAGTCGCCCGCGTGATCGGTTTCGACGAGCTGCCGTTCAGCATCCCGTCGATCAAGATGTCGAACATTACAACAGCATCTTCTTGGAAGTGCAAAAATCGTTTGCGTGACATTTTAACTGCCCAGGGTCTGGATGAAGCGATTACGTGCGCGATGACCCACCAAAAGGCGCTTGAGAAATGCGGCCTCGGCCAACTCAAAGGTGTACGAATTAAGAATCCTTTGTCCCGGGACCAGGAAATATTGCGCCCATCGCTGCTGCCGGGCCTTTTAAATGTTTTGTCGCTTAACTTGAGCCGCGGCTGGCGGGACGTTAAGATTTTTGAGATCGGCAAGAATTATTCCGCTGTTCCGGAAAAGGAAGTTTTGGCTGTTCTGATGTCGGGTATGCGGCAGGATGATTGGCGGCAGATGTCCAAAGAGCCGGTGGATCTTTATGATGTGAAAGGACGTTTAGAGGCGATCTTGAACGAATATAAGATAGCGGGCGTTTCTTTTATCAAAAGCAGTCACCCGTCTTATGAAGAAGGCCAGTGCGCCGTCATCAGGATTAACGGGGAAGACCGCGGCATGATCGGCAAGATCTCGAAAAATGTTTTAGAGCAATGGGACATCAAACGCGCGGCAGTATTTTTTGCCCAGCTCGATCTGGAGTGGCTGTATTCTTTAGAGGGACAGGAGCGGCGCTACCAACCGCCTTCGGAATTCCCGGCGGTTGTCCGCGACGTGAGCTTAGCCGTAAAACGCGATGTTCCATTTGAAGATATCCGGGCCGCCATTCTCCCGATGGGCGAAGGGCGCCTCGCTTCCGTAAAATTTTTGGAGCAATACGCCGGCGAGAAGATACCGGCCGGACAAAAGGGTATTATCTTTTCTTTGACGTATCAGTCTTCCGCGCGTACGTTGAAAGAGGATGAGGTCAACACCATCCACGAGCGCATCTGCCAGGCCTTAGTCCAGAGATTCGGCGCCGTTCGCCGCTAAAAAAAATACTTTACAATTTTTTTAAAGTGCTATAATGCTTTCGGAAATCCCTGCGTTGTGCGTGGGGGAATAAGTGAAATGAACCAACACATGAGTACAGGGAATTAATCCCTTAGTTGCCTTAGGGCAGTAAGAAAAATTCCCACCTGCTAAAAACAGGTTTCATTCACACTTTTTCCTAACGGCATCGGCGGGGATTTCCAATTTTAACCCTTAAGAGCGCGATCGCTTATGCCCCGCAAAGCCCCTTCCTTTTTTTCAAATAAAGAAAATTTATTTACAGACCAGGGCAATATTTTTAAGACCTCTCCGCTCAGCTTCCGGATGCGGCCTCAATCGCTCGAAGATTACGCCGGGCAGACGCATATTCTTGGTGAGGGAAAATTGTTAACGCGCGCCATCGAGGCCGACCGTCTAAGCTCGATCATTCTTTACGGCCCGCCGGGATCCGGCAAAACGACACTCGCCCACTGCATCAGCCAAAAGACCAAAACACATTTTGAACAGATCAATGCCGTATCATCCAATGTCGATGAATTGCGCAAGATCCTGGCCGCAGCCCGGAACCGACGGGCGACCGCCCAGAAGAGGACCATTCTTTTTATCGACGAAATTCACCGTTTCAACAAGGCTCAGCAGGATGTCTTGATGCCGGACGTTGAGGACGGCAGCATTGTTCTGATCGGCGCAACGGTTTTAAATCCTTTTTTCTCGCTGACCGGCCCGCTGCTGTCGCGTTCGTTGATCTTTGAATTGCACGCGTTATCGACGGAAGATATTTCAAGAATTTTACAAAGGGCGCTGGCGGATAAGGAAAAGGGTTTAGGCAGGCTGAAGATCCGGACGGATAAGGCGGCCCTGGAATTTCTGGCAGAGACCTGCGACGGCGATGCCCGACGGGCGTTGAACGCCTTGGAAGTCGGGTGTCTCACGACCGCGCTCGACAAAGACGGGGCGATCCGTTTTGATCTCAAGGCAGCGGAACAGTCTATTCAGAAAAAGCAAGTTAACTACGATCGGGACGGCGATCAGCATTATGATACCGCGTCAGCTTTTATAAAATCCATGCGCGGGTCGGACCCGGATGCGGCGCTTTATTGGCTGGCGAAAATGATCTATGCCGGGGAGGACCCGCGATTCATTGCCCGCCGGATTTGTATTTGCGCCGCGGAAGATGTGGGGAACGCGGACCCGCGGGCCTTGATTTTGGCCAATGCCGCCCTGCAGGTCTCGGAGTTTATCGGCTTGCCGGAGGCCCGCATTCCGTTAGCCCAGGCCGCGGTTTATATTGCCTGCGCGCCGAAATCCAATGCCGTTTATTTAGGGATCGAAAAAGCCCTCAGCGATGTAAAGGAAAAGAAGGTTCAGGAAGTTCCGGCCGCGCTCAAGGACGCCTCTTATGGGGGCGCCAAGACGCTCGGCCGCGGGAAGGATTATAAATATGCCCACGATTATAAAGATCATTATGTGGAACAAGAATATATGCCGCTTAATGTAAAGTATTATGAGCCGACGGACCAGGGGTTTGAGAAGGAGCTCCGGGGGAGAATTCCATTTGTCAAAAAAACACAAAAATGATAAGATAAGCCCGCAAATCAGGGAAAGAAAAAATAATTTATGCCGCATCAGGTGTCTAATAAATCAAAAAACGATATCCGAAAGGAAATTTTGACGCTGTTAAGAAATCAGAAGGAGGAAGACAGGCTTAAAAAGAGCGGGAAGATCCAGAGGAAGCTGTTCTCTTTGCCGGAATTTAAGCGCGCAAAAGTAATTCTCTTTTATGCCTCTTTTGATGGGGAAGTCGATACGTTCGCAATGATGAGACAAGCCCAACAACTTAAGAAAAAAATAGCCTTACCTGTCATTTTAAAAGACAAGAAGAAGATCCTTCCAAGGCTGATCAAACACCTCACCCGTGGTCTCTCTTCCGGGGCATGCGGCATCAAGGCGCCGCGTCCGGAATATTCACAGGCTGTTTTTTTGGACCGGCTGGATCTGGTCGTCGTTCCGGGAATTGTTTTTGATAAAGACAATTACCGTTTGGGACGGGGACACGGGTACTATGACCGCTTTCTGGCGCAGCTGCCGCCGGAAACCCCAACGGTCGGTTTGGCGTTTGATTTTCAAATTGTTGACCGCTTGCCCCATCGAGAAAAGCACGACTTCCCGGTTTCCCGCGTTATTTTCAACTAACCGGATCATCCTTTTTAAAGGGATGTCCTCAGCATCGGAAAGAGCATCGCGTTCGCGGAGGCTTTTCCGATCTTAGCATAGAGGGAGAGGTGCATTATGTTCAGCGAAATGGACATTATATTAAGAAGTTTTGTGATGTCATTTTTTGCCATTGGTTTGGTATTGGCCGGATATTTATTAAGATGGTTTTTTGCCGATAAAAAGTTAAGAGAAGCCGAGTTAAAAGCCAAAGAACTTACGGAATCCGCCGCGCGCGAGGCCGAGACCCGCAAGCGCGAGATCGAACTGTCGGGCAAAGACTTGATGATCAAACTCCGTCAGGATTTCGAGCGGGAGACGCGTGAACGCCGGGAAGAGATCGCCGCCGGCGAAAAGCGCATTTTGCAAAAAGAAGAGAATTTGGATAAACGCGTCGATCTTTTGGAGAAGAAAGAAAGAGACGTCAATGCCCGGGTCGCGACTCTGCGTCATGAAGAAGACAGCGTCAAACAGAAGACGGAGGATCTTAACAAGTTGATTGAAGAGGAGAAAAAGCGCCTGCAGGTCATTTCATCATTGAGCCAGGAAGACGCGAAAAATCTTCTTTTGTCCCGCCTTTCGGAAGAGTTGACTCATGAGAAAGCGACCATGCTGCGCAAGATGGAAGAAGAATTGAAAGAAACCGCGGATAAAAAAGCCAGGAATGTCATCAGCCAGGCCATTCAGCGCTGCGCCGCCGACCACGCTTCCGAAACTACGATCAGCGTTGTGCCTTTGCCCAGCGACGAGATGAAGGGCCGCATCATCGGCCGTGAAGGGCGCAATATCCGCGCCTTGGAGACCGCGACCGGCGTTGACATTATCATTGATGACACTCCGGAGGCGGTCACGATCTCCGGTTTTGATATGGTTCGCCGGGAAGTAGCCCGCATTGCTCTTGTGAATTTAATTGCCGACGGACGGATCCATCCCGGGCGCATCGAGGAAGTCGTTGAGAAGGCCAAAAAGGAAATCGAAAACAAAATTAAAGAAGAAGGCGAAAAAGCAGCCTTTGAACTCGGGGTTCATAATATGCACCCTGAGCTTTTAAAATTGGTCGGGCGTTTAAAATACCGCACGAGTTTCGGGCAGAACGGTTTACAGCACACCAAGGAAGTCGCTCAGCTGATGGCTCATATGTGCGCTCAGCTCGGCTTGGACATTAAGATCGGCATCCGCGCCGGCCTGCTGCACGATATCGGTAAAGTGGTCGGCCAGGAAGTGGAAGAGGGGACGCACGCGATCGTCGGCGGAAATTTGGCGCGTAAATACGGCGAAGTCGAAGACGTTGCCAAGGCTGTCGAATCGCATCACGAAGAAGTGGCGTTGAGCACGCTGTACGGCGTTTTGGTCTGCGCCGCGGACGCGATCAGCGCGGCCCGGCCGGGCGCCCGCGCCGAAACACTTGAGACCTACGTGAAGCGTTTGGAGAACTTGGAAAAGATCGCCAATTCTTTTAAAGGCGTTGAAAAATGTTTTGCCATGCAGGCCGGCCGCGAGGTCAGAATTATCGTCGATCCGGGCAAGGTCAACGACGATGAGGCGATTGTGATGGCCCGTGATATCCGTAAACGCGTTGAGGAAGAAATGGAATATCCCGGACAGATCCGGGTTATTGTCGTGCGTGAAACCAGAGCCGTGGAAATCGCGAAATGAACATCCTGTGCGTCGGAGATATTGTCGGAGAACCGGGCCGCAATCTTTTGGAGGAACTTTTGCCGAAGATCGCCCGGGAATTCAACCTGGATGCGGTCATTGTCAACGCCGAGAATTCCGCCGGTGGTTTTGGCCTGACGGGCAAGATCGCCGATGATCTTTTAGCGATCGGCTGTGATTGTTTGACCTTGGGCGACCATGTCTGGGATAAGCGGGAAATGACGGAATATTTGGTGAACACCTCCCGGGTGATCCGCCCGGCGAATTTTCCGCAAGGCGCGCCCGGGCAGGGGTGGTCGATCATCCGGACAAAAGCAGGCGAGAAGATCGGCGTAATAAATCTTTTGGGCCGTGTTTTTATGCGTTATAATGTGGATTGTCCGTTCAAGACGTTAAAAAGCATCGTCGAAACGATCCGCAAAGAAACAAAGATCATTATTGTCGACATGCACGCCGAAGCGACCAGCGAGAAGGTCGCTATCGGGTTTTACATCGACGGTGAGGTCTCGGCGGTGGTGGGAACACACACGCATATCCAGACCGCGGACGAAAAGATCTTGCCGAAAGGCACGGCGTATATTACGGATCTGGGGATGACCGGGCCGTATCATTCGGTCATCGGACAGAAAAAGGAATATATTATCGAGCGGTTTTTAACAAGTATGCCGAACAAATTTGAAGTGGCCGCCGAAGATGTTATTGTGTGCGGGGCGGTTATTGAGGTTGATGAAAAAACAGGCCTTGCGAAAAAGATTACGCGTATCCAAAAGAAAAAGACATGAGCTCACAAGAACAGCACAATCGGCGTAAATTTCCGCGGATCATGTTCCCCTGCCTGGTCGTCATCCGTCAGACGCAGGACAATCAGGATGTTATTTTGACACATACCGAGAATATCGGGGTCGGCGGTGTTTGCGTGAGTTTTAAAAAGAGTCTTAAGATGTTCACCCCGATCGACCTGGAGATCGATCTTTTGGATGCCGGCGACCATATTAAATGTAAAGGGAAAGTGGTCTGGTCGATCCATCGGACCAGCGATAACGTGCGCAGGCCGTTTTATTACGATGTCGGTATCGAATTTGTAGGGAGCGACAAGCGTGACCTAGTCCGCATTCAAAACGCTGTTGATAGAATGGAAAAGAAGGCCGCCCCGTCCGAACCTTAACGCATACTTCCCGACAAACCCAAGAGACCAGATAATGAGCGAGACGAGAGTACGATTTGCCCCAAGCCCCACAGGATTTCTGCATATCGGCGGCGCCAGGACGGCGCTGTTCAATTGGATGTACGCCAAGGCCAATAACGGAAAATTCATTCTGCGCATCGAAGACACCGACCGGGTTCGTTCCAAACAGGAATTTGTCGACGAGATCTTGCAGAGTTTGGAATGGCTTGGCCTGAAGTGGGACGAACTGTATAAGCAGAGCGGCCGCTTTCATATTTACCGCGGATACGCGGATAAATTGCTGAGCGAGGGTAAGGCGTACAAAGACGGCGAGGCCGTCGTTCTGAAAATGGTCCCGGGGCAGAAAATTAAAATTTACGACCTGATCCGCGACGAGATCGAGTTTGATACGACCGAATTTAAAGATCAGGTGCTGATCAAATCCGACGGGTCTCCGACGTACAGCTTCGCCTGTGTTGTCGACGATGCTTTGATGGAAATTTCCTGCGTTATCCGCGGCGAGGACCACATTTCGAATACCCCAAAGCAAATTGTAATCTGCCAGGCGCTGGGATTAAAATCGCCTAAGTTCGCGCATCTCCCGCTCATTATGGGGATGGACCGGGCGCGGCTTTCCAAACGCGCCGGCGCGACCGCGGTGAGCGATTATAAAAGGGAAGGTTTTTTACCGGAGGCGGTCGTTAACTATCTTATGCTTTTGGGCTGGTCGCCGGGGAATAACCAGGAAGTAGTCAAGCCGGAGAACGCGATCAAAGTTTTTTCGATCAAAAAGATCAACAAGGCGGCGGCGGTTTTTAATATGGAAAAATTGCAGTGGATCAACGCGCAATATATCAAACAAAAATCCTCTGCCGATCTGGCGAAACTTTTGTCCCCGTTTTTACAGGAAAAGGGATTTATTGATCAGAATTACGATAGCAAGAAATTGGAAAATATTGTAGACTTATACAAGGGCCGTTTGGCGACGCTGACGGATTTCGCGGATTGGACGGATTTTCTTTTTCAGGACCATTTGGCCATCGCGCCGGAGTTGATCGAGAAACACTATATCCATCAGCATAAGAAAGAAATTTTACTTTTGAAAGAGCGGTTGAGCGGCCTGAATGAATTTAATGCCAAATCCGCGGAAGAAGTTTTCCGCGCGCTCGTCGATGAACTCGGTATTAAAGCCGGCGGCCTGGTCCATCCGGTGCGGGTGGCGCTGACCGGCAAAGAGGTCGGGCCGGGGCTGTTTGACACGATGGGGGTATTGGGAAAAGAAAAAACCATACAACGTTTGGCAGAAGCGGTTAATCATCCATAGGAGGAGTCTGTGATGAAAATGAAATCTTTGGTCGTGCTGGTGTTGCTTTTGTGCGTACCTTTATCCGGGTGCGCGATGGTAAAAGCTGTTGATCAATGGGTCCAGGATCATTTGTGGTAAGAAGTTCCGTATCTTTCCGCAGGTGAACTGCTTGCCCTGTACTGATTTTTCTGAAACGAGTAGTAGAAATCAGTACAAGGGCAATATTTTTTCTGAACAGATTTAAGGAAATATTGCCCTGCCCCGCCCATCCGCATAGATTTTTATAGAAGGCGGGACTAGTGCAAATTTCATCAGTATAAAATTAAGGAAGTTTTGCCCTGTCGTCTAATTGGTAGGACGCAAGATTCTGGCTCTTGTAGTCTTGGTTCGACCCCAAGCGGGGCAATGGTTTGAATTTGCCCGATATTTTTGTTGGGCAAATGCAAACCGCTTACAACGCCCCGCAAGATGATTCTCTCCCCTAAACTTGAACGCCATTGAGGGACAAGATGCGCTTAAAAAGTTTGCATAGAAAGGAAACCGCCCATGCCCAAAAAGAAACATAGCTATGAAGACGAATTTCTCACCGGAAATTTTAAAAAGGAAGTTTGTATGTACATTAATGACTGCAGGCAGTATCTCAAGGCCGCGATTGAGGGAAGGCCCGTCGATATGATGAAAGGCGAATTCGATCCCACCGAAGATGAATTCCTCATCATCTACGGCATGAAGGAGCTCAAAGACCTTTCTATGCGAGCGGCGGGCCGCCGGCCTTTAAATTGGAAAGGGGATTAAGAGCCATGCCAAACACATCGCTAACGCTTCATAAAGATTTAAAAAATTACGCGCAGCTGCGCGAAGCGGTCAAAGAAACTCTTCTTTTGGGCCGGCGAAGGATCGAAGAGGCCAAGGTGCAGACATACTTGAAGACCGGACAACTCATTGACGAGCATATTTTTAAAAAAGGCTCCCGCGAAGAGCATTACGGCAAAAAAGTCATTGAGAAACTTTCAACGGATTTAAAAATAAGTTCAAGCGTTCTTTGGCGCTGCCTGCGGTTTGCCCGTTATTTTAAAAAGATTCTGGCCCGCGGGCCACAATCTTTTCCCAAGCGCCTGGCCTGGTCGCATTACCGGAAACTGATCACCGTTCCCGATGAAGGCTCCCGGCTTTCGTTTATGCAAAGAGCGGAAAAAGGCGGCTGGACAGCCGAAAAACTGGGCGGGAAGATCCGGTTGGAAACAGGCAGCCAGGAAGCCGAAAAAACACAAGAAAGCTTAGAAGATGCAAAAATAATTTTTAGGCCTCTGCCAAAACTGATTCCCAAAAAAGGCATGCTTTACACCTACCGGCTCATTGCCCCCGATTCGGTGCACGACGGCGATGACCGGCTGTGGATCGATCTGGGTTTTCAGGCGCACCGCAGGATTCCTTTGGGAGCGAAGGGATTTATTGAGCTTTGTACAACCAATGGAAAAGAATTCGAGAAAACAAAGCGAAATACTGGCTTCCATAATTCCATTCGTAAAGAAAATGTCAGTAAAGAGGGCGATATCGCGGAATCTTTTCGCGGCGAAAGGGGTGAATACTCGATCACCGCTTCCGAGCGCACAAAAAATGATCTGTTTACCTACAAAGCCTTTGTTGAAAGAGTGGTTGATGCCGACACGCTTATTGTCAAGATCGATTTAGGCTTTGAAAACCGGATCCGGCAGTATCTGCGCTTGAGAGGAATTAACGCGCCCGAACTTTCCACGGAAGCGGGCAGGAAAGCGAAGGCATTTGTGGAGCGCGAGCTTGCCAAAGCCCCGCACATCATTTTAACCAGCTCCCGTTCGGATAAGTACGACCGCTATTTGGCCGATGTGTTCTACGAAAAAGATCCGGGGCAGGAATTTTATCTCAATCAGATTCTTTTAGATCAGGGTCTAGCCGAGAGGATGTAGCAGGATATAGAAACTACCTGTTGGGCGAGCTGCGGCTTATTTTCTATGCCTAAATAAGAGGCTTGACAAAGAGCCAATTCATAGTATTATTTGTTTACTTAAGTAAACACGTGTTTACTTGGAGAAACATATGCGATTCCATAAGCCATTAGATAAAATCTTAAATAATGAAGTTAAGATTCGGGCGTTACGGATCCTTTGCCAAAATACAGGCGAAATGAGCGGACGTCAAATAGCGAAGATGGTTGGCGTGACGCCAAAGACCGCCCATGAAATTTTGCAGGGCCTTCTGCGCGAAGGGGTTTTGGTTATGCGCCCAGTTGGGAAAACCCATTTATTTCGCCTAAACGAAGAACGTTCCATAGCCCAAGAAGTTTTGAAACCTCTCTTCTTATCCGAGAAGACTTTAAGCGAACGGTTATTTGATATTATGCGCGCGGCAATAAAGAAATCTGCGCTTCAGGACAATATTTTAAGCGTTGCGCTTTTTGGCAGTATTCATGCCAAGACAGAAAGGCCCGCCAGCGATATTGATCTTTTAGTGGTTGTTAAAACTTTTGAATTTAAGAAAAAAGCCGAAGAGCTCTTTTCCAACATAGACCAACAGTTATCTTCTCAATGGGGCAATCTCATTTCGCCCTATATCAACAGCCTTAACGAGTTTAAAAATAATTCTAAAAAGAAAACAGGGGTTGTCCCCGATATTCTCAAATCCTATCAACTTATTTATGGCGACCGATTAGAGAAGCTTTTACGATGAGGAAACCTTTAAAAACAAGAACAGTTGAGCAAAGCGCATATACGGTGTATTGGAATAAAGCAGAAGAATTCTTTGAAACCATGCAGCATGCCTATAGAAATCGCATGTGGACAGCCGCGGGGCTCAATGCCGTGCATTGTGTGATATCTTCCTGCGATGCGTTGTTGGTGAAGTCACAAGGAGTTCGCTCGGCAGTTGAGGACCACCTGCAGGTTATAGAACTGTTAGGCCGTGCGCCTATTGCCGGAGTTGAAAAACAAACAGCAACCGTTCGCCGAATTATTGCCAAGAAAAACGTCATAGCTTACGAGGATAGAGAATTTCGTGAAAACGATGCGTCGGATATTTTTAAGCAAGTTGAGCGTTTTTATCGATGGGCGTTTGAATATTTGAATAAGAAATGAAAATACGACATGAAATTTGAACTTAATGGTTTGCCAAGAAATTGTTCTAATGAAGATGGCCGTATGTACGGTAATTTTTTCAGACAAAAAGATACATTGATTAGGAAAGAGGGAATAAAATTCGTAAAAAATATTTTGATGTTATAATAAACGCAAAGGAGGGGTTTTATGATGAAAATAAAAAATTTACTAGTTATCGCGGCCTGCTTTACGGGATTGATCTGGACGGTCGGGGCGAGAGCCGAAGATGCTGAGCCGGAGATGGGAACTGAGGAACGGTCTGGGCGGGGAGAGTTGCGCAATGAATGGCGTGAAATGAAGGGCGATGCTCGCGAGGCCCGCCAGGAAGAGCGCGCAATGCGCCGCAAGATCCGAGAAGCCGCCCAGTCGGGGGATATGGAAACAGCGAAACAGTTGCGCGAAGAATTAAAAGGGACCCATCAGGAAAACGTCGGCGAGATGCAGGAAAATAAAAAGGAATTGCGCGAATCCTGGGAGGAAAAGCGGGAGAATATAAGGGATAAGAGAGAAGATTATCTCGATAAAAAAGAGGATCGTATGGACCGCCGGGAAGACAGGCGTGACGCTTACGAAGACCGCAAGGACAAAAGAGAAGATCGCCGCGACCGGACGGAAGACCGTATGGACCGTCGTGAAGACATCATCGATCAAAGGCATGACGGTGGAGCGCGCGATCGGATGGAAGACCGGATGGACCGCCGGGAAGATGTCCGCGATCATGCCGAAGACCGCTACGATCACCGTGAGGACCGAAGGGACAACCGGGAAGATCGTTACGACCGGCGCGAGGACCGCAAAGATCAAGGCGGCCGCGGTATCCGTGATCATGGCCGCGGCGAGGGCATAGGGAGAGGCCAGGGTGGAGAGCACCGTCGGGGCGGTGAAGGGATGCATGGCGGAGAAAAGCGGGGCGGAGGAAAACGTAAATAAGCTTTTATCCCGCCTTCCCATAACACCCCAGGCTTCAGCCCGGGGATGGGAAAGCGGCGGGATTCCGCCCCGCGAGGGGCAGGTAGAAAGGAACCGCGGGCTTTAGCCCGCGGGGGCTCCATGATTAATCAACACAATAAAAAGGGCAATCTGGATCATTCGGATTGCCCTTTTTATTGTGCGCCTACAACTATTGAGAGAAGGCAAATAGCTACCCCGCAAAGCGGGGTTGAGGCCCACACTTACGGAACGAAGTGTCCGCCTGAGGCGGATCCGCCTCAGGCGGAAACGCAAGTCACTGCACGAAATAATCCCGTAACCTGAGCGTAGCGAAGATTACGGGATGTTGAAAGGTCAATGGATTTGATCAGCGAGCATCAAATTCTTATATTTTTAATTCAGATTTTTCTCCTTCTTCTGATAGCGCGAGGATTGGGAGAACGGTTCCGGGTTTGGCGTCAGCCCACGTTGACGGCTGAAATATTAACCGGGATCATCTTAGGGCCGACCCTTTTTGGAAGGTTATTCCCGAATATTTATTCACAAATTTTTCCTTCGGATCCGGTTCAATCCGTGATGCTTGAGACAGTTGTCTGGCTGGGCGGATTCTTTTTGCTTCTGGAAGCCGGCCTGGAGATCGATCTGCCGACGGTGTGGCGGCAGAAAGGTGATGCGGTCAAGATCGCGGTCATCGGCATCGTGTTGCCGATCATTCTTTCGTTTTTTTGCTTATGGTTTTTCCTGCCCGTGAAATACCTTATGGATCCTCGGCAAAAAACACTTTTCCTGTTTTTCCTGGCGGTCCTGATCTCGATTACCGCTATGCCCATGGTGACGCGGATCCTCCGCGATGTGAGGCTTTCCAAGACCGATCTGGGCTTTTTAATCATGTCGGCGTTGTCGATCAATGACATAATCGGCTGGCTGGTCTTGACGTTCGTTCTTTTGCTGTTCTTTTCAGGCGCGGCGGTCATTGCCAAGATCAGCACGCTGCTGGCCGCAACGGTCGCGTTCGGAGTTTTAAGCCTGACCGTCGGGCGGTGGGTGATCGATAAGGCCATCATGAAGATTAAGGAAAAGCAGCTGCCTGAACCGAGTACGTCGATGGCGGTTATTTTTATTGCCGGACTTTTGTGCGGAGCGATTACGCAATACATCGGGATCAATGCCCTGTTGGGATTTTTCGTTGCCGGGATCATGGCCGGCGGGGCCAAAGGCCTTTCCGAACGCACGCGGCAGGGCATTTCGCAAATGGTGTACGCGGTTTTTGTTCCGTTATTCTTTGTGAACGTCGGGCTTCGGGTGGATTTTTTGAAAAATTTCGATCTCGGGCTGGTGGTGTTTATCACCGTCCTGGGGATAGGCGCGAAGTTTTTAGGAGCTTGGATAGGGGCCAAAACGACCAAGGCCGCGCCGCAGGATCAATTGACGATCGCGATCGCGCATACTCCAGGCGGGCTGATGGAAATTGTGGTCGGGATGCTCGCCCTTCAGAAAAATTTGATGTCGGAAGAGGTCTTTGTCGCCCTGGTATGCGAAGGGGTCCTCTCGTCATTATTGATCGGGCCGTGGCTGAATTTTTCCTTGGACCGGCGTAAACAAGTCCGGGCTATTGAATATTTTTCCAGGTCCGGCATATCGGCGGATATCCATTCCACCCAGCGCGATCACGCCATCGTCGAGATGTGTGAGTTGACGCAGCGGCAGAGCAATATGCCCTTGGCGGAGGACATTGCCGAGCAGGTCTTGAAACGCGAGAATGCGATGGGGACCGCGATCGAAGAAGGGGTGGCGGTTCCGCACGCGCGGCTTTTGACGCTGACGCGGCCGGTCGTTTTGTTCGGCCGCTCGAAGAGAGGCATTGATTGGAATTCACCCGACGGGAAATTGACGCATTTTATTTTCCTGATCTTGACGCCGCATCAGGCGCATGATGTCCAGGTCCAGATCTTAAGGTCAGTTGCCGCGGTGATGGGCGATGTTCATATCGGGGAAAGAATCCTTGCGGCCCGAAATGCGGAGGAGGCCTGGGGGATATTGGAACAGGCGTTCACCAGCCGCAGTATTATTCGCAACGGCGGTTGATTTTAGAGAATATAATATTTCATCACCATCCAGTGGCGGCCCAGCTGTTGCAGTTCGAAGAGCCATAATTTTCCGGATGGAAAGATATTTTTGTTCGCGAAGTTCAGGATGATGGAAAATTTGGCTGTCAGGGCGCCGTTGGCCTTGATCATGGAAAGGTTCTTGATCTCGTAAGATTGCAGGCCGTACACCGGGGGAGATTTTTCCGGTTCGTAAAAATGCT
>CAYING010000006.1:0-52076 GCA_964364715.1 uncultured Planctomycetales bacterium
AACGTCCCGGGCCCAGCGACGGTTTGGCCGATGAACATCGTCTTCGGTTGCTGAGCGATCCACTCCATGGTTCGCTTCAATTCATCAAAATACTTCATCGTAAAATATCCTTTAAAATTTGATCAGCTTTCCCAACCCCGAATGCGGATAGCCGTTGGTATATTTAAAATAAATGATCCTGGATTCATATTTTGTTCCGATGAACCAGGGTTCCTGGCTTCCCCACACCGCGCGGGTATCGGTCATAACGCTCACACCGTTATCGCAGACGATAAAAGTGGCCGGCAGGTCAAAATTGACCGCGTATTTAACCGACTCGTGAAAGATCCCGGTCTCCGCCGACATATCCCCGCAGAAAACGAACGCCCTTCCCTTTTTTCGCTGATTTTTGAGCGCCCAGGCTGTTCCAACGCCGACACCCATCAAACTGCCGACGATACCGGAACAAAGAACTTTATGCTCGGGGAAACAAAGCGAAATACTTTTTCCTTCCACGATGGCTTGTTTCAAAACTTCGCGCGGAACGCCTTTTAATAAAGCCAACTCGTGCGAATCCCAATAACCGAAGATATAATCGTCATCCCCGATCTCATGGTCACGGAATATTTTGATCAGCTGGTCCTCTCGTCCGGCGCGAAGGTGCACCGGCGCGCGGATAACGCCGGTCGCAAATATCCCGGCAATCTCTTTCTCAAAACTGACAATGTCTTCTTTAGTGATCGTGTCCGCAGCTACAGGCTGTTTGCTCATCTGAATTTTCCTTAAACCATTCGATGGTTTCTTTAAGCCCTTTTTCCAAGGGAATTTGCGGCGTCCATTTTAACTTCGTCCTGGCCAATGTGATATCCGGCTTTCGCTGCTTCGGATCGTCCTGAGGCAGCGGCTTGTAAACAAGTTTCATACTCTTCCCGGAAAGTTTGATCAGCAATTTGGCGAATTGAAGAATCGTGAACTCGCGCGGATTGCCGATATTGACCGGTGTGTTCAATTTGGAAAGAAGGAGGCGATAGATCCCGTCGATCAGATCGGAATAATAACAGAACGAACGGGTCTGCTTCCCTGTTCCGTAAATCGTCAACGGCTGGTTGTGCAGCATCTGGTAAATAAAATTCGGGACCACGCGTCCGTCCTGGATCCGCATCCGCGGCCCGTAGGTATTGAAGATCCGGACGATCTTCGTGTCCATTTTATGGTAACGGTGATAGGCCATGGTGATCGCCTCGGCAAAGCGTTTCGCTTCATCATAACAGCCGCGCGGGCCGACGGAATTAACGTTCCCCCAGTAAGTCTCTTTCTGCGGATGCACGAGCGGGTCGCCGTAAATTTCCGAAGTAGACGCCAAAAGGAATCTCGCTTTCTTTTCCTTGGCAAGGCCGAGCGCGTTATGCGTGCCCAATGATCCGGCCTTCAAGGTCGGGATCGGATACAAAAGATAATCCACCGGGCTCGCCGGTGATGCAAAGTGCAAAATATAATCGACAGCGCCGGAGATGCGGATCTCTTTTGAAACGTCATGCTTGATGAAATCGAAATTCTTGTCGCGCTTAAGATGCGCGATATTGCGTTCGCTTCCAGTAATGAGATTATCAACGGCAATGACCTTCATCCCGTCGCAGATAAACCGGTCGCACAAATGGCTGCCTAAAAATCCGGCGCCGCCGGTCACAACGACTGTTCTTTTCTTAAACATCCCAATTTTCCTTAATCATTCCCAATTATAATCTAGATGAAATTGGGATAAGTACTTGTTTCAACTGAACTATTTATTTTAGAGAAAACAAGTACATCGTCCCGCTTACAGTTTAAAAACTTTAGTATTTTTCGTTCCCTGATATACGTTACGGGTGTCAAAAATTAGCTTGGCATTCTTCAGCACCAGGCCGTAATTCACTTTTGTATGATCGGTCGCAATAAAGACACAATCAAATTTGCTAATTCCCGGCGCGGTTAATTTGATCGAGTTCATATGAATGCCCAAAATATTCAAATACGGAATGACCGGGTCATAATATTCCACGCTGCAGCGCTCGTGCTTTAACAATTCCAAAAGCCGCAGCGGCGGGGACTTCCGAAGGTCATTAACATTCTTCTTATAAGTAACACCCATCACCAGAATCTTGGCCTTGGCCAAAGATTTTTTGTCCAGGATCTCTTTCACCCGGCTGACGGCATAGGCCGGCATGTTGGCGTTGGTATCCGCGGAAAGCTTGATATACTTCGACGAGAAACCGAGATGCTTTGCTTTCCAGTACAGGTATAAAGGGTCTTCCGGAATACAATGGCCTCCAACGCCCAACCCCGGATAGAACGGCATAAACCCGAATGGTTTCGTCTTGGCCGCCTCAATGACCTCCCAAACATCGATGCCTAATTTGTGGCACATCATCGCGACTTCGTTGATCCAGCCGATATTGATGATACGGAAGGAATTCTCCAGAAGCTTCGTCATCTCGGCCGCCTGAGTCGACGTCACAGGATGGACATGCTTGATGATCTGCTCATAGACCAGCTTGGTCAAATCCGTGCATGTTTTAGTAAAACCACCCACAACTTTCGGGATCGATGTGACGTCATATTTTTTATTGCCCGGATCGATACGCTCCGGCGAGAAAGAAAGATAGAAATCTTTTCCGGCCCTAAACCCGCCCTTTTCCAGCTCGGGCTTGATCAATTCTTCCGTCGTGCCGGGGTAGGTTGTGCTTTCCAAGATGACCAGAGTGTCTTTCTTGATATACCGGGCGATCGTGCGCACCGCGCTGACGATGTAAGAAATATCCGGCGTGTATCTCCGTTTGATCGGTGTGGGAACACAAATAATGATAACGTCGATCTTCTTCAAAAGTTCAAAATGTGTCGACGGAACGAACCTTCCGCTGTTGATGACCCTGGCGACTTCCTTGGCCGAGATATCCAGGATATAACTTTCTTTCCGTTTCAACTTTTCGACCCGGTCCTGGTCTTTGTCCAGGCCGAAGACCTGGAAACCGGCCTTGGCGAAATTCACCGCCAACGGAAGCCCCACGTATCCGAGGCCGATCACGGCGATGCTCGCTTTTTTCTTAAGGATTTTATTTCTTAAAACGTGTGACATGCCGCCCGCGCCTTATTTCCCCCGGCCGATGCCGTAATACTCAAAGCCTAACTCTTCCAGATTATACTTATGAAATAAATTTCGGCCGTCGAAAATGATCGGCTGTTCCATCAGGCCGCGTATCTTCTTGAAATCCAGAGCGCGGAATTCCGGCCATTCGGTCAAAAGCAGAAGACAGTTACTGTCTTTCGCCGCCGCATAAGGGTCTTTGCAGAACTGGACCCCGCGCAGGATCTTTTTGGAATTCCCCATCGCCTGCGGGTCGTACGCCTTGATCTTAGCCCCTTCTTCCTGCAGCATATGAATGATATCCACCGCCGGGGCGTTTCGCATATCGTCCGTGTTCGGTTTAAAGGCCAGCCCCAAGACGCCGATCGTTTTATTTTTCACGATCCACAATTTATCTTCGATGTGCTTGATAAACGCGGCCTTCTGCTGTTCATTGACATGACGGACTTCTTTAAGAAGATGAAAATCATACCCGCTCTTTTCGCTTAAACGGATAAAGGCATCAACGTCCTTCGGGAAACAGCTCCCGCCGTAGCCGATCCCGGCGTCCAAAAAACTGCGGCCGATGCGTTTATCGAAACCCATTCCCTCCGCGACTTTCAGGACGTCAGCGCCGACGCGGTCACAGACCCGCGAGATCGCGTTGATGAACGATATTTTGGTGGCCAGGAACGAATTGGAGGCGTGCTTGATCATTTCGGCGGAATTGATATTCGTAACAATAATGGTCGTCTTCAAAGGCTTATAAACTTCCCGCAAAAGATTTTCCGCCCGTTTGGACTCAACACCGATCACGACGCGGTCCGGGTTCATAAAATCTTCGACTGCGGAACCTTCCCTCAGGAATTCCGGGTTGGAGGCGACATCAAATTCCAAATTGATACGGCCGCCCTGGCGGAATTTTTTCGGCAGGTTCATTTTGATCGTCCGCTCGATCCTCTTTCCCGTTTCCGCCGGGACAGTGGATTTTTCGACGATCAATTTATAGGAATCAATATGAAGGGCGATCTCGCGGGCGACATTCTCCACATAGGTCAAATCCGCCTCGCCTGTTTTCTTGGAAGGTGTTCCGACGGCAATAAAAATAACGGTGGCTTTTTGAGTCGCCTCTTTGATCGAGGTGGTGAAGGACAACTGCTTTTTCTTCATATATTTGAGCATTAAAGGTTCGAGCCCGGGCTCATAGATCGGCACTTTACCCTGTCTCAGCTTCTTCACTTTCTCCGGATCATTATCAACACAGATCACCCGATGACCGATATGCGCCAAACAGACCCCGGTCACTAAGCCGACATACCCTGAACCAACGATCGCGATATTCATTTAGACTTTTCTCATCCTTAGAAGGTATCTGTGCCCGTCTGCGACCCGGCTTTACGTTTATTAAAACTGGTCCCGCCTTCGATACCGATTTCCGGGAAAGCCTTGAGACGGAAGATCAACAATATCGCGTCCCCTTCCGTCCGTTTCTCATTAAAACTCAGATCCAGTTCCCACTCGTGCAGATCGCGGGAAATAGCGTAATTTTGTTCCTTAAGTATACCGTGTTCCGTATCAAACCGTTCATAAATTTTGAATTTCCATTTATGATTTATTCTATAACCGAACTCCGAAGTAAGCTGGTCATCCCGGTCGACCTGCAGGCGTTTGCCAAGGCTCAAATACCACTTCTTTTGATTAATATACAGGTCAAAATTGATACTGCTGAGCCTGTCCTCATGAGCGTTGTAGCTGGAATCTACCGAGAAGGACAGCCAATCCAGCGGCTTGAGCTCTAATTTCGAGTTCACATTGCTGAATCCCCCCTTCGACGGATTCTCCTTCAAAGCAAAATTACTGGAAAGGATCAAACGCAGCAAGTCGACCGTCCGTTTACTCCTTTTTGTCTGAAGCTTATTTTCCAAAGTAAATGTTAGGGTGTGAGCACGCTCAACGCTGTCGACGCCGTCAAATTGATCCAACAATGTCGATGGGACCGTCGGATCGTGGCGGTAAAGGTAAGCGACTGAGGGAGTGATGATGTGCCGCAACTTATTGATTTCAACACCTAAAATCCTGCTCTGCACATCAAACATTTTAAAAAATTTCGTACTCAGATCCGATCCTGTACTGAAGACCCCGCGGATAATATCGTACCGGGAAAGTTCTTTGCTGCGGCTGTAATATGTTTGCCTAGCTCCAACGTACGGCTTGATCTCGACGAAGGAAACCTTGAAGGGACGGGACAGCTGATTGTCCGAATCCAACCGCTGGGTCTTAAGCCTCAATTCCGTCGGAGAAGGGGAACGCGCATTCAAATTCGAATAAAGATTATTGCTTTTAAGATAAAAATTCGTGTCGCCTATTTCTTGGCCGGCCACGCTGTACCCGACTTCCGGCACACGGTCCACGGCGCCGACAAATCGGTTCACGCGAATATCCGCGCGCAGGCTTAAGACCCCTTTAGGCAAATTTTTGGTCAAAAGGAAGAACGTGCCTTCCCGCGTATCCTGGTAGTATTCACGTTGAAAATAATCCTTCAAAAAATTCTTATCGCTCAATTTATAATACTGCCAGATCGCGTTGGTGTTGCGGTCGATCTTCCATTTGTGGCGCCATTCGCCCTTAAAACGTTCGCGCTCCGGTGTCGGGACAAGCCGTTCCTTATAAAAACGGCCTTTGGACCCCAGATCCCGCTGGTTCATATAATACGTCCGGATCAAACCGTTGCCGAACTTAGTCGTGTCATATTTGACGTCAAACCCTGACGCAAAATCCTTGCGTTCCCGGTAATCCGCATGCAGGACCAATTTCACCTTCGGGGTCATCTGGTACCGTATTTGCGACAAGAGGAAGCTGCCCCACTGCTTGGAATGCCCCGGCGTAAAAACGATAAAGGGTTCATTCTTCAAATCCTGTGTATATCTGGGAATATAGACCAACGGAACCTTCCCGACCATCAGCTTCACGTTGCGCGCGACCGCTTTATCGCCTGGGAAATAATCGAATTTCTTGGCGCGCATGCGAAAATGCGGCTGGTCCAAATCGCAGGTCGTCAAATATCCCTTATTCAGCTGGATCTGATTGTCGCCGACCTTGGCAAGCGATTCGCCGGAGCCGTAGAACGGGGCGGAAGCAAAACTCGCCGTGTCAAATTTTCCCCGCATCGTCTCGGCATTAAACGTAAATGTATCGCCGCGCATCGTCCCTGACGGGGTCGTGATGATGACATGCCCTCGGGCGACGGCCATTTTGGTATCCCGCGAATATTCCAATGAGTCACAGGTAAGCGTAGTCCCGTCGCCGCGCTTGACCACGACATTCCCCCGAATATAGACCTTATTGTCCTGCATGGAAAATTCCACCTGGTCGCCGTTCATCTCGACGGAACTCGGAGAAAGGGCCTTTCCTTCCTGAAGGGCCGGCGTTAGCTCGGCATTCTGCGTGATCTCGGCATTCATCGAGGATTCCTGCGCCGGAGACCAACGCCACAATCCAACCGTGCAGCAGAACAGCGTAATGAAGATTATTGTGTGGTTAAACTTCATACTATTTCTTGCGGATCTGTGTACTAACCAACACCTGCGCCCCGATGATCCCCGCATCATCGCCCAATTTTGTCCGGACGATCTTGACCATTGCGCTATGCACGCTCATAGCGCGGCGCTTAATGACCTTGCGGATAGTGTTAAACAAAAATTCATGATTATTGGAAACTCCTCCGCCGATGATTATCAAAGGCGGATTGAGCAAATTGACGACTCCCACCAGATTATTCCCGATATGAGCGGCGGCTTCCTTCCAAAACGCCAATACACGCTTATCACCGCGTCTGGCCAATTGCCTAAGCTCGAGGAATGAAGTATTTTTCTTATGAAGGATCTTTCCGGCCCTCGCTAAAAGCCGGCGGTTCCCGGCATACGCCTGAAAACAGGCATAGCCGCCGCAACGGCATGCCGGTCCTTCCTCATTGAGGGGCATATGGCCGATCTCTCCGGCGACAAAACCCTCCCCCATATAAAGCTCATTATTAAGGACCAACCCGCTGCCGACACCTGTTCCCAAAGTGATGCACACTAAATTCTTATAGCCCCTGCCTGCCCCGAATTTCCATTCACCCAGAGTGACCAATTTTACATCATTCCCCAGAAAAGTCTTAATCCCTAATCTTTTTTCGAGGATCTTCTTGAGGGGAACATTTTCCCAATTCGGAATATTGGGAAGGAATATCACGATCCCTTTTACCGGATCAAGCAAACCCGGAAGGCCTATACCGATACCGCAGACATCCTTCGTGTGTAATCCATGCGCGCTCAAGAGCGCCTGGATCTCGTGAACCAAAGCATCAATAAACCTTTGCCGGTTATTGATGTAACTTCTTGTCGCAAAATTACTTCTGGCAACTACTTTGCCCGAACGACTGACCAGCCCTAACTTCACATTCGTGCCGCCAATGTCAACCCCAACAGTAAAATTTTTCATATCTTAGTGATAAAATAATATTAATAATTGTTATTAAAAAACTGACTCATTCTACATAAAATAATCTCAATATTCAACAGAGATTTTTCTTTTAGTTTTATGATACTGAAGCTGAAGTGGCGGGTTTTCAAAGGGTTACGAAAATAGCTCAGGAAGCGACGATGACCTGGTTACGGCCGGATTCTTTGGCCTTATAAAGGGCTTTATCGGCTTTTTGGATCAGTTCTGGGAGGGTGCGGCCGCTTTTGGGGAAGCCGGCCAAGCCGATACTGATTGTGATATTGACCTTCGTGTCATAGGATTTGATCTGGGTCTTCTCAGCGGCAACACGGATACGTTCCGCCACATAAACTCCCCCTTTTTCATCCGTGTCCGGCAAAACGACGCAAAATTCCTCTCCGCCGTAACGCCCGGCGATATCGATTTCACGGATGTTCTCCTTGATGATCCCGCCCATTTCGCGGAGGATCTGGTCCCCGACCATATGGCCGTACTGATCGTTAAATTTCTTAAAATGGTCCACATCGATCATCAAAAAAGCAAGGCCGCTCCTGCGGTTCTTGGCGCGGTTCAATTCTTCCTCAAATCTCTCCATAAAATACCGGCGGGTGCTCATTTCCGTCAGGCTGTCCGTCATGGCAAGCCGTTCGACCTCCTGATACAGCCTGATCCGGCGCAGCGCGAGCGCGAACTGATGACCCAAAATGGCCGCTTTTTCTTGATCGCTTTCCCGCAAGCCGGTAAAGGCAAGCACACCCAGTTTTTGCTCTTTGCTTTGGATATTAAAAAAGAAAGTGTCGGTAGAATCTTTTAACTCTTTCATCCCGTTGTTAGGCGTCGCGAGCGGCCCGAACAAAAAACAGTCCCTGAAGGAAATATTCTCCTTTAACTTCATTTTAAAAACCTCGAATGTTTCCGGTTCATCAAAATTTTTGGTGATCGCCTTGGTCATATCATAAAGTTTAAAAATTTCCTCCGACTCGCTCTCGAGCGTCGTTTTAGTCCTTAAGAGACTTTCGCTTTGCCGTTCGAGTCCGCTGTACTGCTCTTCGATCTGCCGCATTTCCTCTGTCGATTCCGAAAAAAAGGAGCTCATCTGCATTTCACAGCAATAAATAACGCCGCAAACGAACAAGAGCGCCAGGACTGTCATCAATAAAAACATTTTTCTTCCTCTATAGCCTCAGGCTGCCACAACCTGATTACGCCCCTTCTGTTTTGCCTGATACAGGGCCTCGTCAGCCTTTTGGATAACCTCATCCCGCAGCTGCGCGTCCCGCGGAAAGGCCGCCACCCCGATCGAAACCGTAATCGAGGTCTTTTCCCGACGGAGAATGATATCCTGCCCTTCGATGCGTTTGCGGATATTTTCCGCAAGTTCCAACGCTTTCTCTTTGGAACAATCCGGCAGGAGCACGACGAATTCTTCCCCGCCGTAACGGCAGACAAGATTCCCGGCCTGTTTGAAATAATTCGCCAAGATCATCCCGACCGTACGCAATACAATATCCCCCGCCATATGGCCGAACTGGTCGTTATATTTCTTAAACTTATCCAGGTCGATCATCAAGAAGGACAATTCCTTTTTAACACGCAGTCCCCTGATCATTTCCTGCGACATCCTCTCCAGGACATACCGGCGCAAATATAAACCGGTCAAACTGTCCCGGATCGCAAGGTCCTGGACGTGTTCATAGAGCTGGGCATTTTCGATCGCAACAGCTCCGACATCCCCGATCGCGGTCAATATCCTCAGATCCTCTGTCCGGAATTTATGCGGATGACCGCTGTCCACGCGCAAAAGTCCCATCGTCTTATTGCCGATGATCAGCGGAACACAGATCAGCGAACGGATCACGCGGGATTCCTCTCCGGCAACCTTGTCCGGATCAAACCGAAAATCGCTCTTGGCATCTTCGACCAAAAGCGGCTGTAAATTTTTTATGACCCAGTTATCAAAAATATCGCCCTTTTTAAGCTTAAGCCCGACAGGTTCACTTCCTTTTTGGGAAGCCAAAAGCGCCAACTCGCCCTTCCTCGGGTGCCAAAGATAAAGAATTGTGGTGATATCCTGCCCCGAACCGAACAGCCGGCTGGATTCCGAGGTTAATGCCTGGGCGGTTTCCATAAGGCTTAAAGTCGCGCCCAATTTCTCAACGACATTTTCTAATTGAAAATAATTAACGATCTTTTCTTTAAAGGAATCAACGACATCCGCTTCTTTTTGGATCTCTGCGGCAAGAATATTGTTCCTTTCCGAAAGGTCCTGTCTCTGCAGCACACAGACAGCCTGCCGGCGGGTCAATTTAAAACGCAAGATCAGGAGGACAGACAGCGAGACCAGAAGGACGGGGAAAATGACATTAAAAAATTGGACATTGCCGTAAGTCGCGTAGACAAAAAGGCCGGCCAGGGTCAGGGAAAGAAGTGAGGCAAGCGGGCAGGAAAGATTAGAGGATCGTTGTTTCGTTCTGCTTGTCAAAAAAGTGCACCTTGCTCATATCGAACACCAGGTCCATATCGCGGTTAACCTCCGGCCGATTGTGGGCGCCCACCCGCGCGATAAAAGAAGTCTTGCCTGAGTTGAGATAGAGATACACCTCGGATCCCATCGGCTCGACGACCTCGCAGGTCGCGCGCACGATATTCTCCGGAGGGGCTTGGGACACGAAGAGTTTGTCATAGATATCCTCGGCCCGGATACCGAACGTGATCTCTTTGCCCTCATACGGTGCGATCACATTGTACATTTCTTCGACCAGTTTAACCGTAAATTTACCTTCATCGAAGTAATAGCGCCGGTCTTTTTTGATGATGCGCCCTTCAAGAAAATTCATCGGCGGCGACCCGATAAAACTCGCGACGAATTTGTTGGTCGGTTTATCATAAATGGTTATCGGGTCGGCGCACTGCTGGATCTTTCCGTCCTTCATGACCACGATACGGTCGCCTAAGGTCATGGCCTCTGTTTGATCATGAGTGACATAAATGAACGTCGTCTGCAAACGCAAACGCAATTTATGGATCTCGGTGCGCATCGAAACACGCATCTTAGCGTCCAAGTTGCTCAAAGGTTCGTCGAACAAGAACGCCAACGGTTTACGGACGATCGCGCGGCCCAAGGCAACGCGCTGGCGCTCACCGCCGGAGAGCTGTCTCGGACGCCGGTCCAAAAATTTCTTTATTCCCAAGATCTCAGCCGCCTCATTAACCCGGCGCTGGATCTCAGGTTTAGGATATTTACGGAGTTTAAGGCCAAAGGCCATATTCTCAAAAACGGTCATGTGGGGGTACAACGCGTAATTCTGAAAGACCATCGCGATATTGCGGTCTTTGGGAGGGACATCATTGACGATCTTGTCGCCGATCCAGATGCGGCCCTCGCTCATCTCCTCCAAACCGGCGATCATACGTAGTGTTGTGGATTTTCCGCAGCCGGAAGGCCCGACGAGGACCATGAACTCTTTATTCTCTATACCGAGGTTGACGTTGTCGACTGCTTTAACGCCGCCCTTATATATCTTGGAAACACCGCGTAAACTGATTTGTGCCATCCCGATTTTCCTTTATCTTATCCAATTTCATCAGATGAAATCGGGATAAGTACTTGCTGCATCTAAATTAAATTCTAGAGAAAGCAAGTACATAAATATTCACTTACACTTGCGATAATTGTCTAAAAAGTAGTTTATTGTAATTTAAATCAAATCTCTCTGCAACAGAATTGTTCCTGCTGTTACTTCAGCTGGTGTAATCGACGATCCGGCCGATCGTACTTTTCATATCCTTGCGGTGAATGATCATATCGATCAGCCCGTGCGCCAAAAGAAATTCGGAACGCTGGAACCCCTCCGGAAGTTTTTGCCGTATCGTCTGTTCAATAACCCGCGGGCCGGTAAAACCGATCAGCGCCTTAGGCTCAGCCATGATGATATCCCCCACCCCGGCAAACGATGCCATGATCCCGGCCATGGTCGGATCGGTCAAGATGGAAATGTAGAGAAGTCCGGCTTCATTGTGGCGCGCTAACGCCGCACAGGTCTTGGCCATCTGCATGAGAGAGAAAGCGCCTTCATACATCCGCGCGCCGCCGCCGGAACCGGAAATGATCGCCATGGGAAGTTTATTCTTGGTCGCGTATTCGATCGCGCGGGTGATCCTTTCTCCGACGACCGAACCCATCGACCCCATGATGAAACGGGAATCCGTTACCGCGATCACGATCTTCCGCTTGTCCAATTCTCCGCGGCCCGTGATAACCGCGTCGGTCAGACCGGTTTTCTTGCGGTCGCTCTCCAATTTCTCTTTATAAGTTTTAGGCCCTTTAAAATCCAGCGGATCGACCGAAGTCAGGCCGGCATCCATCTCTTCGAACGTGCCGTCATCAATCAGAAGTGACACCCGCTCCGGGGCTGTTAACGAGAAGTGATAATTGCAGCTGGGGCAAACATTAAAGTTATCTTTAAGAGTCTTGCTGTAGGACGGGGACTGACACTCCGGGCATTTTGACCAGATGCCCTCGGGGATCTCTTTACGTTTAACCTTAACTAACGTATATTTTGGTTTGCCAAAAAGCGCCATAACGATCCTTCCCCGGGGAATTAATCGATCTTATATACCGTGAGGCCCGATAAAACCTTCGGATAAAAGTACGTTGTCTTCGGAGGCATCCGTTCGCCGTTTAGGGCGATCGCTTTGATCTGCTGAACTTTAACGGGGTTAAGGACAAAGCTGATTTGGGCCTGACTGTTGTCGACCATACTCATCGCTTCATTGACGTCTTTGGAATAAATGATCTGGTCGGAACTGACGCCCACCCGGTCCAGGATGAAATATTTAAGCACCGTCGCGTCGAGCTGCCGGTAATCTTCCGAGCCTTCGTGGATATGCTGATTGATCAGCATTCTATTCTTGAGGCGCAACAGATGCATACCGTCGCGGCTATAAACACCGATGGAACATTCTGTTTTTCCGGACTTAGCGAGCAATACCGCGAGATCTTCTTTTTTTTTGATCTTATCGACGCGGAAAAATTCTTCCAGGAAGTCCAACGACTTAGGCAACTTATTAATGATGCGGTGGATCGGAAAGATCTGCAGGTCATTGGAATCCATATTCGTAAAATAGGTCATCACATAATCGTACGGGGCTTCCGGCCCGCCTTTCGGTTTGCCGCGGGAGCGCAGGCGCTGATATTCCTGGGCGACCTCGTAACGGTGATGGCCGTCGGCGATAAAAAGCGGCTGGTCCTCCAATATTGCCTGGATATTATGAATCTGGTCAGGGTCTTCAAGTTTCCAAAGGATGTGCCGGACCTTTTCTTCATCCATAAAGTCCATCAACGGTTTCGTGGGCGAAACATATTTGGTAAAAATATGATCGACCTTTTTCTTGCTGTCTGAAAAGCAGACAAATATGGAACTCAAATTGGACTTAAGCATGCTCCAAAGTTTTAAACGGTCTTCCTTGGCGGCGGAATGGGTATTTTCATGAGGAAAAATGCGCGCATCGCCGTCTTCCTGCAGCCTCATCAGCGCGATAAAACCGTAACGGCTGTGCTTTTCACCCAAGACCTTATATTCCTGTTTGTAGAAATAAATACTGGGTTTCTCGTCTTCAATGAGGACCCCGTCCCTCAGCCAATCTTCGTAAGTCTTCTGCGCGCGGGTATATTTATTATTATTGTCGTCGTCCCGCGGGGTTTCCTTGGCCAATTCCAGATTAACAAAATTGAACGGGCTTAAATTGTGAAGACGGTTCTGCTGATCCTTGGAAATAACATCATACGGCGGACAAACCACCTTGAAAAAATCATCGATCCTGGCAGGGTTATAGTGGACTGCCTTAAAGGGTTTAATGTGCGTCATGCTCTCTTTAACCTTCCTTCACGCAGCGTCGATGCTGCGTTACCTAATTTGCTAAGTTTAAATTTTTGCTGTCGATGAAGGCGAAATTATTTTTGTCCGTTTTCATGCGCGGCGCTTAATTCCTGAAAGCAAATTAATTTCGCAGAGTGTGTCTGCATTTCTGTGTGTTGCCATCAAATCTTTCTATGTTAACGCAACTTCGAGCGGTTTCCGTTGAAGCTTACTGACCTTTAGAACCGAAAATCCCAGAATATTTCCTTTCTGGTCAACTTTTTCCATAACTTGGTCGTTTTGAGTTTGGCGAAAATAGCCTTTTGCTTTAGCAAAAATGACTTCCAGGTAATCCCCTTCTTTGTCGTACCAAATTTTAACTATTTTTTTGGCCATAAAATTTCCCCTTTCTTCAATATGTCAGTTAAATACGCCGTCAATACAAAGGCGTCTCGCATTTTTATTTTAACAACAACGCGGAGATATTTGCCGCCAACTTTTGTGCCGATATAAAACCGGTAATAAAGCCTGGCCTGATCTCATCACTCGTGGATTCGATGACTTTCTCAGGCGAAGCCAGTGTTTCCTCGATAGAGTGGGTCATGTTTGCCATTTCAGGATGATCGAGGATATGCTTAAGTCGTTCGCTGGTCAGGCGAATACTACGTCCTTCAAAATCTTTTAATGTTTTCATAAAATCCAGCTATCGATGAAAGCGAAATTATTTTTGTCCGTTTTCATGCGCGGCGCTTAATTCCTGCAGCCATATTAATCAAGTACCTGCCGACCGGCAGGTAACACGGTACTGGTTAACCTTCGCTGGCTCACCCAAAAAATTATTGCGCCGCCCAATCCCCCCAGCGAGTCCGCAAAAACATCAAAAATATCACACGAGCGCCCCATGACGGACAGTTGGTGAAACTCATCGCTCAATCCATACAAAACCGAGAGCAGGACCGCTCCCGGTATCACACAAAAGCTTTTCCACCCGGCTGATGCCAAGGCGCGGGCCGTTAGAAACCCGAACGGAAGGTATTCGGCGATATGGATGACCTTATCGACCTTCCATTTTCCCGGGATGCTCAATTCCGGCAAGGATGAAACGTAGTAAATAATACCAGAATAAAAGATGACAGGAAACCAAAATTTAAGGAATTTCATCCCAATTTTCCTCTATAAAATCCCGATTATCATTAGATGAAATTGGGATAAGTACTTGTTACACCTAAAAATATCCAGGGAAAACAAGTACATCCCAATTTTCCCCTATAAAATCCCAATTATCATCAGATGAAATTGGGATAAGTACTTGTTACATCTAAAAATATCCAGGGAAAACAAGTACATCCCAATTTTCCCTGCCCCGCCACAGGCTGGGCTTTATTATTCCCAAATATCATTAGATGAAATTGGGATAAGTACTTGTTACACCTAAAAATATCCGGGGAAAACAAGTACATCTCTAATTCATGGAGCAGCCGCAGCCGCTGCCGCACCCATGAGAACCGCCGGAAGAAGGCTTGCTTTCCGTTTTGGCAGGAGTACTGGGAGTACTGGGGGCATCTTTTTTCTTATAATCGGTTTCGTAAAACCCTGTTCCTTTAAAGATCACGCCGCTCCCTGTCCCGATCAGGCGGTGGAGCTTCAATTTCCCGCATTCCGGACATTTCTTAAGCCTTGCGTCCTTCATCGACTGCAAGATCTCAAAACCATGTCTGCAGGCGGCGCATTCGTATTCGTATGTCGGCATATTGTCATCTCCTTAAAAGTCAAAAAGTCATACGGTCAAAACGTCACATGGAAAAACTTCCAGAATAACTTTTGACCTTTTGACCTTTTGACCTTTTGACTTATTTGAATACTTTCTTTATTTTTTCCGTAAAAGATTCATCGAAATCTTTAATATCTTCGCCGCTGACGCGGGCGTATTCTTCCAAAGCCCTTCTCTGCTCGGAAGATAGCTGTGTGGGGACTTGGATCATCACCCGGACATATTGGTCTCCCCGCTGGCCCGAATGAAGGTCCGGCATCCCTTTTTCACGAAGACGGAATACTTTACCACTCTGCGTCCCGGCCGGGATCTTCATTGAAACATTTCCGGTCAATGTCGGGACTGAAATATCCGCCCCTAGGGCTGATTTCACAAAGCTGACCGGAAGCTCCATCTGCAGGTCGCTTCCAGACCGCTGAAAGACTGAATGTTGTTTAATATTAATATAAAGATAAAGATCTCCGCGTCCGCCAGAGCCGTATTCCCCTTCGCCCTTGACCCGCAGACGGGAATCACCATCTACACCAGCCGGAATATTAACGTCAATATTGCGCGTGACCCGGATGACACCCGCGCCCTGGCATTTGGAACAATGTTCCGTGATCACTTTTCCCTGGCCGCCGCAGGCCGAACAGGTCTGCGCCATGCGGAAAAATCCGCTCGACATCACGACCTGCCCCTGACCTTTACAGGTGGAGCACGTTTTCATCGAAGTGCCGGGCTTGGCGCCGCTGCCTTTGCATTCTTCACATTCATCGTGGCGCGGAAGCTTGACCTTTTTCTTGATCCCGGTGTAAGCTTCTTCCAAAGTCACTTCGACTTCATACTGGATATCGTGTCCCCGACGGGCACGGCGTCCGCCGCCGGATCGGGTTGATCCGCCGCCGAAAAAGTCCTGGCCGCCTCCTCCGAACATCTGGCCGAGAATATCGCCGATGCCCATTTCTTCAAAAATATTACCGAAATCAGCGCCTTTGAAAATATCCTCAGCCGTGTAGCGCTGGTCAATACCGGAATGGCCGTACTGATCATACATCTGCCGCTTCTGCGGATCGGAAAGGACGCCGTAAGCTTCGGAAATTTCCTTGAACTTTTCTTCAGCGTCCTTCTTTTGCTCCGCCGGAACGCGGTCAGGATGGTGCTTCAAGGCCATCGAACGGTACGCCTTTTTGATGTCCTGAACGCCGGCGTCTTTTTTGAGGCCTAATATCTCGTAGTAGTCTTTTTTCATAATAAAGGTCATAAAGTCATACGGTCATAAGGTCAAATTTTTTATACTACTACTTTTGACTTTTTGACCCTTTGACCTTTTGACTATTCTTTCTTATCATCTTCCGCTTTGAAATCCGCGTCGATGACATCGTCCTTGGCGCCGCCGCTTGAGCCGCTGCCTGAATGCTGAGCGCCGCCTTGGGCCTGACCGGATTGCTCTCCGGCACCAGCGCCCGCGCCTGCGCCGGCACCTGCTCCGGCTGCCTGCTGAGACGCTGAGGCTTTGTAAATCTCTTCGGCAAGTTTGTGGCTTGCCTTGGAAAGGGATTCCATTCCTTGTTTGATCTTATCGTGATCTTTGTTTTTAATGGCTTCACGCAGAACATTTAATTCCTTCTCGATGTTCTCTTTATCGGCCGCGGAAATCTTATCACCGTAATCTTTGACGGCTTTTTCCGTCGAATACACAAGCGTGTTCGCCTGGTTGGTCAACTCGACTTCCTCTTTATGCTTCTTATCTTCTTCCGCGTACTTTTCCGCTTCCTTGACCATTTTATCGATCTCAGCTTCGGAAAGTTTCGTCGGAGCGGTGATCTTGATCGACTGCTCTTTACCGGTTCCTTTATCCTTCGCGGAAACGTGCACGATACCGTTGGTGTCGATATCAAAGGTGACCTCGATCTGCGGAATGCCGCGCTGGGCCGGAGGAATTCCTTCCAGATTAAATTGCCCCAATTCAGTATTGCCGCTCGCTATCTGGCGTTCACCCTGCAGAACTTTGATCGTGACCGCCGGCTGATTGTCTTCGGCCGTCGAGAAAACCTGGCTCTTTCGGGTCGGGATCGTGGTGTTGCGTTCGATCAATTTGGTAAAGACACCGCCCAATGTTTCGATACCCAAAGAAAGCGGAGTAACGTCGAGCAAAAGAACTTCTTTCGCTTCGCCTTTGATGATGCCGGCCTGGATCGCGGCGCCCAACGCCACACATTCCATCGGATCAATGCCGCCCTCGATCTTCTGCCCGACTTCTTTTTCCACGAACCGCTGGACGATCGGCATACGGGTCGGCCCGCCGACGAGAATAATCTTATCGACCTTAGCTTCTTCCCCAAGTTTAGCGGAAGCGTCTTTGATCGCCTGCACCAGCGGCCCGCGGCAGCGGTCCACGATCGGCGCAATCAGCGATTCCAATTTAGCGCGGGAAATATTGAGCGTAAGATGTTTCGGCCCGCTCGCATCCGCCGTGATGAACGGCAGATTAATATCGGTCGAAACAGTGCTGGAAAGTTCGACCTTGGCTTTTTCAGCTGCTTCACGCAGACGCTGAAAAGCCATTTTGTCGTTCTTCAGATCGATCCCGGAATCCTTTTTAAATTCGGCGATAATATGATCGATCAAAACATTGTCCATATCGGTCCCGCCGAGCTGATTATCGCCGCTCGTCGCGAGAACCTCGAACGTAGCTGCTTTGTGCTCATTGTCCCATCCCATTTCGAGAATGGTGACGTCGAGCGTACCGCCGCCCAAGTCGAAAACCATGATCTTCTGTTCTTTCCCGGCCTTGTCCAAACCGTACGCCAAACAGGCCGCGGTCGGTTCATTAATGATACGCAAGACTTTAAGCCCGGCGATCTCACCGGCGTCCTTGGTCGCTTGACGCTGATTGTCGTTAAAATACGCGGGAACGGTAATGACCGCCTCGTCAACGGTATCGCCGAGATATTTTTCCGCGTCGGCTTTGATCTTCTGCAGAATAAACGAACTCACCTGCTGCGGCGTAAATTCTTTATCAAAGACCTTGAATTTGTGATTGGTCCCCATCTTACGCTTCGCGGCATAAATAGTCCCTTCCGAATTGATCGGGGCCTGACGGCGGGCCGGTTCACCGACCAGACGCTGTCCGTCTTTCGTCAACGCGACGAACGACGGGAACGCTTTTCCCGACGCCACACCGGCGCCTTCCGCCGACGGGATAATGACCGCGCGTCCGCCTTCCATCACGGCGGCGGCCGAATTTGATGTTCCTAAATCGATTCCAATTGCTTTAGCCATACTCACTACCTCCTTGAAATTTATGTGACTCGTCGCTCGTGACTAGTGACTAGTGACTCGATCCGAGGCACTAGCCACGAGTCACTGGTCACGATTTTTTTGCTACTTTAACTTTCGCCGTACGGACAACCCTGTCCCCTAGATAATATCCTTTTTGAAATTCTTCGACGACCGTTCCGTCCTCATGTTCGTTCGAGTCCACCTGCATCAAAGGCTCATGGCAGTGAGGGTCGAACTTTTTTCCGACGGATTCCATCGGCGTCACATCGTTTCTCTTCAGCATGTCATACACCTGCGCCATTACCATTTCAATACCCTTTAAAAACGCCGTGTAGTCCTGGTGGTTCTGCTTGGCCGCCTCAATAGAACGCTCCAGATCGTCGAGGATATTCAAAAACTGCGCGATCAACCCTTCATTGGCATATTTGATGAATTCGATCTTTTCGCGTTCGTTGCGTTTGCGGACATTGTCAAATTCGGCGAAGAGGCGCACATATTTATCTTTATATTCCGCGACTTCAGCGAGCAATTTTTCGTAATCCGCTTTTTTGAGCTCGACTGTTTCTTCCTGCGCGTCCTGCGCTTGGACCGGCTGCCCTTCAGCTTCCATCTTTTCCTCATCCTTTTTATTCGACATACCCGCTACCTGACTTCGCGTATTAATTGGGAAAAATAATTCAAGGCTGAAACGACTTTTCGGTAATTCATTCTCGTCGGGCCCAAGACCGCGATACGGCCGCTCGCACCTTTGCTGGTCTGATAACCGGAAATAACCATCGAACAATCGTCCATCTCAGAAAAGGCCAATTCATGCCCGATGTAGATCTGAACCTTATTGACCAGGTCGCGGTTGATGATATGCAAAATTTTTTCCTTCTCTTCCAGGGCATGCAAAATATTTCCGATCCGCTTCACATCCCGGGAATCCGGGTACTGCACGATCCGGTCGATCCCTCTTAAAAAAAACTTATCGCTCCAACCGTCCACCGAAACAATACTGGTGTATTCCGTGATATCGGAAATGACCGCGGACGTTTTTTCGATCAAATTTTCCAACTCGTTCACATCTTTGCGGTACTCGGCCTTAATGCGGTCTTTCTCTTCTTCCAGCAGCTGGATCTGGTGCATCAGTTTATCCACATAATACCGGTATCCGCTCTGAGTCGGGATGCGGCCGGCAGAGGTATGCGGATGGGTCAAATAACCTTCTTCCTCTAATTCCGCCAGGATATTACGGATGGTCGCGGAACTTAAATCCAAAGGAAATTGTTCAACGATATTCGCTGAACTCACCGGGTTAATGGTCTTGATGTACTCTTCAACCACGATCCCAAGAATCAGATCTTTCCGCTCTCGCGAATCTGCTCTTTTGGATACCATTCCGTCTCCCCTATCCTTCACTAGATGATTTGAGTTAAATCTCTGCAATGAAATATTTAGCACTCTAAGGCCGTGACTGCTAGGGCGGTATTATAACAAAAGACTTTTCTTTGTCAACATTGTCAATAGGGCGATCTAGGGCGATCAATTTTGATTTTTGGCCTGTTCAGCTTCGATCGCCTTGGCCAAAGTGGTCAGACCGGCCACAAAACGTTCCAGCTTTGCCGCACTTTGGCGGACATCGTTCAAGTTGGCTTTCATCGTGTGCGATGCAGCAAATTCCAGACTGATCGTCCCGTTCTGAACCCGCAAAGGCATCACCGGCTCTGCCCGGCCTCCGGAACCTTTCACACTCACAAAAACATCCAGGATCCGGTAATCTCTGAAAAGAGCGTTCACCCATTGCGGCCGGTTGGAAAAAACACTGAATGCCTTCAATTCCTTCGGAACCGCAACCGTTTCCGCAAAAGGTTCCCCGATATGGGACGCCTGAACAATATCGGTCTTAATGCTCTTTCGGGGCGCTTCGGTAAAACCGAGCGTGAAATCCGTCGCAGTCCTTGTCTTTAAAAAACCTTTATACTCTGTTTCCTGGAACCCTTTATCCTGAATGTCCTCGAACTCAAAATCGCGGCCGCCAAACTTAAACGCGATCCAATAGGAATCTTCGTATCCTTCCAAAGGCTTTAATGTGCCTTCCCAAAAATGAGCGAATTCCTTAAGCTGGTTTTCGCGGCTCTTTCGCTGGGCCGGGACATTCTTCCCTGACAAAAGGATGATCCCTAAAACGAGCGTGACGATGATAAAAATGATCCATATGTTCATTAGGTATCCAGCTCCAATATCATCTTGATCCCGCTGATGTTCACACCCTTTTCTTCCATTAAATAATGCACGTATTTCAAAACTTTAAGCTGCTCTTGTGAATAGCAGCGTGTTTTCTTTCCTATACGTTTGGGCTGAACAATGCCCATATCGTCAAGCTTCCTGAGCGTCCATATCGGGATCTCCACCATCACACTCACGATGCTAATGATAAAAAGAGGCTCATCAGGATTTATTTCAATATCAAAATGCTGGGATTGCTTTTGAGATTTTTTCATCGCGGTCGCTGCTCCTTGTCGCTGAATAAAATATAGCATATGATAATTTTTTTGTCAATTATTCTAATTTATTTAATTAGATATTCAAACTACGTAAAAACGAAAAAGGCCGTCCGCCTTAGGCGGACGGCCTTTCGCTAAACTGAACAGGAAATAAAAAAATTTCTACCAGGTTTGATTCAATTTCTGTTGAGTCACCATGGCGGCGGCCCGCGGAGTATAACTGTCAAAATAAGGGATCGCACTGCGAGCTCTTTCAAATAAGCCCCAATATTCCTCGTCAGCCTGACCGTCGGGGAAACCTAGGTTAGCCCATCCTCCCGATTCATGCAAAGCAACGCCAGGAACCCACAAATTCGACACATTCGCTTTCCACCAACCATCCACAATCTGGAAAACACACCCGCCTGCCGAAACACCGTTAGGATTCCGATAATCCGCGATAAGCTCATCCCAAAGAGTTCCCACATAACCGGCTTGGGTTGCAGGATCATGGTTCCCGCCGTTACGGGCATCCCAGGCATCCATACCAAATTCACTGACCACGAGCGGTTTGTTTGACCTGGCTGCATACTGACCCAAAAGCCCAAAAAAGGAATTTCCCCTATAAACATTAACACCCCATGCGTCAATAAACGGTGTAAAATTGTCACTCGCGTTCACTGTCACATCCCCTATATCTCCTAACTCGCCGCTCACGACCATAATGGGCCGCGGGTCTGCATCACCAGCCTTGGCCTGACCGGCCATTTGATTGACTAAAGAATAAAAAGCCGCGGCCTGTTGCTGCCTCTGCTGACTAGTGCAGTTAGGAATATTGGAACAAAATCTGGAATTATTCTCATTGCTTAACCCAATCATGAGAACCTTGTCATAATTCGGGTCTTGCCGCAGAGCATTGACATAATTACCAAAATCAGTAATGTAATTATTCCGAACCTGCGGATTGGTAAAATCCGCATCATTCATCCAATATCCGGCAATCACCATGACGCCGCGCTGTCTGGCGTATCTCAAAATTTCCGAAGAAGGCGCGGTGGACATTGGAGAAGGGGTAATTTTGTCAAATGTCCGGATCGTATTTCCGCCCAATGCCCTAACCAGCAGCACTTCCTGATCTAAAGCAAAACCTAAATCATATGAAGTTAACCCCCCTATACAAGCGAAGCCGGGATTAACGTACGCACAAACCCCATTGGGCGGACCGACATAAAACGTGCTGATCGGCAAGACCGAGTCATTGGCCCCTTTAAGGGGGAAAGGGTTTCCTTGGACAAAGAGATGTTTTCCGCTGAATTCCACGGTCTTGGGCGCGACAAAAACCGGCTGCGCGGGGGCATAACTGAGCTGGGCATGGACACTGACCGGCGGAAAGGTCACAACAGCTAAAACAAAAAATAAAAGAGCATTGAATACTTTCGTCAAATGCGCCTCCTCTTAAAAATCAAAATTGAAAGCCGCTTAAAGTATATACCAATATTCCATACTAGGACAAGGGCGGCGGGAATGCGTGCGGATAACGTTTTCTTGGGAATTACTTTATCTTTTCAAATTTCCCGGCGATAGAAACCGGGACAATGGCGCGGAGGTTGATCGTGTCGTTATAATATTTTATAGCCAACACCTGGCCTTCTTTATGGGCTAAATTGACCAAATCCATGCGGTTGATCGGGATCACCACATCGATCTCCGCCATCGACATCGACAGTTCCCGCATTATGTGAAGGTTCAGATCGTCGATCCCCTCCCCGGTCAAGGCGGAAATAGCGACGGCATTGTCAAAGTTCTTCTTAAGGTCTTTCAGCCAGGCCTTGTCTTTTAATTTGTCGATCTTATTGAGGACCACGATCGTGGGTTTATCCTGAACTTTCAGCTGGTCCAAGACATCAATGACCGCGTCGTACAAATTCCGGAACTGCGGATGGCTCACGTCGAGGACATGCAGTAAGAGGTCGGCCTCACCCACTTCCTCGAGTGTTGCCTTAAAAGATTCCACCAAATGGTGCGGCAGGTCATGAATGAACCCGACGGTGTCGGAGACAACGATCTTTTGATGATTAGGAAGAACATACTGGCGGGCCAAAGAATCCAGTGTTGTGAACACGGCGTTCTCGACCTTTTGCCCGGCCTGAGTCAAATAATTCAGCAGGGTAGATTTTCCGGCATTGGTGTACCCGACGAGCGAGACCATCGGAACACCCTGCTCCTGCCTCTTCTTGCGCTTGACCGCGCGTCCGGAGGCAACTTCTTTCAGATTGCGGCGCAGATGGTCAATGCGCTGGCCGATCCGCCGGCGGTCGACTTCGAGTTTCGTTTCACCGGGCCCCAGGGTCCCGATCCCGCCGCCCAAACGCGACAACTCAACGCCTTTTCCAACCAAGCGCGGCAACAAATACTGCAACTGAGCCAATTCCACCTGCATCTTGCCTTCCTGGCTCGACGCCCGTCGGGCAAAAATGTCCAGGATCAATTGGGTCCGGTCGATCGTCTTGACCTTGATGACCTCTTCAATATTCCGCTGCTGAGACCCTTTGAGATCCTGATTAAAAATGACCGTATCGATATTATGCGCTTGGCATAATTCCGCGATCTCCTGGACTTTTCCGGATCCGATAAAAGAAGACGCGGTCGGCGTGTCCACCGGGCACATCACACTCCCGAAGATCTCGCCGCGGCAGGCCTTGGCCAGCTCTTCCATTTCCTTAGCCGTGTCTTCCACGGTCCAGGAATTCGACTGGTCATGCTTCATACTGACGATCGCTAAGAGAATTTTTTCTTTCATAAAAAAGGTCTAATGTTATAAGCCTGCCTGCCGGCAGGCATGGTCAAAATGTCAAATGTTGTCCAAAGGTTTTACTTTTGACGTTTGACCTTTTGACATTTCGACGATTTGATTTACAATTGTTTCCAGTCTATCACCTTCCGCAATGTGAATCCACTGCAGCCGCTTATCTTTTCTAAACCACGTGAGCTGGCGCTTGGCAAAATGCCGGGTGTTCCGTTTTAAAAGATACTTGGCGCGCTCCAGGTCATATTCTCCCCGTAAAAAACCGCTGACCTCTTTAAGCCCGATCATCCCCTGGGCGGTCTTGCTTAATTTCATTGTGCTTATCTTCTTCATCTCGTCGACCAATCCGCCGGCGAACATCTCCTCCACACGCGCATTGATCCGGCTGTACAATTCCTCCCGCTGACGATTCAAGGCAAAAACTTTAATAGGATACGTTCCCCACAATCCTTTCCGGTTCTTCTTCACTTCTGAAATCGGCTGTTTTTTAAGTTCAAAAACCTCCAGCGCCCGGATCACCCGTCGGTGATCGTTGGGATGAATTTTTGCGGCTGCCGGCGGATCGACCTGTCTTAAACGGGAATACAAAACATCGGCTCCGCTGCTCGCTAATTCTTCCGCCAGCTTTCCCCGCAGACGATCATTCTTTTGCGCCCGATCAAAGATCCCATCGAGCAGAACCTGCATATACATTCCGCTGCCGCCGGCAACGATCGGCGTCTTCCCTCGACGGAGGATCCCTTTGATGGCGGCAAAAGCCTTCTTTTGGAATGCCGCTACATCGAATTCTTTTTTGACCGAGACGATCCCCAACAAGTGATGTTTGACTTTCTTCAGCTGACCGGCGGAAGGTTTATTGCTGGCGATCGAGGCCTCCTTATAGGCCTGCATCGAATCGCACGAAACGATCTCGCCTTTAAGCTTTTGAGCCAAAGCGAGCGCGACGTCCGTTTTCCCGACGGCGGTGGGGCCGGCAATGAAAATAATTGCAGAATTATTCATAAAATTACAAATCACAAAATACAAATTACAAGCAAACTACAAACCACAAATCACAACGCTCTTGGGCTTGAAATTTGTAATTTGTTTGTGATTTGTATTTTGTAATTTGGATTTTGTATCTTGTGGTTTTCAATTTACGGATAAACTTCGGAGGGGTATCCCAGATTGGCGAGTTTCTTTTTCAACTCTTTGGCGTCTTTCAAAAGTGAAAGCTGGCCGACGCGCACGCGGTAAAATTTCCGTCCGCTGCTGTCGACCGTTTCCACGATAAAAGCATATTCGTCCTTTTGCTTGATCTTTTCCGCGGCCTGTTCGGCCCTTTCCCGTTCCAAAAAAGCCCCGATCTGGACGGAAAAATTCTGCTTTTCCTCCAGGAGCTGTTTGGCCGCATGGGCTTCCAGGCTGTTCGGAAAACTGCCGACGATCTTTTTCAAATATTTCTGCGCCTCGTCCCATCGCGCCAGCCTCAAATTCGCGCGGGCGAGTTTCAAATAGACCAAACTTTCAAATTCCGACTGCGGGCTCGATTTGAGAAGCGCGTGCGCCCGTTCCACCGCGTCATGATAATGTTCCTGCAAATAATACGAATCGATAATGGCGATCGACGCCTTGTCCCGTAATCTCACCTGCGGTTTATACTCGATGAGTTGATCGAACACTTCGCGCGCCTGCGAATATTTGGAAAGATATAACAGGCTTAAACCCAAATAATATTGAGCCGCGTCGGATTCATCTTTATTTGGATTCTGGGCGATGAAGGACTGCACCAGAGTTTCGACTTGGGGATAATTCCGCTCGATGATCGCTGTTTCGATATCCTTAAGCGCGATCGAAGACAGGCCCATCAAAAACGGGATAAAAAAAATAACTGCGGCGGATAATTTGCGAAGATTCATAACGTACATAACGTGGGCTATCTTAACAAAAACCTAACTTTTTGCCAATGGATTAATTACGGCGCTGCCGGCGCTTCTTCAAATGCTGTTTCACCTTCTCCCGGCGTTCTTGGGGCAAGGCGCGCCATCTCGCCCGGCGCTCCTCAAGCCGCTGAAGTTCTTCGGGCGACATCTCTTTCAGTTTTCGGCAGCGTTCCTTCAAACGCGCCTTTTCTTCCGGGGAAAGTTTCTGCCAGCGCTTAAATCTTTTCCGCATCTTATCCTGCTCATCCTGGGGGGTGTCGCGGAACTTCTTCCAATTGCGGCGGATCCGCCGGCGTTCTTCCTCCGGGGCCTTTTGGTAACGCTCATATTTTTCCAAAATTTTCTTTTTCCGGTCAGGGTGAAAGAACCGCGCCTTTTCCGCTTTGAGCGTTTCTTCCCGAACAGCCGGAGACTCTTCGGCCCACCCGATGGCGCTAAACGCGCCGAAGATCAAAAAAATCATCAAAAATATTTTTTTCATCATCTTTTACGATTCTATTTCTTCCAACGTTTCCAATATTTCCATGTCCTCGAGGATCTCCAGATCCTCGAGCACATCATAATCGGAGAGAAATTCCAGATTATCCACGACTTCCGCTTCCTCGGCAGGCAGTTTGGTCAAAAGTATTTCAGTCTCCTGGATCCGCGCATAATTCCGCACCGAAAGAAACCCGGCCGCGACGAACACGGCCGCCACGACGGTGGCTGCGATCAGCTGAGGAGTAAAGACCCTCTGCCGGAACCATTGCTGAAGTTTAATGTTCCACGGCGTGCGGCCGGACAACTCCGCCCAGAACCGGCCGATATACCCTGTCTCAGGCTCAACATCCTTCCAGGCCTCCAGCATCTGCCAGGACCGCTTATACTCCTGCAGTTCCAAACGGCAGGCATTACAACCGGTCAGATGAACCTGAATATCCTGTTTTTGATCTTCCGGAAGTTCATTGTCGAGGAAGATCGGGAGCAAATTCCGGACTTCTGGGCAATTCATTGACTTTCCTCTGTATATTTAGCACGATAAAATGAATGAGTTTCTATATCTTTACGTAATCCGAAAGCTTTTTTTCAAAGTTTCCTTCGCCCGGCTTAACAGCGGCTTGACCGCTTCCGTCGAGCAATTAAGGGATTCCGCGATTTCCTCGTACGAAAAATTTTCATACCGCCGCAGGATCACGGCGATCCGCTGATTCTCCGGCAAAGAATGGATCGCC
Source organism: uncultured Planctomycetales bacterium (assembly GCA_964364715.1). Classification (GTDB taxonomy): domain Bacteria; phylum Omnitrophota; class Gorgyraeia; order Zapsychrales; family GWA2-47-8; genus CAYING01. The sequence continues at coordinate 26,859 of CAYING010000006.1, forward strand.
TCTTTCACCAGCCGGGCGGTCTCGTCCCGCGCGAGCTCTTCATCAGCAGGCAAAAAATTTTTATCCTCATTGAGCGCCAAATTCTTGGCAATGGTAAAGACCAGCGTCTGAAATTTCGCCTGAGGCTTGTATTGATCCCCGGAATGATAGACCTTGATAAAAACTTCCTGCGTCAAATCTTCAGCCGCATCACGGCGTAAAACAATGCGGAGGATAAAATTAAAGACCCGTCCGTAATATTTCCGCGTCAGCGCTTCAAAAGAGGCCTTGCCGCCCTTTTGAAATTCCAGCATCAAAAGCACGTCGGGATCGGAGAGAGAGAGATTGCGGGATGGGGCAGATACCATTAAAATCCTAAATTTTAAATCCTAAACTCTAAACAAATTCAAAATCTTAAATCCAAATATCAAAACACTGGGATTTGGTAATTGGGATTTTGATATTGTTTAGAATTTAGGGTTTAGTGCTTCGGGTTTATGCCTTTAACGCATTTCCTAAATCATCAATCAAGTCCTGCGCGTCCTCGATACCGACGGAGACGCGCACCGTTTCTTTGGTGATGCCGGAGGCGAGAAGGGCCTTTTCCCCCATCGAGGAGTGGCTCATGAACCACGGCGCCTCAATTAAGGACTCAACCCCGCCGAGCGACTCGGCCAGCGCGAAGTATTTCAGCTTAGCAAAGAATTTATCCAAAGAAATCTTTTTTGTATCCAGCTCAAAGGCCAGCATCCCGCCGAATCCCGTCATCTGTTTCTTGATCAACTCCTGCTGGGGATGGCTTTTAAGCCCCGGATAATAAACTTTCCTAACGCTCTTATGTTTTTCCAAAAATTGCGCGGCCGCCAGGGCATTCGCCTCATGCGCTTCCATGCGCTGGGCCAAAGTTTTCACCCCGCGCAAAACGAGCCAGCAATCGAACGGCGATTCGGAAACGCCAAGCGCGTTGACCAAATACCGCCCGCGCTCCTCGAGCTGTTTATCGGCATAAATGACCGCGCCGCCGACGACGTCGCTGTGGCCGTTGATGTATTTTGTCGTCGAGTGAATGACCAGGTCGACGCCGAATTCGAAAGGCCTCTGAAAATACGGCGATAAGAATGTATTATCAACCGCACTCAAAATCTTTTTCTTTTTGGCGATTTTGGTAACGGCATCGATATCGATAATATTAAGCAATGGATTCGAGGGCGTTTCAATCCAAATCATTTTGGTATTGGATTTGACCGCCTTCTCGACCGCCTTGAGGTCCCTCATATTGATGAAAGAAAACTCAAAGCCCATCGGCTCGAAAACATATTTGAACAGCCGGTAGGTCCCGCCGTAAATGTCATCGCCGGTGACGATATGGTCGCCGGGCTTGAAATAAAATAACACGGCGGTGATCGCGGCCATCCCGGTCGCGGTGGCGGAACACGCCACCCCGCCTTCCAAGGCGGCGATATTTTCTTCCAGCGCTGAACGCGTCGGATTGCCGCTGCGGGTATAGTCGTAGCCCTTGTTCTTGCCTAATTTTTCAAAGGCAAACGTCGACGTCGGATAGATCGGTGTCGTGACCGAATTAAAGGTCTTATCTTTGTAAACACCGGTGTGGACGGTTTTGGTACGAATACCCATAGGGCTCCTTCTCTTGAAAGTCTCTTACACTCTAAAGCGGAAATTATTGTAACATAAACTCTCTAAAACTCCATATTTTTAGAAGGTGGTGTCCTCTTTGTCCTCTTTTAGAAGGTGGGCGCCTGTCGAACCAGGCGATGATTTTCCGGAAGATTATTGCTGAGAGGCCTTGAAAACCTTAAGGGTTTGAGTAAGATTATCGAAGCGCAGAAAATGCGGGGAAGCACTATTAACATTTACTCGCTGAATGGCATGCGCTCCAGAGGCAGCGCATGCGCCATCCAATCCGGGACTCCTTTTTCTTAATCGAATATTTCCATTCCCGCCGGAGAACAGGGAAAATATGCGGAAATGGGATTAGTCCTGATTTTCCTTAATTTTATTAGAGGAAATCAGGACAAAACCCATTACTTTTTTACTGCTCAAATCTGATACTCTCGACGTCATTTTCGCCCTCTCCTCATCGGAGCAGTCATCTTCCGCCTTCACCACCAGCTTCCAGCTCGGCTTGGCGCGGTTGTGGACTTTGGAGATCGGCTCCTGTCCTAAAAAACATCCCTTCGTGAATGAAACAAAGTCTTCTTCGCTAATATTGAGCAGGAATTCCCCGGCCTTAAAATCAACGCCCTGCAGCGAAATATTATTCTGCACGCGAAACAATCTAAAATCCTCTTCACTCATCATCGGCTGTAACTGCCTTGGGGTTACAATGAGACGGCCCTTTTTCTGCGGGATAACATAATCGCCCTCAGCCAGCGCCGTGTTCCCTACACAATCGAAATAAACGTTCCAATCCTTTTGCCCTACCTTCACCCCGCTCACCCGCATATAACGATCCAGATGGCTCAAAACAGCCTCAACGCGGTCTCTCTCCAACACCGTCAGGACCTCTTCGTCGTTCAGAACCAGCTGGTCAAAAACCGAAATGATCATCCCGTGGATATCGACAAAAGCATTCTGCGCCTTGTCCATCGCGTTGGCCGTCAAACCGTTCAGGAATTCAACAGCGTTGTTGCGAAAGATAAAAACTGCCTTATCGGCTTGATAAATTTTCATATGAGTCATTAAACCACAAAAAACGGCCCCTGAAAACGTTTTCTCCAAAACAGCTCAACCCCCTTTTTTTATGCCAAAGATGACGCATACTTATTATGTGACGTATTAACCACAATAAAAAGGGGAATATTTATGACCTATCGCAAAATAGCTTTGATCCTGATCCTGACAGCCGTAATCAATTATGGTATCTCATCTACGCCTATTCAGGCAGGCAGCAAAAATGCTCCGACCATTCAAGTTTCGGTCACACCGGCCAACCCTATAGAGCAGTGCGGAGGGACCAATATTACTGCTCAGATGACCCATCCCTTTGGATCGCAGGTGCAGCCATTCCTTGGATATGTTCTGACATTTCCGCCAGGACAATTGCCGAGCCAATGTCAAAATAATATTGCCCAATGCATCAATTTTGCCACTTTTATTAATTCTGTTAATAATCTTACTACCCCCAGCTTCTGGATCGGACCGAACTCAAACTATGCCGACATCGATCTCGGTTTTCTCTATTTTTATCCAAAAGGATTGATCGCGACTTCCGGGGTGGTTCCATTACGGTTTGGACAATGCCCGCAGCAGATTCCCGCGCTGATCCCCGGCAATGGATTTACGGGGCCAACTCCAGAACCTCCGGCACAAGGAAATCCTTCCAATCAATTTTATGATCAATATCCGATTGCCCGATGGGATGACGAAGCCCCGCATCAATTGATCGGTGGGCGAGACGGAGTCACGGGAAAAAATATTTGCGTTTTTGCAGTGCATACGAACGGAGAGGGTCCGGGCCACAGTGGTATTCAGCGGGTTGAAATGTCCGCTAACGGCGGGCCATGGGTCAGCGTCACTGAAAAAACCACGAACCCTGAAACAGATATTCCAGGCTATTGCACTCGCTTGACTTCAGAAGGGCTTGCTGCCGGTTTAAGCGTTGAAATCCGTGCCAAAGTTTATCCCTCTCATGGGACAGTTCGTGTTTTGCAAGGCGCTCTTTCAACCGACCCCGCCAATGGACCAATTGGAACAATAACATCAGGATTACATTCTCAATTTATTCGCGTCGATAACGGACGCTATCCCGAACCTATTGTGTATGTGCAGAATGTGAGCGGAAACGATACGACGTGCGTTGCCGAAAATGGAAATTTGCCATGCCGGACTTTACAAAAGGCTGTTGATCGCGTCATGGCGATTAATCTTCCGGTCTTGGGAAATCGGCGGGTTGACGGCGGCATCATCCGCGTCCTTCCTTCTTCACTGCCGTATGCCTTTGGGCTGCAGTTTCAATACCCTGATCCTCAAGCACAAGACACTTATTTAAAAATAGTCGGTCATGGCGATCGAGAACAAATTGTCTTTAATCGTTATCTTGTTGATTCGGCATACACTTGGCACAACGGGATCATGACCAATAAAACATGGGTCGAAAATGTTAAAGTTGTCAGCGACCCGCTGGTCCAGGATCAAACAGGCAGCATTATCCGCGGCGGTACTAACGGTGGTGAATTAAACTTTCTCGTCGTTAAAAACACAAAATACCGAGGGATTCCTCTTTGGGTGACCCCGCAAGGCCATCGATTCGCCGGCGGATCGACGACCTATCTTTATGACATTGATTACGGCGATGAATCGGAAGGGCCCACAGCGACATATGCGAACAAGGTCATATTTAACGCCCGCATTAACGGCGTTGGTTTTCAAAACACCCCTGCGATTTATAACGCAGAATTTAACGCGGATATTTCCCATCAAGGGTTAGCCCTTGGACCCGGGACATGGGCCGGACAACCTTTTCCGAACCACCCTGATCTGACACGATTTGCGATTCGGGGCGCAGTCAATGCGGTTATGTATGGTGTTGAAGTTGCTTCGACAGCATTCATTGCGGCTCAAGGATTTTTCTTGCCTAATGTAGGAACGACACCGCTAAATGGGTTAGCTGTGGTCAACTGTTCTTGGCGAAACGGCGGGCCTAATCAACCCAACGTTGTTGCCAGAGCCTTATTGGTCGGCGGCCCACTGAGAAATGTATATTTCCTCGGAGGGAAAATAGGCGATTACCTGCCCATTAACAGCGGAGCGCTGAACTATTACATTGGGTTTGACGCTGACGATGTTGTCTATGATGATGTCGAATTCCCTAACGGACGGCCGGTTACTGAGGCGGGCGGGGTATGGCAATTGCCGGGTATTACGTTTAGATAAATTTACCGCGGAGAACCCGCACGGCCGCGAACCGCTTTTTACCGGAAACGCTGTTTCCGGTAAAAAGCAAATTGGCCGAACCGGTCGACAAACTCCATCCCGAAACCGTTCAACAGAGACATCATCCTCGATGGGTCGGCATAAATCTCGTTCTCCGCGAGATGCGCCCCGCCGCCGCTGAAGGCGCCGGAAAATATCAGAGACCGCCGGGCTTGATGTGCGCGCACACCGCCGCGGCCGCCGCCGGAAGGCCATTGATATGTTCAAAAACATCAAAACTCACGATGCAGTCGAATTGCCGGCCCTTAAGTTCCTCCCAGCCCTTGAACATCTCGACGCTGATCCCTCTTTTCTTAAACCGCCACCGCGCGAAATCAGACAGCCGCTCGCTTAAGTCGAAGTACACCGCCGTAAATCCGTTCCGCGCCAGCTCAATGCACAGGTCGCCCGCCCCCGCCCCGAAATCCAGGATCTCCCGGCATCCGAACTGTCTCAGCCGGCCGAGCATCATCAGCCGCAAAAATTTGGGGCGGTTGTGCTCGGCGTTCCAGAACGGGAGGTCATAAATGTACGTCGCGTTATTTTTGTAATACCCTTCGACCGCTTCCGCTGAAAGGCCGGGCCGCTCAAAAAATTCTCTTTCCTGAAAATTTCCCCGGCGGTATTTGCGAAGGATCTCGTGCGCCGGTTCGGAAAGGTACTCGGCCGCCTCATCGGCGGTTCGCGCAAGATCTCCGGCCGCCTCAGCTTCCCGGCGCATCGCCTGCTTCAAATACTTATTCTTCCAGGAATAGAACGGTTTTCTTAAATGATGTTTCAAAAGATTAAAATTCACGCGTTTACTCTATCTATATTTTTCGGAAAGATTTTTTCATGGAGCCCCCGCGGGCTAAAGCCCGCGGTTCCTTTCTACACCTGCCCCTCGCGGAGCGGAATCCCGCCGCTTTCCCATCCCCGGGCTGAAGCCTGGGGTGTTATGGGAAGGCGGGATAAATTTCGCGAACAATAGACCACTGTGGCGATGAGGACATACGTTATCAATCCGCAGGAAAAACAGATGCTGGCAATATCCAGAGCCTTTTCATGTTTATTGTTATGCGTGCATAGCTCAAGGTAAGCGCTGCGCTGGCCCCGCTTCACTTCAGCGTCGGCCTGGCCGTGAAAAGTGGGTTCAAGGCGGGCGATAAACCCCGTCAAAATGGCATTAATGACCAGCGTGTATTCTCGGTTATAAGCGCATTCCCGGGGGGCGTGGCCGGCGCTTCGGCCCGCGTATTTCCACTTACAGGTCGGGCAATACCTCCGGTACCGGAGATGAAAAAATAAAGAATCGGCCACATTGATCACCGCCCACGGGATCATCAAAAAAAAGAAAGCATTAAAGGGGTGAATAAAGAACCGTTTATATCCTTTTCCCATTTTAAGCTCATTCCGGCTGAGCCAATAAAAAAAATAGAACGTGCGTGATTTAAAATAACTGGCGATCGCATAACGCGCGTCTTCCGGGCGGAGGGTATCTTTTTCCCGAATAACCTTTCCCAGGGATCCGGTATCGTTGGACAAAACGACCGTGGTGTCATCCTCCTGAGACAAAAAAGCGACGGCGTCCCCCAAGGGCTCGTCGTCGCTCAACACCTTCAAAATGGTGCCGCAATACAAGCAGCGCATCCGGCCGGGGTGATGAAAGACAACCTTGCAATATCGGCATTTTTTCATAAATGAGCACGTAATTTATGGAGCGAAGCGCTCATAAATTACATGTGCGAATTTATCCCTTGCCGCATCTGCGGCAAGGGATTTCTAACTTGATGTTTCTAACTTGATGAATGTAATCCCCGCGCCGCGGGATTTCCTCCAAAACTATCTGCGCGCCGGGGGGTTTCCACCCGGGGACACACAACCTACCTGCCGGTAGGCAGGCTGTCCCTATTTTTTGTTTCCTTAGTTATGCTCCTGCCAATTCCCTTAATATCTGCGCAAAGTTTTCTTTGCTCAACTTCCCCTGTGCCATCGCGAGCATCGCATCCAAAAGGCGCTGTTTAGGGTCTTTGATCTCTTGGCCGTTCAGGATCAAAAAGACCAACGCTGCGGCTAAGGCCGTACGCTTATTACCGTCGAAAAATGGATGGTTGGAACAGATGTGAAACGCATACGCGGCCGCAATATGAAAAATATCCGCGTGCAGCCATTCTCCGGCAAAACCAGCCTGCGGCTGGGCCAAAGCGGACTGCAAGAGCCCCATATCGCGGACGCCGTGCCGGCCGCCGTAAAGCTCGATCTGATTTGCGTGGATCTCAATGACTTCCGCCAAAGTCAGGAACTCCGGACCTTTTTTCATGATCATGGCGCAATTACCCGGCGAGGGCTTTGAGCGTTTTACTGTGGTTTTTGTTGACCTTGGCCAAAGCGGATCTGAACAGTTTCTCGCGCTTGGCTTTCCCTACCGGAGAAATAATGAGGTTGCGTCCGTCGGTCGAGATCTCCAGCGGTGTTTGAGGTGTGATCTTCAGCAGGTCCAAAACACCCTTTTCCAGAATGAGGGCCCAGCTGTTCCCGTGGGTCGTTAATTTCTTGATCATATATTCTCCCTGCCCCGCCGTGGCGGGGCTTTGTGAGACGTTATCACATTGTATATACAGTGTAATACCAACCCCAGCGCCTGTCAAGCCCGGCGGCCAATTCCCGCCTACGGGCGGGAATTCCCAAAAGTGAACGGCCGTTCACTTTTCAATTCCGCACCTTCGACGGGGACACTTCGACGGGGACACGTACCTATTCCCGTGCCTATTCCCCGTGCTTATTTTTCAACCAATCCCCCACCACCCTATCATCCCTCGTCGCAAAAGGCGCTCCTGGGATTAATTCGCACCGGCGATTTACGGGCGCTGACGCTCCGTAAATCGCGTGCTCATTAATGCTCAAACGCAAAACTATTTTCCAAACTTTCTCAAATAGTCCTCGATAACCTTGTTGTGATCGAATGCGTACTTTAACTTCGGCAACTCGGCGAATTTAACAACTTTCAACCCCTTGGCATCGTCACCGGCGTGGGGTTTGCCGACGCCTGCTGCGGTAAAGACGACGGTGACGGTCTGGAACCGCGGGTCGCGCCCGGGCTCGGAATACGTGTGGAATTGTTTCAGATCCTTGAGCTCCAAATTCGTTTCTTCCTTGGCTTCGCGTATTGCGCACTCTTCGACGCTCTCGCCGTAGTCGAGGAATCCGCCCGGCAGCGCCCAGCCGAAGGGCGGATTCGTGCGCTCGATCAGCACAATCCCCCCATTAACTTCAATAATAATATCGCACGTCACATACGGCCCTTTGCCCAATTCCTCAATAATGTACGCGATGTATCCGGGGATCTCTTTGTTAAAAATTTTGAACGCTTCGTCGTCAAAGAGGCAGAATTGAATTTCGCGTAAGGTTGTGTTCGGAGAAGTGTGCCGGAGGAATTTCAAAACTTCCTGCGCCATGATCTTGGCCGCGCCTTTCAAAGGAAACCCGCCGGTGCCGCAGCCTAAGGCCGGGAACGCGACGGATTTGATCTTCAATTCATCGGCGCATTGCAAAGCGCTCGCGCAGGAAGCGCGGATCTTGTCTTCGTCCGTCTGAAAATCCATCCCCATCGTGGCGCTGTGGATGACATATTTGCATTTCAGTTTGCCGGCCTTGGTTGCGATAGATGCGCCGATCGTGATCGGGCCTTTTTTAACCGCCTCGTCCTCGATCGACTGCCCGCCTTTTTTCTTAATAACGCCCGCGACTCCCCCGCCCATTAAAAGTTTATTGTTCGCGGCGTTGACGATGGCGTCAACCTCGAGCGACGTGATGTCGGCTTTGATGACGGAAATGGTTGTATTCTTGATCTTCATATGCTTACTCTCAAGGGGCGGCCATATTATCATTCGCTCAGACAGTCCTCGGCCCGCTTCGCGGTCCTGCGGAACTCGCTCGGTGATAATATGGCCACCCCCTACAACTTAACAATCTTCCTAGCTAATCCTAACGCTTCCTCTTTTGTCGCAACTTTCCCCAGCGCCTGTTTTTCCTCGACCTCGCTCAAAATTTTCGCGAACAACGGCGAGGGTTTTAATTTTAGTTTTTTGATCAGGTCGTGGCCGGTGATGAGGCGCACGACGGGCGTTTCGTTTCTTTTCTCAAAAAATTTCTGAATGAGTTTCCGGCAGGTGTCGACGTGGTGTTTCTCGTCGACTTTGGAAGTCAGCGGGCCGCGGGTCGCGCGTTGGTCCGCGATCGATAGGATAAGAATGCTTGCTGCTTCTTCTTTCGTGTCGCGGAAATACCGGAACACCGCACGTTCACTGGGCGTTTTAAAATCGCCCAAATACCCTGGCCTTAAATGCCAGCGGATCATATCCTCAACCATATGGCGCTCATCGGTCGAGAGTTTCAGCATCTTGGCGACGTGACGGCTGATGTCGCGTCCCACATGCTCATGGCCGTGAAAAGAAAAGCGGTCCTTTTCTTTTTTGCGCGTCTGCGGTTTGCCGATATCGTGGAGAAGCATCGCGAGCTTGATGACCGCGAAACGTTTGTGCCCGCCGAATTCTTCATTCAAATACGCCTGCACCTCCGGGTCCGTCTTAAATTCCTGCAAAGCCCCGTCGAGCTGGACGACCGCCTCAAGCGAATGTTTCCATACATCCAGATGATGGTAGCCGCCCTGGGTGACTTTGTACATCACTTTCAACTGAGGGATGATCTGTTCCAAAAGGCCGTCCCTGTCCATTTCCTTAAGGACTGTTCCGGTCTCCGGGGCTGACAGAATCTTGAAAAACTCATCGCGCACGCGTTCGACCGAGACATCGCTGATCAGCGCCTTGTCTTTTTTGATCTGCGTCAGCGTCGCTGGCGCGATCTTGAAGTTCAATTGGGCGCGGAGGCTGTAGGCGCGCAGTAAACGCAGCGGATCTTCCTTGAACGCCTTGGCCGACGTCATCCGGATGATCTTCTTTGCAATATCTTTCTTGGCGCCGGTCTTATCGAGAATGGCTTTATCTAAATCTGCCGACGGATCAAGTTTCAGAACATCTAAAGCGAGGGTGTTAAGGACAAAATCTCGATGAGCTAAATCTTTTTCAAAAGTTGCAGCGCGGTAATCCGCAAAATCAAAGATCCGCGTTCCGTCCGAAGTTTTCTTGACGACACGAGCGCAGCCAAATTTATCATCCAGCAAAACGAACGCGCCTTTGACCACGTCAGCAAACTTTTTGGCAAACGGGATCGCGCCTTTTTCAACCGCGAAATCAAAATCCATGCACGGCCGGCCGATCAGGTGGTCACGCAAAAACCCGCCGATAAGATAAACCTGTATTCTCCTTTTCGCGGCGAGCTGCTGGATAAGCTGGATGTGGGGGTATTGATTAGCAAATGACATAAAAATCCTAAATCCTAAACTCGAAATCCGAAACAAATCCTAAAATCTAATTTCGAATCGTCAAAACTTTAAGATTTAGAATTTCGAACATTCGAATTTGTTTAGTATTTAGAATTTAGTGCTTCGAATTTATTGCTTTAAAAACGCCGTTTTCTTCAGCACTTCTTCCTCGACGTAAATGTCCGCGCCGGCCCGGACCGCGATCGCGATCCCGTCGGACGGGCGGCAGTCGACCCGGCACGTGGTGCCGTCAATTTTTTTGATCTCCAATTTGGCGTGAAAAGTGCTCTCGACCAATTTATCGACGATGAGCTTGACGAGCTTTCCGCCCATCCCCTCGATCACGTTGACCAGAAGGTCATGCGTCATCGGGCGCGGCACTTCAACGCCGGAGATCTTCATTTTGATGCTCGAGGCTTCCAAAAATCCGATCACGATCGGGAACTGCCGGTCGCCGCCTTTTTCCTTAAGGACGATCACCTGGTCCTGGCGTTTCTCATCGATAATAATTTTGCTTAATTCGACATGGATCATCATTCTTCACCTATGGAAATCCTTTTGGGTTTGGTTTGTTTCTCGGCGGACTTTTCACGGTCCAGAATAATTTTTAGCTCGCTCATAAATTGGTTCACGTCGCGGAACTGCCGGTAAACGGAAGCGAACCGCACGTAAGCCACTTCATCGACGACAGCCAGTTTTTCCATGATCAGCTCGCCGATCACGTTGGCGTTGACTTCGCGGTCGAACTGCCGCTGGATCGCGCGCTCGATCTCGGTCGTCATCTCCTCGATCTTGTCGATAGAGACCGGGCGCTTTTCGCAGGCCTTGACCAAACCCGAAATGATCTTGGTCCGGTCGAAAGGCTGGCGGCGGCCGTCTTTCTTGACGACCATCAAGGGCACCTGTTCGATGTATTCGTAGGTCGTGTAACGCTTTTCGCACTTTAAACATTCCCGGCGGCGGCGGATGGAATTCCCGTCCCCGCTCAAGCGCGAGTCGATGACCTTGGTTTCTTTATAATGGCACGTAGGACATTTCATGGTTAAACTCGAAATCCTAAACCCTAAATCCTAAACAATATCTAATCTCAAATCTTCGAATTCTAAACGTTTAGAATTTTTGTCATTTGTATTTTGTAATTGTTTAGGATTTAGAAATTAGTGCTTAGTATTTCAGTTTCTCGTATATTGGATACTTCTTCACCAGCTCCTCAACCCCCGCCCGCACCTTCGCCAAAGCCTTTTCATCGCTTCGGTTCACGACCGCCCGGTCGATCAAATCCGCGATCGTTTCCATATCCTTCGCTTTCATCCCGCGGGTCGTGACCGCCGGGGTGCCGACTCGGATGCCGCTCGTGACCGCCGGAGGTTCAGGATCATACGGGATCAAATTCTTGTTCACGGTAATGCGCACAGTATCCAGAATATGCGAGGCGTCTTTTCCGGAAATATTTTTAGGCCGCAGGTCCACCATAAAGAGGTGAGTATCAGTCCCGCCGGTGACGATGCGGAAACCTTTTTGGGCCATCGCCTCGGCAAAGACTTTCGCGTTCTTCACGATCTGCTTCTGATATTCCTTAAAATCCGGCTGCAGCGCTTCTTTAAAAGCCACAGCCTTCGCCGCGATCACGTGCATCAGAGGCCCGCCCTGGATCCCGGGAAATATTCTCGAATTGATCTTCTTGGCGAATTCTTCCTTGCACAGGATCATCCCGGCGCGCGGCCCGCGCAGGGTTTTATGCGTTGTGGTCGTCACAAAATGCGCGTGCGGAACCGGGCTCGGATGAATTCCCGCAGCCACGAGTCCGGCAATATGCGCCATATCGACGAACAATAAGGCACCGACCGAATCCGCGATCTCTCTGAATTTCTTAAAATCGATCGTGCGGGAATACGCCGAAGCTCCCGCGATGATCATCTTCGGCTTGTGCTCTTTGGCCAAGTCCGCGATCTCATCGTAGTCGAGCCTCTCGGTCTTTTTATCGACACCATACGAAATAAATTTGTAAGAGAGCCCGGAAAAATTGATTTTCATCCCGTGGGTCAAATGTCCGCCGCAGGCCAGGTCCATTCCCATGACGGTGTCGCCGTAATTAAGCGCGGCCAGGTACACGGCCATGTTCGCCTGCGAACCGGAATGCGGCTGGACGTTGGCGTGCTCGGCGCCGAAGATCTTTTTAGCGCGGTCGATGGCCAGTTGCTCGACGACATCGACGTATTCGCACCCGCCGTAATAACGCGCCGCCGGATACCCTTCGGCATATTTATTCGTCAAGATGCTGCCCTGGGCCTCGAGGACCGCTTCGGAAACGATATTTTCCGAGGCAATGAGTTCGATATTATCCTGCTGGCGTTTCAGTTCGTTTTGGATCGCGCCGTAAACGTCAGGGTCCAAATTCTTTAAAGTTGACATAAATGACCTTCCTTTTAATTCAAAACTCAAAAGTAAAAAATCAAAAGTGTGGTGTCGCTCTGCGACTCTATATTTTTGACTTTTGACTTTTCACTTTTGAGTTCTACCAAATTTCCCTTCGATCGCCTTGATCTGTTTGACCCGGCGCAGATGACGTCCTCCTTCAAACGGGGTCATGAGCCATTTGTGAATAATGCGTGAAAAATTCTTTGCCGGAACGAATTTCGCGCCCAAAACCAGCACGTTGGCATTGTTGTGCCGGCGGGAAAATTCCGCGGCCGGCTCATTATAACAAAGCGCCGCGTAAACACCTTTGATTTTATTGGCCGCAATCGAATGCCCGATGCCGGTCATACAGATCAGTATGCCGCGGCTGTCCTTATGTTTGGCGACGGCTGTCCCGACCTTGTACGACAGTTCGGGATAATCGCACGGCGTCTCCTCGGTGCAGGCGCCGAGGTCGACGACGTCGTATTTTTCTTTGCGCAAGAATGCGGCGGCCTTGTTCTTTAACTTATAACCTCGATGATCAGCACCGATAAATATCTTCATGAGAATCCCATCAGTCAAAAGTCAAATGTGAAAAGTCAAAAGTGTTGTGTTGCTTCGCAACTCTAAACCTTTGACTTTTGAATTGTAATTTTGACTTTTGACTTTTACCTTTAAATTAACTTTACCAACTTACTCACCGCATCCTTGACCGTCAGCATACATTCTTCATACGATTCCGCCGGTTTGCCGATCGGGTCGGGGATATCCATGTTGATTCCGGAATCCCCGCTCGCGCTGGCAAATTCCCTTAAGAGGTAAACTCTTTTCTCCACCGTCGGAACCCAGTCCAAGACCTGCTGGCGGTGGGTCCGGGTCATCACCAAAATCAGATCCGCTTTTTTCAAAAGGATCGTGTTCAGCGGCTGCGAAACGTGCGGCGAGGCGTCCATCCCTTCTCGGTTCAGGACCGCGATCGTCTCCGAGCTCGCCGAGGATTTGATAAAGACCCCGGTCCCGGCGGAAACCACTTCCACGTCGCTCCGGCCCTTGACCATTTTCTTCAAAAGGTATTCGGCCATCACGGAACGGCAGCTGTTGCCGGTGCACACGAACAAAATTGTTTTCGTCTTCACCAAACGGTCCAGGTCGTCCTGCACGATCGCGCCTTCCCGGACGAGCACCGGCTTTGCTTTCGTAAAATCGATCACCGACGAGCTTTGGCCGTACTTGGCTTCCCCGCCGTCGATCGCCATGTCCACCAAACCGTCCAGAGCCTTCAACGCTTCTTCGCACGTCTTCGGAGGCGGCGCGCCTTCCACGTTCGCCGACGGAGCGGCAATGGTGCACTGCGCTTCTTGGACAAGCTTCAACGCGATCACGTGGTCCGGCATCCGGATGCCGATCGTAGCACTCCCGGCCCTGGCCGGCACGATCACGGTCAGCGGCCCCGGCCAATACTGGTCAATGAACTTGTACACGACCGGCTCGCCGGCCGACGTGTAATTGGAGATCAGCCCCTTTTGCGAGATCAGGATCGAGAACGGTTTTTCGTCGGAACGTTTCTTAACCTGCCGCAGCCGGGCGATGGCCTTGGGGTTGTTGAAATCCGCCGCGATCCCGTAGACGGTTTCGGTAGGAAATATCACCAGCCCTCCCTGCCGAATGACTTTAGCACATTGAGCGATCCGGTCGAGTTCGGGGCACTGGGGATGGACTTTAATGACTTCCGTTTTCAATGTGACCTGCTTACCCTTCGATCTTTTCCGCCAGAATTTTCAGACGCTGATCGTCGCTGAACTTCGCTAATTTCTCATCGATGGTTTTATCGGACAACGCTAAAATCCTTAATGCCAACAGCCCGGCGTTCTTGGCGCCCGGCTTGCCGATCGCGACCGCAGCAACCGGAACCCCCGGCGGCATCTGCACGGTCGACAACAATGAATCGAGGCCGTTTAAAACCGATTCGACCGGAATGCCGATGACCGGCAAACTGGTGTGCGCGGCCACGACCCCGGCGAGCGCGGCTGAACCGCCGGCGCCGCAGATGACGACCTTGACCCCGCGGCCTTTCAACTCTTCGGCGCATTGAACGGTTTCACGCGGCGTGCGGTGCGCGGATAAAACTTTCATTTCGTATCCGACGCCAAATTCTTTTAAAACTTTAGAGGCCTCTTCCATCGTCGGAAGGTCTGATTTGCTGCCCATCATGATCGACACCAAAATTTTGTTCATTGTTATACCTCACTGTTAAGGTCAAAATGTCAAACGTCAAAAGGTCAAAAGTTACTTCAAATTCTCACGTTTGACGTTGTGACCTTGTGACTTTTTGACCTGCTTCATCGATACCCCGCGGCCTGCGAACGGCGGGGCGCTTTCTTGATCGCCTTGGCGCCGATATCCCGCCGGAAAAACGCGCGGTAAAATTTGATCTTCTCGACCGCGGCGTACGCGCGTTCGATCGCCTTTTCGATTCCGCTTCCCAAAGCCGTGACCCCGAGGACGCGGCCTCCGGACGTGACAAATTTATCGCCTTCTTTTTTGGTCCCGGCGTGAAAAACGGCCGCCTGGGATTCGCTCACCTGATCCAACCCGGTGATCTCGATCCCGGTTTCATATTTTCCCGGATACCCGCCGGAACTCATCACGACACAGACACAGCTGCGGCGTTCCCATTGCAGTTTTCTTAAAGTCAGTTTCCCGTCGACGGCATCCAGCATCAATTCCACGAGATCGTCTTTCAACCTCGGCAAAATCGCCTGGGCTTCCGGGTCGCCGAAACGGACGTTGTATTCCAAAACCTGCGGGCCTTCGAGAGTGATCATCAACCCGGCGTAAAGGATCCCTTTGAACGGCGCGCCTTCCGCGGCCATCCCGCGAATCGTCGGTTCAATGACGCGCGCCTCGATCTTTTTCAAAAGGTCCGCGGTCACGATCGGCGCCGGGGAATACGCGCCCATCCCGCCGGTGTTGGGGCCGATATCATCATCAAAGATCCGTTTGTGGTCCTGCGAAGATTCCAAGATGCAAAAACGTTCACCGTCGCTGACCGCGAGGATCGAAACTTCTTCGCCGTCCAGGCATTCTTCAATGACAACCCGGTCGCCGGCTTCTTTAAAAATTTTATCGCCCATGATCTGGTCGACCGCCTCGATCGCCTTATCCGACGACGGGCAGACCACGACACCCTTGCCGCCGGCCAGCCCGTCGGCTTTGACGACCAGCGGATACTGCGCGTGGGTCAAAAAATCCCTCGCGTCCTCGATCCGCTCGAACGTCTTGAACATCGCGGTCGGGATATTGCGGCGCTGCATAAATTCTTTAGCAAAGACTTTGCTCCCTTCCAGCTGAGCGGCGGCCTTGCTTGGCCCAAAGATCTTCAATTTCGCTTTTTCGAATTCATCGACGATGCCGGCGGCCAAAGGCGCTTCCGGGCCGACAACGGCCAAGTCGATCTTTTCTTTCCTGGCGAATTTAAGCAATCCCGGAATATCGGCCGCGTCGATATCCACACATTCAGCGATCTGCGCAATACCGCCGTTACCCGGCGCGCAATAAACTTTTTGGACGCGCGGGCTTTGCTTGATCTTCCAGGCCAAGGCGTGTTCGCGCCCGCCGGAACCGATGATCAGGACTTTCATAGTTAATCCTTTTTTAAATATAAAAGTTAAAACTCAAAAGGTAAAAGTCAAAAGTTCAAGGCAAAAGTCAAAACTTTTACCTTTTAACTTAAACCTTTGACTTTTTACCTTTCCCTTTTGACTTTACTTAAATAAAATCTTCTTGTCAGACTTTATGACTCGCCCGATCTTGTAAGCCAGGATATTCTCCTTTTCAAAAAACCTCCGCACCGCCTCGGCATCACTCGGGCCCGCCACGATTGCCATCCCGATGCCCATATTGAACGCGCGGAACATTTCAGGATTTCCTATTTTACCCTTTTTCTGGATCATTTGAAATATTTTTGGGACTTCCCAGCTCGCGCGGTCGATCGCAAAGCACAGGCCTTCGGGAAGGACTTTCGTCAATTTTTCATAGAACGCCCCTCCGGTGATATGGGCGATGCCCTTAATATTAAACTGATCGATCGCCTTGAGGACCGGCTTGACATAAATCTTCGTCGGTGCCAATAATTCCTTAGCATATTTCTTCTGCTCGGCCTTGGAAAAAACTTTTCTGACCAGCGAATACCCGTTGGAATGAATGCCGCTCGACGCGAGGCCGATCACCGCGTCGCCTTCCCTAATAGCAGAGCCGTCGATGATCTTGTCCCGCTCCACAATCCCGACCGTGAACCCGGCCAGGTCATAATCTTCTTTTTTGTACATCCCCGGCATTTCAGCTGTTTCTCCGCCGATCAAACTGCACCCGGCCTGGCGGCAGCCTTCCGCGATCCCCTTCATCACTTCGGTCAAAACTTTTCGGTCCAAATGCCCGCACGCCAGATAATCCAGGAAAAATAACGGCTTCGCGCCGGTGCAGAGAACATCGTTCACGTTCATCGCGACCAGGTCGATCCCGACCGTGTCGTGTTTGCCGGCCAGATTCGCGATCAAAAGTTTTGTTCCCACCCCGTCGGTGGATGAGACCATCACCGGATTTTTGTAGCCTTCCGGAACCGCGTACAGCGCGCCGAAGGAGCCTTTGCGGGCGACAACGCCGCTGTCTAAGGTCGACTTGGTCAGCCGGCCGATGCCCTCGACAAATTTATTCGCTTCGCCGATATTCACTCCGGCGGTTTTGTAGGAAATATTTTTCATATTTATTATTTTTCAGTCAAAAAGTCAAACGTCAAAAGGTCAAAAGTTATCCAAAGTTGTTACCTTTGACGTTTTGCCCTTATGACCTTTTGACTTACAATAGATTTTCCCCAACATACTTAACACCATTCTCAAATATCTTCGCCCCGTCGCCGAATTTGCCGTTCTTGGGTAACCGCGTCCAAAACGGATGCTGCGTGGATAAAAAATGCCGTTCCGGATGCGGCATCAGCCCCAGGATCCGGCCGGTCTTATCCGTGATCCCTGCGATGTGGTCGGCCGAGCCGTTCGGATTTTCAGGGTAAAACGGTTTGCCGCCGTCGGATGTGCAGTAGCGGAACGCGATCTGGCCGTTCCTGCGCAAATTTTCCAAGACCGAATTCTCAGCGGTCACGAATTTCCCCTCGCCGTGCGCGACCGGGAGGTAAATAATTCTCTTTAACCCCTTCAGCCACGGGCTACGGCTTTCCACCGACAAATGGATCCAGCGGTCCTCGAACTTTCCGGAATCGTTGGTCATCAATGTCGTTGAGACCGGCGATGTATGGTCATTTTCTTCCTGCGGCGTCAACGCGCCGGGCAGGATACCGGCCTTCACCAGGATCTGAAAACCGTTGCAGATGCCGATCATCAACTTTCCGCCGCTGATAAATTTTTTAATATCTTCGCCGAGTTTCAGGCGCAGTTCATTGGCGAAGATCCTGCCGGATTCAATATCGTCGCCGTAGGAAAAACCTCCGGGGAAAACAACGATGTGGTAATCGTTCACATTCACGTCCCCGCCGATCAGCTTGTTAATATGCACCAGATCCACGCGGGCGCCGAAACTTTTGAACGCAAAGACGGTCTCGCCGTCGCAATTCGTGCCGGCGGTACGGAGAACTAATACTTTAACTGAATTATTCATACTTAAAAAAGTCAAACGGACAAAAGGTCATAAGGGCAAAAGTTTTTATAAATTGTTGCGTTTGACGTTTTGACATTTTGACTTTATGACTTTCCATTCTTTTTATTATAAAAAGTCCGGATCACTTTAATGACATCCGGCGGAGTGTCAACAGTCTGGAAAATGTACAGGTCATCCGCGTCGATGTTCTTTTCTTTAAGGACGGTAAATTCCAGCCATTCGACCAATCCCTTCCAATACGCGCTGCCGAAGAGGATGACCGGGAACCGCTCCATGCGTTTGGTCTGGATCAGCGTCAAGCTTTCAAAAAGCTCATCGAGCGTCCCGAACCCGCCGGGGAAAATGACGAAGGCGTTCGCATATTTGACGAACATCACTTTCCGGCAGAAAAAATAATGAAAATTGATCAGCGTCGTGCAGTACTTATTCGGCTTTTGCTCGAACGGCAGGTCGATGTTCAAACCGACGGATTCACCCTTCGCCTTAAGGGCGCCTTTGTTCCCCGCCTCCATGATCGCCGGGCCGCCGCCGGTGATGATCGCGTAACCCTCCTTGACCAAAAGTTCCGCGGTCTTTTCCGCAAGTTTATACCACTTGTTGGTCTTCTTGATCCTGGCCGACCCGAAAATACTGACCGCCGGGCCGAGGTCGGAAAGTTCCTCAAACCCGTCGACGAACTCGGCCATGATCTTAAAGACACGCCAGGGGTCTTCCAATTTAAGGTCTTCTAATTTCTTGCTTCGTCGGATCATCGGGACTCCTTTTTACAAGTGACTTGTGACTAGTGTCTAGTGACTCGTCTTCTCGAGCCACGAGTCACAGGTCACTAGTCACTGTTTACCATTGTAACGGTTTCTGCCAGGCTTTTTTGAGATCGTCAATGGCGGCCTGGACGCACACATTTTTCCGCATTCCGTAAATCACGAATTCGGGCGGCTCTTCCACGCGTCCGATCCGGCTGAACGGAAGGCCTTTCATGATCTTTTCAAAATTCTTCTGCTGTTGCGGGTCCACTTCAACGACAAAGCGCGAATTCGATTCCGAGAACAGGATGTAATCATCACGTTTGGCCTTTCCTCTATAGTGGACCTTGTCCAAACGGACGGCCGCGCCTAAATTCCCGGCAAAGGCCATTTCCGCGAGCGCCGTCCCCAATCCGCCGTCGGAACAATCGTGGCTCGAGGCGACCGTTCCCGCCTTCACGGCTTTGTGCAAAGCCTGAAAAATCTTCATCGCTTGTTTGGCGTTAACCTTCGGGACGTTCGCGCCCAATAAACCAAAGGTGTCCAGATAGATCGAACCGCCCATTTCCTCACCGGTCGTTCCGGCCAGATAGATCAAATTCCCGGCGCGCTTAAAATCCATCGTGACGCATTTGGTCACATCTTCGATGATGCCGATCGCGGAGATCAGGATCGTTCCGGGGATCGCGATGGACTTTTTGCCCTGTGTATATTCGTTATATAAACTGTCTTTTCCGGAAATGAACGGCACGCCGTAATCGAGCGCGATTTTGTAACAGCCTTCGGCGCAGCGGACCAGGCTTCCCAAACGGTCCGGCTTATCCGGATTGCCCCAGCAGAAATTATCCAGAATCGCGATCCGCGACACATCGCCGCCGACGGAAACGATCTGCCGCACCGCTTCATCGATACAGGACGCCGCCATCCAGTACGGATCGATCATCCCGTAACGCGGGTTGATGCCGTTAGCAATGGCGATCCCTTTGGTGGAACCCAATTTCGGGGCGAGGACGCTCGCATCCGACGGCCCGTCGGTCTTGATACCGACGAGCGGCTTGATCACACTCGCGCCCTGAACTTCATGATCGTACTGACGGATGATCCATTCCTTGGAGCAGACGTTGTAATGCGCTAAGACTGCAAATAATTTCTCGGTCAGGTCTTTGGGTTCAGCGACTTTTTTTTCCTTAATGATCGGCGCTTTCCACACCGCGTCCCGGCTGATCTTCGGCGGGCCGGCGTGCAGGAATTCCATGTCGAGATCCGCAACCCGGCAATCGCCGTAAAAAATTTCCAACCGCTTCGTGCCGGTAAATTCGCCGATCGCGGCTGCCTCGACATTTTCACCTTTAAAGATTTCCTGCAGGCGGTTGAATTTATCTTTCGGGACCGCGATGACCATTCTTTCCTGTGATTCCGAGATCCAAATCTCCGTATAGTTGAGCCCCTGATATTTCAGCGGAACGTTCTCCAACTGGACGCGGACGCCCAGCTCCTGACCCATTTCACCGACGGCGCTCGATAACCCGCCGGCCCCGCAGTCCGTGACCGCGCAGTATAAATTTTCATCGCGCGCCTTCAAAAGCGCGTCCAAAACTTTTTTTTCCTGAATGGGATTGCCGATCTGCACCGCGCCGGAGGAAACCACTTCCGATTCGCTGGTCAATTCTCCGGAGGAAAAGGTCGCGCCGTGAATGCCGTCGCGCCCGGTTCGTCCGCCGAGGACGACCGCCAGGTCGCCTTTGTGCACGGTCTTTTTCACTTTATCGACCGGCAAGAGACCGACGCTGCCGCAATACACCAAAGGATTTCCCACAAAACGTTCATCGAACAACACCGCGCCGTTCACCGTCGGGATCCCCATTTTGTTGCCGTAATCACGCACGCCCGAAACAACGCCTTTCATCACCCGTTTCGGATGCAGTGTCCCAGCGGGGAGTTTGCTCCACGGGAAATCCGGCGGAGCAAAACAAAACACATCGGTATTGCAGATCGGTTTAGCGCCCAAGCCTGTTCCCAATGTATCGCGGATCACACCGCCCACGCCGGTATTGGCCCCGCCGAACGGTTCGAGTGCCGACGGATGGTTGTGCGTTTCCACCTTAAAGCAGACATGATGCTCGTTATCAAATTTGATCACACCGGCGTTGTCGTGGAAAACCGACACGCACCAGGATTTATTGAGGCTGTAGGTTGCTTTCGCTATCGTAGATTTCAAAAGATTATTGATGACCTTCGTCTTGGTCCTGCCTTTTTCGGTTTCACGGTAGCGAATAATGCCGCGAAAAGTTTTATGGTAGCAATGTTCGCTCCAGGTCTGGGCGATCGTTTCCAGTTCGCAGTCCGTCGGATTACGGCCCTGCCGGCCGGCAGGCAGGCGAATCTTTCTAAAATACCTTTGGATCGCCTTCATTTCGTTTAAATTTAAAAAAAACTGGCCCTGCCGGCTGAGCTTCACCAATTCGCGGTCGTTGGCTTTCAAGAGGTCCACGACGATCACCTGAATTCCACCCCGGAGGTATCCCGGGGGTGGGAACACCCCCGGGACACCTCCGGGGTGGGTTTTCTCCTCAAATTTAACGACATGCTGAATAAGTTTATTCGCCAAAACTTTATTGACGATCGTTTCGAGATCTTTTTCATTGAGCTTGCCGTAAAGAAAATATTTTTTTGAGGCGCGGACCGAGGCGGCGCCGTCGATCCCTAAATCACGGATCCCCTTCATCGCCGACTCTTCAACCGGGTCCATGACGCCGGGATTGTAGGCTATTTCAATAATGTGAAGGTCTTCAGAAGCGCGCGCCGGAGGGAGATAACGGTCGGCGTACGTGTGATCTTGGGTGATCGTGTTGGTGAGCAGCTCGCCGGCGATTCTCCGGATGTTTTCTTCGGTCAAATCGCCGTCGAGAGTGTAGACACAGCTGACCTTGACCTTTTGAACGCGGTTAATGCCTAAATCCAGAATATCTTTGTATACACCTTCCCCCAGCGCATCAAAAATATTCTCTTTGTCTTTTATTTCAACACGCCAGGTCATGGTGGAAACAGCTTGCCGTGAATTGTTTTCAAGAATGAGACCTGCTTGGCCGGTCATTCAACACCCGCAAAAATTATTTCGAGACTCTGTTGAGAACTTCCTGGTAGGCTTCTTCGATATTCCCCAGATCCTGACGGAAACGGTCCTTGTCCATCTTCTTTCCCGTCCCGATCTCCCACAAACGGCAGGTGTCCGGAGAAACCTCATCCGCCAAAATGATCTTGCCCTTGGCGCGGCCGAATTCCAGCTTGAAATCGATCAGCTCAAGGTTCAATTTCGCAAAGAATTTGGACAGCAGTTCATTGACCTTTAACGCATACTGCGAGATCATCCTGATCTCTTCGTCCGTCGCCAATTTCAGCGCGCGGATGTGGTATTCAGTGATCATCGGATCGCCCAGTTTGTCCTCTTTGTAGCAAAACTCGAGGGTCGGGCAGGCCAGGGCTGTCCCTTCCGGCAAGGCCAGCAGGCGCGACAAAGAACCGGCGGCCTTATTACGAACAATGACCTCGATCGGCACGATCTGCACGCGTTTGACCAGCATTTCGCGGTCGCTCAAGGATTTCTCGAAATGGGTCGGAATGCCCTGCGTCTGCAGGAATTCAAAGATCTTCGTCGAGATCTTGTTGTTCATGATGCCTTTGGAATGAATCGTCCCTTTTTTCTGGGCGTTAAAGGCGGTCGCATCATCCTTAAAATACTGGATCAAAAGATCCGGATTGTCTGTTTCATAAAGAATTTTCGCTTTGCCTTCGTAAATAGCTTTTCTCTTTTCCATAAATTATAACCCCACTCGCTTGTAGATGAGATCACGGTAACGCGTGTAATACTTAATGTCAAAACAGGCGTCGATCTCATTCGGTTTAAGGTATTTGCGTACCCGTCGGTCGCGGTAGAGAACATCCTTAAACTCGGTCGTCTCCTGCCAGACCTGCATCGCGCAGCTCTGGATGATCTCATAAGCGGCCTCGCGGGTCAGCCCTTTTTTCATTAATTCCAAAAGCACACGCTGAGAATAGATCAGGCCGTTGGTCTTCCCGAGGCTGGCGACCATGTTCTTCGGATAGACCAAAAGGCCGTCGACGACCGGGATGAATTTATGCAGCATATAGTTCAAAAGGGCAGTGCTGTCCGGCAAAATAATGCGTTCGACCGAGGAATGACTGATATCGCGTTCGTGCCAGAGAGCGATATTTTCAAAAGCCGCCTGGGCGTTGGCGCGCAATAAACGGGACAACCCGGAAATGCGTTCGCAGATGACCGGGTTTCTTTTATGCGGCATCGCGGAAGAGCCGATCTGTCCCTTAAAGAAAGGTTCTTCAACCTCCAAAACTTCGGTTTTCTGCAGCAAGCGGATCTCGGTAGCGAACTTATTTAAGGAAGAACCGATCAATGCCAAGGTCGTGATAAATTCGCAATGATGATCGCGCTGGATAACCTGAGTGGCCACGTTGGCCGGTTTCAGGTCCAATTTTTCGCAGACATATTCTTCGACATGCGGGTCGATGTTGGCGTAGGTCCCGACCGCGCCGGAAAGTTTACCGATGCGGATATTTTCGCGGGCCTGCTCCATTCTCCTCAAGTTTCGGTTCGTTTCATCATACCAGACCGCTATTTTCAAACCGAACGTGGTCGGTTCGGCGTGCACGCCGTGCGTACGGGCGATACAATTGGTGTCCTTATATTTCTTGGCCTTTTCTTTAAGGACCTGCAAAAATTTCTTCAGATCAGCGATCAAAATGTCGCTCGCTTCCACGCATTGCATCGACAGCGCGGTATCCAAAAGATCAGACGAAGTCAAACCCATATGCAGATAACGGGCTTCCGGTCCGATATTCTGCCCGACGTTATTGATAAAAGCGACAACGTCGTGCTTGGTCTTCTCTTCAAGCCTTTTAATTTCTTCCATATCAAATTTGGCGTTCTTTTTGATCTTTTCGAGGGCGGGCTTGGGGATCATGCCCAATTTGCACATAGCCTCGCAGGCTAAGATCTCGATCTTAAGCATAATTTCAAATTTATGCTCATCGGACCAGATACTCCCCATTTTGGTAAGTGTATAACGTTCGATCATAAAAATTCCTCCCTGCCCCGCCTATGGCGGGGGCGTGCCCCGCGCTTGCCCCCGCCATAGGCGGGGCGGGCGGGGCTTATTTTTTTAAATTTTGAACTGCGGTAGTATAACAAAGAAAAATTTTGCGGTCAAACAAAATTACAAAATAAATGCCTTTTTCTGACCTCTAAGTCATTGAAAGGCATAAGGATAGACTAAATAGGCTGTTTTATGGTATTATCGGCATAAGCCATTGCATATCAACAGCTTATAGATAATCGGCGATAGGATTCGTGGCTTTTTGAGGCTATTTTGCGGGGGGAACGCCGGATTTTGACTTAAAATAAGCGCCGCTTGTGTCCATCACGTCTTTTATCAAGAAAGGCGTGACCTGGATAAGCTTTTTACCGATGGGGCCGCTGTAAAAGGTGATCAATTCCTTAAGTTCCAGATCAGAGTAATATTTATCATATAAAGGGATCAACTGCATAATAAGATCATCCACCTTAAGGATATCTTTTAGCATTTTCTGACTCTCCGCGGGAGCGGAAGCTATAATTTGGGTAAACGTTCTTCCCATACTTTCACGGGCGCCGTTGGCATCCAGAAAACGTTTGATCAATGTCCTTTTGGATTCCGGAATGTCCTTTAATGCTTTCAACGGCTTATCCCTCAGGTCAATGACGGTCTCTGCCGCCGCCCCTCCGGAAATACGCTCGATCTCACCGCGCGAAATCGTTCTCGGGATACCGCCCACATCCACCTGGATGCGGCTCGGCTCATCGGTGATTATTTTTCCTACAACGGTTGTACCGTTTTTAAGATGAATCGTCTCCGCCATGACGGCTGACGCTAAACTGACGCTCAAGATAACTGTTATAAAGAAAATTGATCGATAGTTCACGCTGTTCTCCCTGGTTAAAATTTATTAATGGTGGTATTCTACCGCAAAATCATTGTCCCCAAAATTAATCCTTAATCTCATCCAACTCAATTGACCTCCCAATGCCCGCCTTTGTCCGGCCCGATTCTTTTTAAAAACTTTTCC
>CAYING010000007.1:0-49003 GCA_964364715.1 uncultured Planctomycetales bacterium
AACCTCGCAAGCAAAGGCTCAAACGCTCGCTTATCGCCCAATCGACCCAAAGCTTGGGCGGCTGAAGAGCGAACATCAAAATTACTGCTTTTCAATCGCCACAAATTTCCCGATATAGTTTTCCGACTCCAAATCTGGTACGTTATGTACGTTATCATGATCCCCACCCCAACCGTTACCGCTGCTATAAGTGTGGCACTCCCGGGGTGATTCTTCCCCCACTCCACCACCTGATCCAGCACGCCCCGCTCCGGCGCCTGCCAGGCAAAGACCATGGGGACATAATCTTCCGCCCCCAGCATCGCGCGGTCGCCCTGCGGCTGAGTTAAGAGTATTTGACTTAATTCATTGACAAACGCCCTATAAAATATTTTCATCCGGCCTTCGACCTCGGGCGTCAGCTGGTCGAATTCAAACAAAATCGTCGGCGACACTTGCGCGGTGCGCTGAATATTAGGGAAGGTCATGGAATCATTGGTTTCATGGACCGTTGCGCCCTCAGCGATTTTATATTTACCAGTGCCCGTTTTATCTTGAAATGGTTCATTAAAATTCGGGTTGGAGCCTAAATTTCTTTGATTTAGAAAAATATTGATTGTTTTATCCGCTAAAAGCGGCTTGGCGGAGTCTTCTGAGTGTGCTAACGTCGCTTCATGGCCTTTGTGAGCGCGAAGAGGATACATCCCGGTTTCAACGATCCATCCCTGCTGTGTTACCAACAGCGTCTGATAAGTTTGATCTCTTAACTGCTGCATGAAATCGCGCAGATTTTCTGCCCCGGCAAAAACATTAAGCCGACTACGGCCATTGACCATTCTTTTCTTAGCTAACGATTTAGCTAAGAAAACACCTAATCGCTGTGCATCCCCATCGGAGTTGATCGATTCTTGTTTTTTTTGCGTCCCGATGCTGGAATCTTCCGGATTCCCCATACTGACCAAAAGTTTGGCCGCACCGTGTCCGATGGCATCGGTTTTATAACGAGCTGCGGTTTCTTTCCACTTTGCCACATAATCCGCAGTCAATTGCCGCACCACTTTTACATTGGGATTGGAATTCGCGTCGACCCGTAAAAGCGTTGTCAGCACCGTAATAAAGTCAGTCCAAAGAATATCGAAAGCGGCTTGTTGCCGCAGTGAAATTCCGTTGAAATCGGCATGTTTCTTAGAGTTGATGGTAAAAAGAATGGCCGGCATCTTCGCCATCGCCGCTTTAATTTTAGCTTGCTGTTCAACAAAATCCTGTGAAGCTCGATCAAGAATAATAACCCCCATCGTCTTTTTCCCCGCCGGACTATTTGTTAAATTTGATAAAACATAGGCCGGCTCTTCTCTAAGATCATGATCCCCCCAGGAGATGACATGTTCTTTATTGCTCCCCTCCATAATGTATTGGCTCAATTCAGAACCAACAAATTTTGTCTGTTGAGAGTTGCTGACGAACGCAATGTGTTCAACACCTTTCAGCATCATTAAAGCATGGAGAAACTGCCCGCTCGCAAGCGCTAAACTATCGGCTTGCCCGAAATCATTGGCCTGATCAAATTCCTGATGCACCGGAGCGAAATTGATCGAGTCCATGGCCGGCAAAAACCTTCCGATAACCGTCTGAACCGTATAATAGATCGGTGTTTTACGGTGCATATTTCGCCCGCCGATATCGGGCTGCATGCCAATAAGCAAAGCGGTGTTGGGATTTTCTTGATTAGCGGCGTTCGCAATATCTTGCAGGGCACCCCCATTTGCCAAGACAATCATTTTATTGATACCTTTGGCACGCAAACGGCTGGCGACTTCAACGCCTTCCCAAGTACTTCCGGAACGCGAAATATGGATCGCCAACGTCCTTGCCGGATCGAGCGTGCCTAACTTTTTCAAATCACGGGCGGTGACGACATGATACCAAGCCGGATCGGTTTCTTTTTTGTTTTGCTTGTACATCTCAACCAATGACCACATAAATTGATCATTAGCTCCGATACCGTTGGTGACAATTGTCTTTAACGATTGCCCGTTATTGAATTTGGCTTTAATAAAATTTTGAATGGCCGCATACCATTCCTTCTTAAAATCATCATTGAAAAATTGTTCAACCGTTTGTTTCGTCCCGGTCCCGCGGTAGTTAAACTGCCCCCGGGCCATATCACCGCGCATGGCTTTTTGATAATTGAGGAGGGCTTGCAGTTGTTGTTCTCCCACCCGCGTCGTCGGTACGCTAAATTGAACTTGGACGCCGTTCTTTTCATAAGTTGCAAACTCAAGCCCCGGCTGAACGATACTGCCGGTCGTGAAATCGACTTCTTGAGAATCTTTTAATTTTAAAGCGCGATTCAACCGCCAGGCGGCCGTAAGGGTTTGGAAAATATTCCCTTCTTCCATTTTACGAACAATTTCGCTTTGGGTTTCCAAAACATTCGATCCCGCCAATTGTAAAATGAATGCATCCACATCAATCGCACTTAAAAGAATACGCTCTAGCCGGATGGCGGTTAGATCAACTTTGGCCGGATTACTTGAGGAGGTCTCTTGCCTTTTACGGAAGGCTTCGATTTTCGCACCGGTAAAAAAATCCGGGGTCCAGCTATAATCTGTTTCTCCCGCGCGCGTTGCCATGCCCGCGGCCGCTAAATTGTCCAGCGCATTTTTCGGAGAAATGCCGACCGATTCGGCAAAATCATCAATGACCTTGCGCCGGTTGATCGTCTGGCTTAACGCCGCCACAACAGTCGCTTTCAAAATACCTGTGTGGGTGCTCAAATTCTTAACATCGTCCGCTATGGTTACCATCGCGCGATCGGGAGATTGGGTGTCGGTAAGCATGGCGGGGTCTTCGAGATAAAACTCATATCGAACTATTCTAGAACCATCTTTATAAGGATCCATGGATTTATTGTGCTTCTTCTTTGAAACACTTTTTATCTCCTTAATATTATCCTTTAGGCTATCGTAGAAATCAACTTCAGGAGTTGCCTCCTTCACATCCAGAGCAATCTTGAAAATATGTGAATTTAAAGAATATCTGATTAATGCTTGCATAAGTTTAGTACCGATACGTGAGCGCCGATCCTTTTTAGAAACAGCTATTTGCACAAGGTAGTGATCAAAACCCACCAGAGGTTCAAAAAGCAAGTATCCCGCTAACTTCTCACCATCATAATATAAAAGTATTCTTCGACCTTCCTTAATATCTTTATCCTCCATGGCTGCAACAACAAAGGGTGCATCCAAAGGGTGAATATCACCTGCAAATTGCTTAACCTGCTCTATTATTTCAGGAGTAAATTTATTGTGAGCAACAAGTTTAATCTCTGGCGGAATGCCCATCATCGCAGCATCGGGGGCGGAGGGCAATTGTCGCTGGCCAGCGACAATTGGTTCCTGGGCCTGCTGCGCCCTGGCTTCGACGGTAATTTGGAAATTATTCCCAATTTGCTGACCCGTGAGCATTGCCGGATTTGCGGTCCGGTTCAAGGCAAACTGCCATTGCAATCCGCCGGAAAAATACTTCCGCGGAATGGATTCCTGGCTTACCGCGTCATAGTCTTCCTTAATATAGTTGAACACGCCCTTCTTGTAGGCGGCAACGTACTGCGCGTAAATTTTGTCCTTGATGGTTTTATCATCCAAATCAACGCCCGCGATCTTGTTCTTGTCGACATAGACTTTAGCGAGCAGGGTTTCTTTGATCGTTTCCTTGTACCACTTGGCGAGGATGAGGGAATTGTAAATTTGGCGCAGAGGGGCAAAATTGCGGCCGAAGTTGACTTCCTTTTCGATTTCGGGAATAACTAATTCGCGGATGATATTGGAAGAAATCTTATTAATATCTGTTTGCTGTGACTTGTGACTAGCGGCTAGTGACTTGTGACTAGTGGCTAGTGACTTGTGACTAGTGGCTTGTGACTCGACCAAGTCACTAGTCACCAGCGACGAGTCACTAGTCACGAGCGACCGGTCACTAGTCACGAGCGACCGGTCACTAGCCTGAAGGGCTGTGTAATCTTCATCAGTCATCACTTTCAGCCTCGACTCAACCACATACGCCGCAGTCCCCTTTTCAAAAACCGTCGCATCCGAAGGCAAGATCCAAACTTTGTTAAAGCTGTTCATCGGGATGTCGGTCGTTCCATATTTCGCCTGCGCAAGCTTGCGGACGCGCTCCCAAAACTTCTTCCCCAATTCCTTCTGCGGGTCGATCATCGACGCGGTCAATTGCTTCAACAAATAATCCTGCGCCAGCATGTCGCGGCCCAGGTCGGTTTTCCCTAATTCCTCCGGCACAATGCGGTTCTGCTCGTACGGCGACAGGTTGACCCACAAATCCCCTTCCGGAACGGTCATGGACGCGAGGAAATATTTCACCAAACGTTCGGATTCTTTTTTAATCTCGGAGGTCGTCAGACGGGTATTGCCGGTATCAACAATAAAATCAAACTGAAATGGATTATCGGAATTGATCGAAAGGCCTTTAATGAGGAGCGGCACAAACGCCGGCGACGGATTGACCATGGCACCAGGGGCGGGAAGGTTTAAGCCGGGGATATACTGAGCGTACGCGGCAGCGGGTTGAAAAATTAAAGAAAAGGATAGTAATAGTGAAATAAATTTGGTCATAGACTTGGATCGAGTTGTACTCCGTGGCGTGACCCCGCCGGGTGAACGTTCCGGCGAAGCTGGTGAAAGTGTACCGCATCTTTGATGAAACGGCAAGAGGTTATTTTTTACAGAGGTTACAGAGGTTATTTTTTGCTTTCCTGAATCTTGTAGACCAGCTCCACGACCGCTTTGCGCGGCAAGAAGCGGGTCACCTGGACGAGCAGACTGTTCATCAGGCCGTGGACCGCGACGACCTTTCCTTTATTCATCGCGTCAAAACCGAATTGAGCGACATCGCGGGCGGTCGGAATCTTTTTCCCCTGGACTAATTTAGACTGCTGGGAACCAGCGACCGCCTGAAATCCGGTTTCGGTGGGCCCCGGACAAAGTACGGTCACCGTGACCCCTGTCCTCTGCAATTCCCTGGCGAGCGCTTCCGACAACTGCAGAACATATCCTTTGGTCGCGTAATATACCGCCATCAGAGGGCCGGCGCCGAACGCCGCGGTTGACGCGATGTTTAAAATTTTTCCGCTTTTGCGCTCGATCATCCCGGGTAAAAATAATTTGGTCAAATGCGTCAGCGCTGTGATGTTCACCTGGATCATTTCGCTGAGCTTTTTCCAGTCGGCACCGACGAATAACCCGAAATCGCCGAACCCGGCGTTATTGACCAGGATATCGATCGGAATTTGCTGGCGTTTCAAACTGTTAAAAATTTCCTCGGGCGCAGTCGGTTTGCTTAGATCATACGGAAGAACCGTGACTTTAATTTTAAACGCGCGTTCGAAATCCTGTTTGACCGCCTGCAGTTTTTCTTCGCGGCGGGCGACCAGGATTAGATCATGGCCGTGTTCGGCGCAGATCTTGGCAAATTCATAACCGATCCCCGACGAAGCGCCGGTGATGAGGGCATTAAATCTCAATTTCACCTCGCTGCCTTTTACGGCCGCTTTATTGAATCGCCCCGATAATGGACCCCATCAGAACGAATGCCGCGATATGATAACCCGCGTTGATCCAGAACAATTTAAACGAACGGTCTTCATACAGATAATTCGTCAACATAGTTGTCCCCACAAATCCGACGCCGGCCAGCAATCCGCCGGTCCCGCCCAAGCAGGCAGTCGCCGCGTTACTCGCCCTTAAGATCGCGGCCAAAACAAACGCGGCCAGCAGTCCGGCGCAGAGCGATCCTCCTAAACAGGAAGCCATTTTTTCTTTTTTTATATCGCCGGGTTTTATTTTGAGTTCCTGCATCCAGGCATTTCCTAAAACCGGCGGCGCATACCACACAGCGCCCAAAAAGAAATACGCTAATCCGGCCGACAGCACAGCCACAAAATTAATTTCCGGGAATGGGTTCATCAGCAGCTCCTCCTTGCTCCGCCACGGCGGGGCTTTTACGGTTTTGGTTAAGTGATCTTCTGGGCACGGCAGCGCACGGCTTAGGCAGATTTATACTTATTAAACAGCCGGTCGAATTGGTCCACCGGAATCGCCGGCGAAGTCGTAAAGCTGATCCCAGTCAATTTGTTCAAGGCGATCGAGGCCACGGTCGCCTGCGCAGCGTTGGGAAGGCTGACGATAAAAACCAGGTCGTTGTTGCCTAATAGCGCATAAACGGATTTCACGCGGCCGCCGAGCTTTTGGATCGTGCTGATCGCCTTGCGGGTGCGCTCCGCGCTGACTTTTTTCATCGCCTCGCTGGAATATTTACCAAACATGAAAAAGGTTTCCATAAGGAACCTCCTGTGAAGGGTTAATAATGTCTATATTTTACTTGAGCCGAATAATTTACACAAGAAAAAGTAATTATTTTCAGTTTATTTCTTGACTTTGATATGCCATTTGTTATTCTGGGAATAAATATTTCACCTTAGGAGCTTGGTTATGAATATCGGCATTCCCAAAGAAACTCATCCAGGAGAGCAGCGCGTATCTTTTATTCCCGAATCGGTCAGCCGTCTGACCGCTAAAGGCGCCCAGATCACCGTAGAAGCCGGACTCGGCGACAGTATCGGCATCAGCGATGCCGAATATCAGAAAGCAGGAGCAACAATTCAATCCGACCGCCGGGCGCTTCTCTCTTCTTCCGACTTAACATTACGCCTGCGCAAACCGCCGGCCGAAGAAATCGGACTGCTGAAAAAAGGTTCGATCCACGTGAGTTTTCTTGATCCGTTCAATGAAAAGGAACTCGTCAATCAGCTCGCCCAGAATCAAATCAGCGCGGTCAGCATGGAAATGATCCCCCGAACCACGCGGGCGCAAAAAATGGACGCTTTAAGTTCACAGGCCAATTTAGCCGGCTACGTGATGGTCATTCTCGCTGCCGAGCGTTTGCCCAAAATCTTTCCGATGCTGATGACCCCGGCCGGGACCATTTCTCCAGCCCGTGTCTTTATTATCGGCGCCGGTGTGGCCGGCCTTCAAGCGATCGCGACCGCCAAACGATTAGGCGCGCGGGTGGAAGCCTTTGACACCCGAGCGGTCGTTAAGGAGCAGGTCCAATCGTTGGGCGCGAAGTTTATTGAAATTGACCTCGGCGAAACCGGCGAAACCAAGGACGGTTACGCGAAAGCCCTCACTCCTGAGCAACTGGAAAAACAGCGTCAAGGTATGGCGAAAATTTGCTCTCAGTGCGACGTGGTCATCACGACCGCGCAACTATTTGGCCGCAAAGCGCCGGTCGTTCTGACCAAAGATATGATCGGCCAGATGAAACCGGGCAGTATTGTTGTGGACATGGCGGTCGAATCCGGCGGCAACGTGGAAGGTTCGAAAGTGAATGAAGAAATTAACTTAAACGGTGTCCGCATCATCGGCCTCGGCAACCTCCCCGGCCGTGCCGCAGTCCACGCCAGCCAAATGTATTCCGCGAACCTGCATAATTTCATCGAGGAATATTGGGATAAAGACGCCAAAACTTTTAAACTGAATATCGAAGACGACATTATTAAAGGATGTTTGGTGACCCACAACGGACAGATCGTCAACGAAATGCTGAAGAAATAGCTGTCAGTCATCAGCCATCAGCCAAATCCTTGGCTGAAAGCCGAGAGCTGAAAGCTGATAGCTTATCAAGGAGTTCTAAAAATGGAAACGCAATTAGACCCGTTAAGTTTAATTGATCTCATTTTCTTATTTGTCATTGCGATCTTTCTCGGAGTTGAACTGATCGCCAAAGTCCCTTCGATGCTTCACACCCCGCTCATGTCCGGTTCCAATGCGATCTCCGGGATCACGGTCGTCGGCGCAATTCTGACCACCGGTCTTACGCCCGGCAGCAACTTCTGTACCGTTCTAGGCATATTGGCGACGACCTTTGCCACGATCAATGTGGTCGGGGGTTATGTTGTCACCGACCGCATGCTCAAAATGTTCAAAGCCAAGTTAAAAACCGCGCCGGCAGCAGGAGGCAAGCCGTGAGCATGCAAATTTTTATCACCATTATTTATATCATTGCGTCGGTTTTATTCGTTCTCGGCCTGAAACGGATGAGTTCTCCGGCCACGGCCAAGAATGCGAACCTGCTGTCCGCGGTCGGCATGCTTTTAGCGATTGTCGCAACACTGCTCACCAAGGGCTTGGACTTTCAATGGATCTTTGTTGGGCTGGCCATCGGAACGGTGATCGGTATTTTTATGGCCTTAAAAGTTTCGATGACCGCGATGCCCCAAATGGTCGGCCTATTAAACGGGTCCGGCGGCTTGGCCAGTTTTCTCGTCGGCTGGGCATCGTATCATTATCAGCCCGGCGCTTCTCTTCTAACCACCATCAGCACCTATTTAGCTGTCCTTATCGGCGGCGTCACCTTTACCGGCAGTGTCGTTGCCTGGGCCAAGCTGGAGGAAAAGTTTGTAAGCGGCAAGCCAATTATTTTTAAGGGCCAGAACATTGTCAACTTTCTCATCCTGGGCGTTCTGGCGGTTGGCGGGATCATTTTTTGCATGAATCCGGCGGTGAATTACCCTCTTTTTGCTGTGATCATGGGGCTCTCATTGATTTTTGGGATTATGGCCGTGATCCCGATCGGCGGGGCGGATATGCCGGTCGTTATTTCCCTTTTAAATAGTTATTCCGGCATGGCCGGCGCTGCAACCGGATTTGTCATTATTAACAGCATGTTGATCGTCGCGGGTTCCTTGGTCGGGGCAAGCGGAATTATTTTGACCCAGATCATGTGCAAGGCCATGAACCGCTCGCTCAAAAATGTTCTCTTCAGCGGATTCGGTTCCGGGACGGCGAAAAAAAGTTCCGCCGCCGCCAAAGGGGAAGTAAAATCGCTGAAAGCCGAGGATGCGTATCTTATTTTGGAAGCGGCCCGCTCGGTTGTTTTTGTTCCAGGATATGGGTTGGCGGTCGCTCAGGCGCAACATGTTGTCCGCGAACTCGGTGAACTTTTGGAAAAAAACGGCGCGGAAGTACGCTATGCTATTCATCCGGTCGCCGGCCGTATGCCCGGGCATATGAATATCCTTTTAGCTGAAGCTAATGTCCCTTACGAGCAGCTTTTCGAAATGGACAATATCAACCCCACGATGGAAACGGCCGATGTTTGTGTCGTTATCGGCGCCAACGACGTCGTTAATCCTGCGGCCCGCCATGACAAATCCTCCCCCATCTACGGAATGCCGATCATCAATGCCGATAAGGCAAAGACCGTCTTCGTCCTGAAACGCTCGATGGCAGCCGGTTTTGCCGGGATCGAAAATGAATTGTTTTACTTCGATAATACGCGGATGATCTTCGGGGATGCCAAAGCGACCATCCAGGCATTAGTAGCGGAATTCAAAAACGCGGCAAAATAGAGCGGTTATTTCTTCTTAAAACGGGCTGAAATACGGTTACGGCCTGAGGACGAAGATCGCGCGGCAGCGTTGGACGCGATAAACTTCACACCCACAAAGCAATAGGCAGCGCCTGGATTTCGCTCACAGCGGACAACTTTCGCGGTTCCGTTGAAGATATCCAGCACTCCGGACATAACTACCTTTAATTCAAGAACGTCATCGGTTGAAAAAGATTTTTCGGAAAGGAATGACAGGCCGCTGATGCTCATGTCCTGGGTGGTGGACAAATACCAGTTTTGTTCGCGGTTCTTGGTCTTTGTTTTGATCAGGCGGTATTGAATACTCATCACCCGCTTGGCGCGGATACCGTTACGGCGTTCTGCAACACTTTGTTTGACCATATATCTATATCCTTCTTCTAAACTTTCAATTCTTTATAGGGCAATCCGAACGCTTCGGCCACTTCCTTTATAACTATATGCCCCTCAATCATATTGAGCGCGGTGCGTAACTCGAATGACTCTTTAATCGCGCGTTCAAAACCAAAATCAGCTAACATAAGAATATACGGTAAGGTGGCATTAGTCAAGGCATATGTCGAAGTGCGCGCAACCGCTCCCGGCATGTTGGTCACACAATAATGGACCACCCCGTCAACAACAAAAGTCGGGTTCTCATGGGTGGTTGGACGGCTGGTCTCAAAGGATCCTCCCTGGTCGATCGCGACATCTACGATCACACTTCCTAACCTCATCTGCGAAACGGTCTTGCGGTCAACCAGGCACGGGCTTTTCGCCCCCCGCTTTAAAACACTGCTGATGACCAGATCCGCCTTTAAAACAGAGTCGCGAATGGTATGGGAATTGCTCATCAGCGTATGCACATTGGGCGGCATTACATCATCGATATAGCGCAGACGGTCCAAATTGACATCGAGAACCGTTACATTGGCCCCCATCCCTGACGCCATTTTAGCGGCGTTGAACCCCACGACCCCGGCCCCGATGATGACGACTTCCGCAGGAGCAACACCCGGAACTCCTCCTAAAAGAATCCCGCGCCCCTTCATCGGCTCTTCCAAATATTTTGCCCCTTCGTGCACCGCCATGCGGCCGGCCACCTCGCTCATCGGTGTCAGACACGGAAGATTGCCTTGGCGGTCCTGCAAAGTTTCATAGGCAAAGGCCTTGATCTTGCGCTTGAGCATCGCTTCGGTCAGTTCACGGCTGGCGGCAAAATGGAAATAGGTGAAAACTGTTTGGCCTTCCTTTAAAAGCGGATATTCATCCGGTAAAGGTTCCTTGATCTTGACGATCAGATCGGCTTGAGAATAAACATCTTTCGCCGAAGCGATGATCTTGGCGCCGCAGGCCGCGTATTTTTCATCCGGGATGCCGCTTCCGGCTCCGGCGTCCTTTTCGATCACCACCGCGTGGCCGTTTTTACGCAAAAGTTCCACACCAACCGGGAGTAAACTTACCCGGTATTCGTTATTCTTGATCTCCTTGGGAATACCAACGATCATAATTATTTGGGGCCGAGCATTTTTTCCGGACGGATGATCCGGTCAACTTGTTTCGCGGTCAGCAAACCTGATTTTACGGCAGCCTCTCTGAGGGTCGAATTATCGCTAAAAGCCTTCTTAGCGATCTTGGCGGCATTATCATAACCGATGTGGGGATTGAGCGCGGTCACAAGCATCAGCGAATTGTTAACGTGATTTTGAATGTTCTTTAAATTTGGTTTGATGCCGATAACACAATGCTCGGCAAAACTGTCACAGACATCGCTCAACAGCCGGATCGATTGCAAAACATTGTAAATGATGACCGGCTTGTAAACATTCAGTTCAAAATTACCGCTCGCGCCGGCGATCCCGACGGAAACATCATTGCCTAACACTTGAACGCAAACCATGGTCATCGCTTCACATTGGGTTGGGTTGACTTTCCCCGGCATGATGGAACTCCCCGGCTCGTTGTCGGGGATCGAAATTTCGCCTAAACCCGCTCGCGGGCCCGAGGCTAACCAGCGGATATCATTGGCAATTTTATTTAATGAGACCGCTAAAGTTTTCAATGCTCCGCTCAATTCGACCAAGGCATCATGTGCCGCGAGGGCTTCAAATTTATTCGGCGCGCTGACAAAAGGCTTGCCGGTCAACTGGGCAATTTTTTTGGCGGCTTTCTTGGCAAATTGCGGATGAGTATTTAATCCCGTTCCGACCGCGGTCCCGCCGAGCGCTAATTCACAAAGGCGCGGCAACGTATTTTTAATACGCTTCAAATCATTATCGAGCTGTTGGACATACCCGGAAAATTCCTGGCCTAACGTAAGCGGCACGGCATCCATTAAATGAGTCCGGCCGATCTTGATCACTTTCGCGAATGCCGTAGATTTTTTATTTAAAGCGTCTCTCATCTGAGCGACCGACGGCAATAGTTTGGAATGGATCTCTTCGACCGCGGCAATATGCATCGCCGTCGGGAACGTGTCGTTGGACGATTGAGCTTTATTGACATCATCATTCGGATGCACCGGCTTTTTGCTGCCCATGATCCCGCGGGCCAGCTGGATCGCGCGGTTCGAAATAACCTCATTCACGTTCATGTTGGTCTGTGTTCCGCTTCCCGTCTGCCAAACGACCAAGGGAAAATGCCCGTCGAGCTTTCCGGATATCACTTCATCCGCGGCTTTGACGATGAGAGCCGCTTTTTTCGAGCTTAAAATTTTTAATTCTTTGTTCGCCAGCGCGGCCGCTTTTTTAAGGATACCGAACGCCCGGATCAATTCGCGCGGCATCTTTTCCGTGCCGATCTTGAAATTCTGCACGGACCGCTGTGTCTGCGCGCCGTAATATTTTTCGGCCGGGACTTTCACCTGCCCCATGCTGTCCGATTCGATGCGGAATTTCATTATTTCGGTGTGTCCTTGATCTTGACCGGTACAATGCCGGCGAGTTCGCCGATGACGTTGATGAGCTCGGTATTGCCCGGGACAACGATCTTGGCATTGTGCTGTAATGATTTCTCAACCGCTTCGATGCGGCGCAAAATTTGCGCGTTGCCGGTAAAATACAGATTGGCGGCTTCGTTGACGAGCTTGATCGCCAAGGCCTCGCCTTCCGCCTCTAAAATGCGGGCCTGTTTGATGCCCTCGGCCTTCTTGATCTCCGCTCGCTTTTGGCCGTCGGCAACGGTTTCGGTCGCGGTCGCGTAATCGATAGCCGAGATCTTTTCATTTTCCGCCTTTACAACTTTATTCATTGTTTCCTGAACATCTTTCGGCGGGTCGATCTCCTTAAGCTCGGTACGGACGATCTCCAGTCCCCAATTCAATGTTTCACCGATCAATATCTTATGCAGTTCCGAATTGATCTTCCCCCGCTCGCTGTTGGCGGATTTTAGGGTCATCGTACCGATGATACTGCGCAATGTCGTTCTGGCCAAATTGACGACCTGCCACGTATAATTCCCGACGTTGTATTGGCAATTCTTGACGCTGGCCTCATCGATTTTCACTTTGAAATAGACCTGCGCGTCGACGCGCGCATTCAAATTATCGTTAGTGATGATTTCCTGCGGCTCCGCATCGATCATCTGTTCGGTCACATTGACATAGTACATATTCTGAATGACCGGGATGACCCAATGAAAACCGGGCGCGGCAAAGCCGGAATATTTACCCAATGTTTCAATGAGCCCGCGGTGCGTCGGACGGACGATCCTGATCCCGGAAAAAAATATAAAAACCACTCCGATAAATACAAGCGCAATGTAAGGCATAGAAACCTCCTCAGTGACCCCGCCGCTTCGCAGAGGCGGGGGAATTGATCCCGCACGCTTTGCTTCGACTGATTCGAGGAGAAGCAGTGCGGGACTAATTATGTTGTAAAAAATGCGTTAAAAGCCGTACCCCGTACCCTGTCCCGCCGTGACCGAAGTACATCCGCTCCTTGCCTTCCACAAAAGCAACGCCGGCAATATCCAAATGAACCCACGGCGTGTCATTGGTGAATTGGCGCAAAAATTCCGCGGCGGTGATCGTCCCGCCGCCCTTGATCGTGCTGGTGTTCTTAATATCCGCGATGGTTGATTTAACGTATTCTTTAAGTTCCGGATACGACGGCAGCCGCCAAGCGCGGTCATCAGTCTCGTTCGAAGAATGAATCATCGCCCGGCAGAATTCATCGCTATTGGTGACCAGGCCGCTGTAATCAAACCCTAACGCAACAACGCACGCGCCGGTCAGGGTCGCCAGATCGATCAAACGGCTGGGTTTATAATTTTTCACCACATAGGAAATGGCGTCAGCTAAAACCAAACGCCCTTCCGCGTCCGTATTGCCGATCTCAACGGTCTTGCCGCTGTAACTTTTAAAAACATCGCCCGGTTTATAAGCATTGGCGTCGATCGCGTTCTCGGCGATCCCGACGGCAAAGATCACATTTTTCTTAAGCTTAAGATCCAGTGTGGTTTTAAGCGCGCCGATGACCGCCGCCGCGCCGCTCATATCGTAGCGCATGGCCTCAATATGGCCGCTCGGTTTTAAATTAATGCCTCCCGTATCGAAGGTAACCCCTTTCCCGATAACAGCGGTATAATTCCCGGAATACGCCGCTCCATGATATTTCACGATAATAAGTTTCGGTTCCTTATTGCTGCCCTGATTGACCGCCAAATGCAGATTCAAGCCCTTGGCCTTCATTTCGCGCCGGTTTAAAATTTCCACCTTTGTATTTTTCTTCCCCTTGACGAGCCCGCGGATAACACTTTCCAAATACCGCGAATGCACGACGTCAGCGTTGTCATTCACGAGATCGCGGGTCAGGGTCACGCCTTCACAAATTTTTATTGTTTCTGCATACGCATATTTACGCGCGACAGCCACGGTGACATTTTTGTTCGTAACTGTTTGATCATCTTTGGGAGGCGAAAAATATTTGCGCCAGGTATACGTGCCGATCGCATAGCCTTCGATGACCGCTTTCACGACCGATTCAGCCTCATCGTGCGGGACCACTTCAACATCCTTGATCTTTTTTAAGTAAGACGATAAAAAAGTCCGCCGCACCGTTGTCCGCAAGGCGGTCAGGGACATTTTGTCTTTTTTACCGACCCCGACGAGTAATAACAATTTTTTGTTCAATACAAGCGGAAAAATCTCGCCGTTTTCAGCGCTGAATTGTCCGGCGCCGGCAACCCCTTTTATAATTTCCTGAATCTTGGGATTGCGGAAATAAAATTTCCTGGCCTTCCACTGCCCATCCTCGATGAGCAGGATGGCGGCCGATTTATCAAAGCGAGCGCGTGGTCGAAAACTGATCACGAAAAACCCCTTTCCTGATTATTATTTGCGCTGGTCCAGCGGGAGATATTCTTTTTTGACTTCCCCGGTATAAATCTGACGCGGCCGGCCGATCTTTGTTTTGGGGTCATGCTTCATCTCTTTCCAGTGCGCGATCCAGCCCGGCATACGGCCGATGGCGAACATGGCCGGGAACATATTCGTGGGGATCCCGATCGCCTTATAAATGATCCCGCTGTAAAAATCCACGTTCGGATAAAGTTTCCGCTGCGCGAAATAATCGTCTTTCAAGACTGCCGCTTCAAGTTTCACCGCCAATTCCAAAAGCGGGTCGTGGATGCCGAGTTTTTTCAGTAAAGCATCCGCCCGCGCCTTGATGATCTTGGCGCGCGGGTCATAATTCTTATAAACCCGATGGCCGAACCCCATTAAACGGTAATCGCCCTTGGGGTCTTTGGCCTTGTCGATATATTTCTGAATATCGCCTCCATCGGAATGGATCTGCTCGAGCATCTCAACAACCTCCTGATTCGCTCCGCCGTGCAGCGGCCCCCACAACGCACAGACACCCGCGGACACCGATGCGAAAAGATTCGCCCATGAACTTCCGACCAAGCGGACGGTCGACGTACTGCAATTCTGCTCGTGGTCGGCATGTAATATCAAAAGCGTACGCAGAGCCTTGACCACATCCTCATCAATCTTATAATCCTTCCCCGTTTTGGAAAACATCATGTTCAAAAAATTGGGGATATACTGCAGGTCGTCCCGAGGTTCAACAAAAGATTGTCCGGCTGATTTCCGGTAAGAATAGGCGGCGATCGTGCGCACCTTGGAAAGGAGCTGTACGGCGCTGATATCGATATCCGCAATCGACGGCTCAGGCTTGACCAATTCCGGATAATAACCGGACAAAGAACAGATCATCGCCGAAAGGATCCCCATCGGGTGCCCGGTC
This sequence comes from uncultured Planctomycetales bacterium, assembly GCA_964364715.1. Taxonomy (GTDB): domain Bacteria; phylum Omnitrophota; class Gorgyraeia; order Zapsychrales; family GWA2-47-8; genus CAYING01. Next base: position 15,657 of record CAYING010000007.1, read on the forward strand.
GTCGGATATCCGTCAAAGAAATTTTTCATATCCGGATGCAGCCGGGCATGTTTCGTAAAGGCAGCGGAATAATTATCCAGTTGAATTTTAGCGGGAAGCTGCCCTTGGATAAGAAGATAGGCGGTTTCTACAAACGTGGATTGCTCGGCGAGCTGTTCAATGGGGATTCCACGGTACCGGAGGATACCGTTATCGCCGTCAATATAAGTTATCGAACTTAAGCATACCCCGGTATTCCCAAAACCCGGATCAAGAGTAATATGTCCGGTCTCCGCCCGGAGTTTCGAAATGTCGATCGCCTTCTCCCCTTCACTGCCCGCGACGACCGGGAATTCATAAGTTTTATCCCCTATAATCAACTTAACCTTATCGCTCATATAGCTCCTTTAATTTTTAGAGCTTAAATTTTTATTTTCTGCTCGATCTTCTTGATGAGCCGATCCGGGTCTATAGGCTTAAGGATGTAATCATCACACCCGTAGTTAAAGGCCTCCAGGAACCTTTTTTCATAGGCCGTGACGATAATGATCGGGATCCCTTCCCCGAGACGGATACCTGCCTTGGTTTCGCTTTCGCGGATCTTTTTCAAGATCTCCAAGCCGTTGATCCCGGGCATTTCAATATCCAGAAGGATCAAATTGTACGATTGCCCCTTCAGGGAAAGATTATAAGCATCGACGGCTTCAACCCCGTTGGCCGCAAAGGCGCATTCCGCCACTTCTCGAAGGATCTCGGCCAGCAATTGCCGGTTCTCAAAATTATCATCGACGATAAGAATACGGTACATCTTCAGATCCCCTCTGCGACGACATACTTTTGGAGTTCTTCGACACGCGCCTTTAACGTTTTGAAATATCCTTCCAGATTATCCTTCCCTTCCCCGGCCTTCACCGCCTCATGCATCACACTCTCCGCCTCAGAAATGGTCGCTAAGCGTAAATTCCCGGCCGTTCCCTTGATCTCGTGCAGAATCATCCGCATCTGCATGGTATCATTCTTCGCCAAAGTCGATTCCAGCACCGTCATTTTTTCAAGCAAAGTGGAGGAAAAACTTTTGATCAATTTTTTAAGGATCTCGGGACGGATCTTTAACTGCTGGCTGATCGCTGCAAAATCAATGGTGACACCGCTCATATTCTTAACCCCCTGCCTGCTTTGTGATAAATATACGCAGCTGTTCAAAATATAAAAAAAAATCATTCAAAAGTACGGCGATTTTTTCCTTATCCTGGGTTGTCTTGGCGGTCTCGTCGATCGCGCGGGCGATATTGGACATATCGGTTATCCGTAGATTATCGTAATCGCCTTTCATCTTATGGGCCACAGCCTTAACCTTCGCAAAATCATCCACCGGAAGCGCAGTCTCCATCTCCCTGATATCCTGGGCCGTCTGCTGAACCGCCTTCTGAAGAATACGCAGATAAATTTCCGGCGAAAGGCTCAAGCTTGCACTGTTTTGCGGTATATTAAGTTTTAACGGCTGCGCATTCATAAAATTCAGCGGCGCAGAGGCACAACACCCATAGTCATTTCGATCACCATACGCTTGACACCCTCCAATTCAAAACCGATCTCATATTTATCATACTCATTGAAACAAAAATCGATCCCAAACAGCGGACTGTTGCGAAAATTATTAAAATGCGACATTTCAAGCTCGATATAGCCCGCTGATGAGACCGCAGATTTAAAACGTCCGGCGACAATATTGCACAGCGTCCCCACAGAATCGAGCATGGCCTTTTCATCTTCATCATCTATCGCCGGGTACTGCAGCGTCTTCATCAATTTCGGCAGATAGGCCTCAGGAACATAAACGACCAACGCGCCCAATGTTTTCTTTTTGGCCATCTCCGCGGCATTGGCATAATAATTGACCGTTGAACCGTACGCGGGCTCATTATTAAATTTTTCCATCCCGTCCACCCGCATTTTCCCGTCGTATTCGATGATTTTCTTGCGCTGTGTGGCCGGCGGCTTGGTGAATTTAATTTCGCCGTGCTCCTCGAATAAATTCGTTACTCCTTTAAGCAGGAGGCCGGAAAATTTTTCTAGATCGTTATTCTGCCCCATAACAACCTTTAAAGGAACTTCTTGATCGCCGTGATCAGCGAATCCGGCGTATACGGTTTCACGATATATCCGGCCAGTTTGGGATTCACGACAGTGGCTTTCTTCTTATTCTCATCCGTTCCCGACGCTGTGACCATGATGATCGGCTTTCCCGCGACTTGGGGGACTTTCACCACCGCCTCCATGAACTCCATCCCCGACATCTGCGGCATCTGCCAATCCAGCAGGATCAAAGCGATCTCTTTGTGCCGGGTACCGAGAACCTGGATCGCCTCTTCACCCGTGCGGGCTTCCAGAAAATCATTTTTGATCCCCGTGCCGCGCAGGACCTCCATCAACAATTCCCGTTCCAGGTCGGAATCGTCTACAATAAGAATTTTTTTCATTATTTCATCCGTCATAGTCTCAGCTCACCTTTTTAATATTAAACCACGTTTTCCTATATTTTTGTAGAACGAATCACGATTTCTTTCAGTTGAAGAAAATTGAACGGTTTAGCCAAATAATTCGTCATCCCGCCCTGCAGACAATTCTGTCGTTCCTCCTCTTGCGCGGCCGCTGTCAAGGCGATGATCGGGACATCCTTTTTAAGGTCCCGCCGGATGATCCGCGCCGCCTCAAGCCCGCCCATCACCGGCATCTGCAAGTCCATAAAACAAATATCGTAATCGCTTTTCTTGATCTTCTCGACCGCTTCCTGTCCGTTATTGGCATAATCGGCCGCGCAGCCTAAGGATTCAAAATGCACTTTCAGCAATTCCTGGTTTGGAAGACTGTCCTCAACGACCAGAACCCTGATCCCTGAGCAAGAAATATTCTGCAGCTTGTCCTGGGGCGAGGGCCGAACTTCCCTGGTTTTCAACCCGAACGCCCTTTCTAAAACATTCACAAATTCGTTTGCGATAAAGGGCTTAGGAAGAAAATCGTCAAAACCTTCCTTGGTAAGCTTATCTTCCGCGTCATTTTTAAGGTCCGTTGAGACCGCAATAATCTTAACCGCTTTAAAATCAGCGTCCTGTCGAATCTTTTGAGCGAAGACAACACCGCCCTTATCCGGCAGCATTATGTCGACCAGCAAAATTTCCGGCAGATTAGCCTTCGATTTCTTTGCGTCAACCAAAAAATCCACCGCCTGCGACACCCCGGAGGAAGAACCAACGACCTTCAATCCTAATTTCTGGGCCATGCTCTGTAACGATTGACGGGATTTTTCATAGCCGTCCAAAATAAAGATCCGTTTGGCGCCGACCCCGTCAGGGATCCTGACATTGTACCCGGAAGGCGCTTTGCTTTCCTGGAAATGAATCGCAAAAATAAATTTACTTCCCTTCCCGACCACTGATTCGACCCAGATTTGTCCGCCCATCCCTTCGATATAATTTTTGCACAATGCCAAGCCAAGCCCCGACCCGCCGTAAATACGGGTCGTGGAAATATCCGCCTGCGCAAAAGATTCAAAGACCCTGTTCTTACGGTTTTCGGGGATCCCGATGCCGGTATCTTGCACTGTAAAACGCAGTGTTTTTCCCGGCGATGTTGACGGCGGCGACGAAATCTGCGTCGAGATCGTCAGGCCGATCTCGCCTTTCTCCGTAAATTTGATCGCGTTATCGATCAAATTGATGAAGATCTGCTTGAGCCGGGTCGGATCACCCACAAGGCCGGAAGGAACATCCGCTGCGATCTCATAAAACAGGTTGACCGGCTTTCCACCCAAACGCGTACGGATAATCTTAAAGACCTCCTCAATAATATGCTCCAGATTAAAATCAATACTCTCAAATTTTAATTTTCCCGCCTCGACCTTGGAAAAATCCAAAATATCAGTAACAATCCCCAATAACAAATTCCCGCTCAAAATGATCGTTTCGAGATGATCTTTTTGTTTCACATCCAGTGAACCGCGTTTGACAAGATCAGCGAAACCGAGGATAGCATTAATAAGGGTCCGGATCTCATGCGCCATTATTGCTAAATAGTCGCTTTTCGCGCGGGCGGCGGCCTGCGCCTGTTGGGTCAACTTTATGGCCAATTCCCTATCCTTGATCGCGTCACGCTGGCGTCCCGCCAACTTTCCCTGTGCACGCTCAAGCTCTTTACGGGTATCATCTAATTGCGCCATAAGTTGCGCGTACTTCGCCTGATCCAAATCCTTGGGGACGGATACAGCGGGTTGTGATTTTGAAAGGGCGCCCGCCGATTCAATACTGATACTGGGAATATCGCGTTGAAATTCAACTGTTGTCCCATTGCTGCCTGAATGAGTCGACGCGTTGACCGCTTCCAACGCTTCGATCAATTCGCCGATATTGTAATAAGGGCTCGTCAGATGACCGCCGTTGGTCACCTGTTCGTTCAGAAGTTCGATCAGCTTGTGAAGACCGTCAATGGCCTGCGACGTCAAAGAAACCACCTCAGGATCGAATCGGAGGATGTTCTTGCGGATCATATTGAGCATCGTCTCCGCTTCCTGAGTAAAAAATTTTATATCCTGCAGATTCAAAAAATCCGCCAAACCTTTGATCGTATGAAAAGACTTGAAGATCGTATCGATCGATTCACGATCATCCACAACGGTTTCCAAGACAAGCAGCGAATTCTTGGCGGTCAAAAGATGCTTCAGCGCTTCCGCGATGAATTCATTTAGCATCTCGCGCCCGTCGACAAGGTCCAGGACGGGAATGGTCGGGATGAATTTCTTTGTTCCGGGAGAATCAGGCATATTAACCGTCGTGCTCCTCTTTGATCTTCCGAATCGCCGGAAGGATCGAAATAAATTTATCCACCAACATTGGATTAAAATTAACGCCTTTAAGCCGAACGATCTCTTCCACAGCGCTTTCCACGGTCCAGGCCTTTTTATACGGCCGCTCAGCGGTCAGAGCATCAAAGACATCACAGACGCTGCATACTTGTCCGATCAAAGGGATCTGGTCAGCCTTCAATTTTTTCGGATACCCGGTGCCGTCCCACTTCTCATGATGCGTCATCGCGATGATCTCCGCCATTTTCATGAGCTCTGAACCGCTGCCGGCCAAAAGGCGCGCCCCGATCGTTGTGTGGGTTTTCATCACTTCATATTCCTCAGGGGTCAGTTTGCCGGGTTTAAGCAGGATACTGTCCGGGATGCCGATCTTACCGATATCATGCAGCGGGCTGGCGTTTAAGATCAGCTCACATAGTCTTGGCTCCAAATTCAACGTCTCGGCAAGTTTTTCGCAGTAATGGCTCATACGGATAATGTGCACACCGGTTTCGTTATCCCGGCATTCGGCGGCCTGCGCCAAGCGGCGGATAATTTCCAAACGGCTGTCATTCAGTTCCTGTGTCCGCTCCTGCACTTTCAATTCTAAAATTTTATTTTGGTTATGGACCTGATTATCCAAGATACGGGTGTGGGCCATATTACGGATCCGCATCAATACTTCATCACTTTCGTAAGGTTTGTGCAGAAAATCCGTCACGCCCGCCTGAAGCGCCTGATGCCGAATCTCCGGGCTTTTTTCTTCGGACAGAGCCAGGACCGGCAGATACTGGTCCTCGCGCTCGGCCTTTAATTGTTCAAGGATCTGAAAGCCATCGACCGTCGGCATGATGAGGTCCAGCAGGATGATATCGGGTCTAAAATCATAAAAAGCGGCACTGGCCTTGCGGGAATCGGTTACGCAATAAATATTATCGTAACCTTCTTTTTTGAGGATCTTCTCGAGAAAAAAGGTGTGCAGCTTTTGATCATCAATGATCAAAATTTTTACTTTATGGATCTGCGCTTGCGAGACCATCGTTATAGGCTTTTCGGTTAATTTCTTTCTTATTGTATAGTGATTTTAGAAAAATGTAAGCAAAAAAAATAAAAATTGCTGGAGGAGAAGGGGTTATGAAGCTGCTTCAAATACGGTAAAGGGCCGGGTTAGCCTTCAGATCAGAAAGGAACGGATAATCGGTCAGGTCGCAGTGGATCGGAGTCACGGTAATGTACTTTTTTTTCAGCGCATATGTGTCAGTCCCGTCATCGTTGGGGATGACCGGCATACTGCCGGTCATCCAGTAATATTGCCTCTGGCCAGGATCAACACGTTTCAAAAACTCTTCATGAATGGGCTGCGTGCCCTGGCGGCAAACTTTGATCCCTTTGATCTGCGAAGCTTTAACCGGCGGAATATTTACATTGATAAAACTTCCGGCGGGCATGTGCTGTTTGGATAAAATTTTTACTAAGCGTGAAGCGACTTTAGCGGCTGGGGCAAAATCCGGATTAACGAATGTTCCCAACGAGAAAGCTATGGCCGGAATCCCCATGATCGCGCCCTCCCTGGCTCCGGCGACCGTTCCGGAATAAAAGACGCTGGTTCCGTCATTCGCGCCAAAGTTGATCCCTGAGACAACCAGATCCGGCTTCCGCTTCAAGATCACGCTGACGCCAAATTTTACGCAATCGGCCGGCGTTCCGCTGATCCCGTAACCGAAAAATTTCCCCTTCCGCTTGACCTTCTTGAAATAAATCGGGTGCGCCAAAGTGATCCCGTGCCCGACCGAGCTGCGCTCGGAATCAGGCGCTACGACTGTGACATCCGCCCATTTTGCGAGTCCGGCATAGATCGCGTAAATGCCATCGGCGTAAATACCGTCATCGTTAGTGAGGAGAATATGCATAAAAAGAAATCTGAGACTATTTTGCTATGCCGCCGATTCCAATTTTCGCCGGGAAAGAAAATGAAATACCCCCGTTAAATATGCGGCATAGCTGACAACTTCTACCAAGGATGGATTGCCATTGTACCCGAATAAAGACTTCAAAAATGCCCCAACACCTTTTTTATCATTCAAAATATGGTTAATATCCCATACCGGTGCGTATACTTCCGGGATGATTCCCAGCTCGTGGAATTCATGGATGCCGTAAGCTAGAAGCCCGGCTGCGATCAAAAGTAAAAAAGTCCCGCTCAATCGAAAAAGCTGCTGCATCGGAACTTTTTTCCCGCCGCCAAAAACAAGAACGGTAATTAATACCGCCAAAGCGAGCCCTAAGAGCAAACCGCTGATTGAAATTCCGCCCGGTTCTTTCGCTGCCACCGCACTTAAAAATAAAACTGTTTCTGCACCCTCGCGAAAAATCGCCAAGAATGGCAATGTCGTAATAACGACAATATCCTGAGTCGAAATTGCGGTCTCGAGTTTGCTTTCAATTTCCGGACGGATCCGTTTTGCCTGACTGTCCATCCAAAAAATCATGTAGGTCAAAACAGCACACGCAATGAAGGATATCCCTCCCTCAATAATTTTCTGCCAACTTCCCTGCGTTGCTTTTGTGAGCGACATTAAGACAAATCCAGCCAATAGACTTACGATCAATGCCGCCCACACACTGATGAAAACATTTGGGAAATACTTCGCCTGTTTCATACGGTATAGAACAGTCAAGACGATGCCGACAATCAAGCTTGCCTCTAATGATTCACGGAAGACAATTATAAACGTCATCACAAAAGAACCTTCAGCCATTTTACTTTTCCTCCTTACTTCTCAACTAAGCTGAAACGTATCGGAATCGTTATCCAGGATGAAAATTTTACCGGCCCGCGGCGCGCTGCCGTGAATTGCCATTTCTCAACGGTTTTAAAGGCTGAATCGTCCAAAACAGAATGGCCCGAACTTTTTTCAATTATCACCTGCGCCGGCCGGCCGTCTGCTTCCACTAAAACTTTAAGAGCAACCAAACCCTCCCACCCTTCCCGACGGGCGGTATGCGGATAAACCGGCGCCGGATTACTGACCGGACTGGGCATGACCTCAGTCACAGCGCCTTTTTGCGCTTCACTCACCAAGGTTTTGGCAAGCTCCTGTTTCTCTCGCGGGATAGTTTCTTTCGAAACGACAATTTCCTCTTTAACTTCCTCTTTTGCTTCCTGTACCATCGGAATCTCGACTTGCTCAATTAATTTCGGAGGCTCAACAATTTCCTCCTTGATCAACACCACATCCACGCTGGTCGGGGCCCGCGCAACCGAATAGCCGGCCGGCCGCATCCACACCTGCGATATTCCCAAGAATGCGGCATGGGCAGAAATCGACACGGCCATCATCGGCCAGAAAAGGTCCGATCGATATGAAAAAAGCCGTTTCATTTACGGTTTTCCCTGATGAATAATATTGACCTGTACGGCACCGGCCTGACGAGCGCTATCCATCACCTGCACAAAATATTTATAGGGCATATCTTCTTCGCCCTTGATATTCACCGTCTTTTTGTCCAACTTCACCAGCTGCGCCGCCAGCTCTCGCCTCAGAGCTTCCAAAGAAATTTTTTTCTCATTGATAAAAATTTCTCCGTTCTGACGGACATTAACAACAATTTGCTCTTTGGTCTCCTGATCTTTGGTGACAGCCTTGGGAAGATTTAACTGCATCGCGGAACTTGAAGAAGACATGGTCAGCATAAAAAAAATCAACAACTGAAAAACCACATCGATCAGCGGCGCCATATCCAAACTCAGCTTGGATTTTCGCACACGGTTCAATTCCATCACTCCGCCCCTTTTAAAATTTCATCATCCACTTCGAACGTCTTAGTATAGCTATAGCGGGTAGCTTCTTTACTAAAAAACTCATCCAATTCGGAAACAATGGTCTGCATCCGTCGGGCGATACGGTCCGCCTGACTTTCAAAACTGTGATAAGCGGCCATACAAGGGATCGCGACCAGCAACCCGAAGACGGTGCTGAGCAAGGCTTCCCAAATCCCGCTGGCCAAATGTTCCGGCTGAACCTGCCCGCCCAAAAGCTCGATCTTGTGGAACGCCCCGACCAATCCGGTAACCGTACCCAAAAGTCCAAGAAGAGGAGCGATGTGAGTGATCGCCGACAAGCCGCGCAGACGCCCTTCCACCTTTTCCATCGCGATCGAGCCTTCGCGAGAAAGGATCGAATCGCGAAGATTGCTGTTCAAATTCTTTAAATAAAGAAACGCTATGCGAACGATAGGGTTGGGATGCTTTCGACAGAAAAGGAGCGCTTCTTTAATCTTGTTCTCGCGCAGAAACTTGAACAACCGCTCGCCGAAGCGCTCATAATCCAAATTTAATTTAAAAAAATAGATCATCCGCTCAACAGTGATCGCGGCCGCGATGACTGAACATAACAAGAGCGGCCATGCGGTGAAACCCGTTTTGCGGAAAAGATCGATGAGTGTTTGATCCCAAAACATTTTTCCCTACCAATTTAATTTCAGCCCGGCATAATAATTCCGCCGGTCAGCCGGATCGATACCGTCGCTGCGGACCCGGGCAAAATAGTGTTCATTAAAAAGATTATTCACCCCGCCGAAAAGACTCACCGCATCCTTATACAGTTTGACCTCACCGGTCAAATCCCAAACCTTATAGGACGGCACAGTAAAATTAGCACTGTTTGAGTCATTTGCGAAATGATTATCCAAAAAAGTTCCGGCTAAACGGAGCTTCGCGCGATCGTGATAATTATATTCCAGCCCGCCGCGGGTAATGTAATCCGGAGCATACTGCGGTGTTTTTCCGGAATTGGCGCCCTCAATGAATTCGGCATGCAAGAACATGACATTCGTGAAGGCGTTAAGCGACCCGATCTTTTTCACATAGTCCGAATTCTTGAGGCTGTCCCAAAAACCGACCAAATCAAATTCCTGGGTCAATTCGACGCCGTAATGCTGGGCGTCACCGACGTTCTGGACAACCTGACCGGTCGACCCCACCGTTCCGATCTGATCCTTGAACTCCATATAAAAAGCGCTGGCATCCCAAGAGTAATACGGTTTGGGGGATCCTCTTAAACCCAGTTCAGTTTGCCAGGACTTCCCTTCTTCCAGATCTTCATTGGCGATCTGTCCGTTTCCGGTTGGGACCGCTTCCGTAAAAATTTTGGGCCGGTACCCTTGAGAAATATTGTGATAAGCCTCAATGTCCGGCGTCAACTCATAGGCTGTGCCTAATCCCAAAAGCGGGACAAAATCATAGGTCGATTCGTCCGCCAAGCCGACTGTTGTCTTATCGAGATTTTTGTTTTCCTTAATATGCTGCCAGATATTTTCAAAACGCACGCCGGGGGTGACGGACAATTTGCCGAATTTAAAAAGATTCTCAAAAAACAGCGATACATAATTCATTTGCCGGTCCGTATCCTTACGCACGGTTCCCTCATCCGCATCGGCCGAAGTGCCCCGCATATCGATCCGCGGTGAAGTGACATGATAATACAACACCCCGCCGGTCAGCGCATGCTCATCCGAACCAAAGGCTGAATAATTTTTCCGGACACGCGATTCAGTTCCAAAAGTATTGAATTTTTGATTTTCAATTTCATTGGTCGCTGCATTTGCCCCGCTGGGCGCAGCACCGAAACTGCTGCTGCCGGAGGTCCTTTGACGCCAGCTTAACCGTTCATAACTGCCTCCGAACGCCTTGGTCTCCCAATGCGTATCGGGGCTTAAATCCTTTGTATACGCAAGCGAACCGGCATAACGATTGAGCTCTAATCGGTCATTGAGCCGCGTTGCGGCGGGCGAATTGCCGTCAAAATTTGCGCGCGTGAGGCCGCCGGGTTCACCATGCTCTTCGGTGTACGCATCAAATCCCAGCGTCCAAAAAGCGCTTGGATCCTGCTGGATTTTGAATTTTGTTCCGCCGTACTTAACATCGAATTGACTGTTATTATCGCGGAATCCCTGCGCTTGACGATGATGAAAATAGGTATTATAGCCAACCTTATCTTTGGTCCCGCTCACCGCCGTATAATTGGAAAAAAACCCATGGCTTCCGGCACTATTTTGCTCAGTCATTGAAAACGGCCCTTCTGCGTACGGATCCTTTGTCACAAAGTTCAGCGCGCCGCCGGGCTGCGGACCGTACAAAAGAGCTCCCCCGCCATGGATAAAATCAATGTGATCGATCGTCTCGAGAGGCGGCACATAATACGCTTCCGGATAACCGAGCATATCCGCGTGGATCGGGATCCCGTCTTTCAAGACCTGCGTGAATTGCGCGCGATGCGGATTAAGCCCGCGGTAACCCACGCTGAATAAGGGTGTGGATTCTTCACTTAATAATAACCCCGGCGTCTTTTCCAAGGCTTGGCGGTAATTGCTGTTAACAATGGCCGGCGCCGCTTCAATGTCAATGACCGATGTTTTTTTCCCGCTGTAAATCTTCGTGCCTTCCACCGGAGCCAAAACCTTTTTCTTTTCCTTCCGGCCGATCACAATGACCTCATCATAGGTGGTTAACGATTTTTGCTCCTGCGCGAATCCGCTTCCGGCATAAACAACAAATAATGTAACCCAGCTTACAACTGCGAACCTGTTAATTTGCAGCATTTAATTCCTCCTTGTAAATTATTTGTTTGCTGGGTACTTTATTTATTGTCCGCCCATCCCTAGCTGTTCGATCTGGCGGTGCTTCAAATCACTTCGTGAGGATCAATTTCCCGTGGCGGGTGATCATCAATCGATAAAGGACATCCTTATGCTGAATGATCACCATTTTGGCATCCTGAAAAATCTCAGTGGAATGAATGACCTTCAGTTTATCAAACGGCTTATTTGCCGCATGCCTGTAATTTATTCTTGGTGTATTTCCATCTTCCACACGCGCTCCAAATACGTCTCTGTATAACTTATTTGTGGTGATACTAACAAGTGCTTTTTAGCTTGTCAACAATTTTTTTGAAATAAGTCTTAGAAGAACGTATTTGGCGGGTTAAATGAAATACTCGGCGTCCAGGACAACGGATTTGATAAGGAGATTAACGATCTTTTCGATCGCGGATGCGGGGTCCTCGTTTTCAACAAGATTAAGATCTGCTTTCCCTTCCCCAAGGCCGCTCTCACCGACATTAACAATCAGTGTTTTGTTGGGACGGTTAAGGGATTTAAGCATTTCCAGTTCGTGGTCATCGATGTCGGTAATACTGGTGATCAATATCAGTCCGGCATCGGTGAATAGATGCGCGAGCTCTCCCAATTGCTGCAGGTGTTCAAATTTTCCCAACGTGCGATCCGCGGATTTTGCCTGCGTGATCAAGTCATTGGAGATTCCCAAGAAATAGGTAAACTTGCCGAGTGCAAACAACTTTTCCTCAAGCGCTTTAGCAATACGCTGTTTTCCGGTATCAATCTGCCCGGTGATAATGATCAAGGCGGATTTGTGCTCGTATTTTTGCGCGCGTTTGTCCGGCGTGATATTGCTGCGTGTCCAATCAAATTCCCGCTTTTTGATGTGATCGCTTAAGGAAGATTGATCGTCAAACACCGGCGCCAAAATGATCCCGCCTCCGGAGATCTCATAATTATCCACGATGACAAACCGCCCGGTCTCCGCGATTGACGCGGCCGTGTCGAAAGCGACCGGCTTCATCGTTTCAAAAATACATTCCGCGACCTCATGGCGGTTGACGTGAGGCTTCACAACACTCGAGAGCTCCGAAGCGTTCATAACGCTGACGACCTCAGACAAAAGGACCGGCACCTGCTGTGTGGCGATCTTTAATTTATAGGTCTTCCCTTTAACCAGCGGCTGTTTGCCCATCCAAAAAAGATTGGCGCGGTATTTTGTGCTCGTGTGAGGTAACGGATCTTTGCCGTTGGCGCGGCACATAATTTCACCGGGACGGACATAGATCTGAGTATCGAGACAAACCCCTGCGCTCTGGCCGACAAACGCTTCTTCCTGTTGTGGAAGGTTAAAAGCCTCGATGCTGAAAATCCGGGAACGCTTATTCGACGGCAAGAAGATCACCTCTTCCCCGACCTTGATCGAACCGGATTCGACCCGCCCGGCAAATATCCGGCGATCGTCACCCTGCGCGGTGAATTTATAAATATCCTGAATGGGCATACGAAACGGCTGTTCGTACTTCGGCGCGGCTTTCTTGAAACCATCCAACGCTTCCAAAACATACGCGCCCTTATACCACGGCGTTTTCCTGGAAAGAGAGATCATATTATCCCCTTCCATCGCCGCGATCGGGATAAAAAAGGACGGCTCGAGGTTCACTTCCTTTAAGAATTTGGTGTACTCAGTTTTAATGTGATCAAAAACATTCCGGTTGTATTTAACCAGATCCATTTTATTGACGCCGATAGCGACGTTTTTAATTCCCAAAAAGGAAAGCATGTAACCGTGGCGCTTGGAATTTTCTTTGATCCCCTCGTTTGCGTCGATGATGAGAAGCGCCGCTTCCGCGCGGGCCGCGCCGGTAATCATATTCTTCAAAAATTCGATATGCCCCGGAGCGTCGATGATGATGTAATCACGCTTCTTGGATTTAAAAAATGAGCGGGCCGTATCGATCGTGATTCCCTGCGCCTGCTCGTCCTTCAAGGCATCCAAGAGAAACGCATACTCGAACGGTTTCGCGTTGCGGACGCAATTGGCTTTCACCGCTTCCAATTTTCCGTCGGGCAAAGAACCGGTATCCGCCAAAAGCCGGCCGATGACCGTGCTTTTGCCGTGGTCAACATGGCCGACGATGACGACATTCATTTGTTCTCTCGATATCATAAGTGGAAATCCTTCGTCTTCGCTTTGCTCATCCTCAGGATGACCCTTCGGGTCACATATATCCTTCTTTACGCAGCGTTTCCAACCCGCCGCCGTCTTCTTTGTCCTGGGCACGGCCGGAACGCTCCGCGATATTCTTAAACTTCCCCGCTCTCAATTCTTCAACGACCTCCGCGACATTCTTGGCCGTTGAATCCACCGGTGTGGTGCACGGATGGCAGCCGAGCGAGCGATGCCGTTTTCCGTTGCCTTGATCAAAATACAGATGCGTGATCGGAATATTTTCCCGCTGAATATATTCCCAAATATCCAACTCGGTCCAATCCAAAAGCGGATGGATGCGCAAATGCGTCCCCGGCGCGAAATCGGTTTTAAACTGATTCCATAACTCCGGCGGCTGATCTCCCACCTCCCAATCGCTGTTGCGGTCACGCGGAGAAAAATACCGCTCTTTGGAACGGCTTCCCTCTTCATCCGCCCGCGCGCCGACGATAACGCCGGTATAAGGCTCAATGTTCGCATCGAGTTCGTATTGGCCGGTTGAATGATTCAAGCGATACCGCGGCCAAGCGCCGGAAAGAGTATTTTTAAGCGCATCAGTCTTCAACGCCTTGCAGCAGGAAATCCGGTCCAACACGCCGTCGGGATAAGTTTTTTTCGCATCCAGCGCCGCCTTATTTTGGCCGACGATCATATTCAGCTTGAATTTCAAAGCCAATTCATCGCGGTATTCGATCATCTCCGGAATTTTATAACTCGTATCGATGTGCACCAGCGGAAACGGCACATGCCCGAAAAAGGCCTTGCGCGCGAGCCACAAAAGCACGGTGCTGTCTTTGCCGATCGACCAAAGCATGACCAGACTTTTAAATTCGCGATACGCTTCGCGCAAAATAAAAACGCTTTGCGCTTCCAGCGCGTCTAATTTTTCGAGGGATTTACCCATTTATTCTTTTTCCATTTGGGATTATTGTGTAAACCGCATTCCTTTTGTTCCGGCTGTTCCCACCACCAGCGTCCGGCGCGGATATCTTCGCCGGGCTTGATCGCCCGCGTGCAGGGCGCGCAGCCGATGCTGACAAATCCTTTGGCGTGCAAAGGATTCACGTCCACATTGTTCTCTTTAATGTATTTGTGAACATCTTCCAGCGGCCACTCCGCCAAAGGGCTGATTTTGATTTTCTCGTTCGCCTCATCCCATTCAAAAATCTCTAAATTTGTCCGGGTGACCGCTTGCTCGCGACGCAACCCCGTCATCCAGGCATCGACATTTGCTAAGGCCCTGCGCAGCGGTTCCACCTTCCGGATCCCGCAGCAGAATTTACGATTCTCGACACTTTCATAAAAAAGATTGATTCCTTTACTTTTCACCATTTCCTCAACAGCCTTAGTGTCCGGACAGTAAATTTTAAAAGGCATCGGGTAACGCTTCTGCGTTTTCGCGATCAAATCATGCGTTTCCTGAAAAAGCCTGCCGGTATCGAGTGTAAAAATTTCCAGCTTTGGCGCGGCTTTCGAAATAATATCCGTGATCACCTGGTCTTCTTCCCCCAAACTCGTGGCAAAATTTACCCGGTTGCCGAATTCCAAGAACGCCAGCTTGATAATCTCGTGCGCTTTTAAACCAACGCTCTTCGCATTTAATTGTTTGATCTTTTCTTTCATGTCAATTCCCTTTTAAATGTCATAGGTCAGTGCCTTCCCCTTACTCCGCTCACGCACGCAAATCATTTCTAACGTAATGGCATCCGTTATATTGCGCATATTATCATCGATCTCCTGCCAAACCAACTCAAGGGTGTGCGGATTACGGGTTTTTCTCTTTTCTTCAACTGAATAACCGAATCCTCCAAAATTTTTTATGACCTCACCGAAACGTATATCATCCGGCGCCTTTGCCAAAATGTACCCGCCTTTATTCCCCCGCACGCTGTTGACATATCCTCGCTCCTTCAAATGGATCATGATATGGACCAAGAACTTTATCGGGATTTTTTGCCGTTTCGCGATCTCGCTGATCTGCATCGGCGTCAAATCCGGCCAGTGCAGCGCCAGTTCCAGCAATGCCCGGCAGGCATAGTCCATCTTGGCTGAAAGCTTCATAAAATGCTTCCTATTCTGACATTTACTCCAGCAATTGCAACTTTTTTTAATTTGAATTTGCTGTCAATCCTATACATTACTAAGTTAATCATATTGATAAGTTTACCTGGTGATTTTAATTTGTCAAGAAAAACTCTTGAAAGAATTTGTGGATAATCTTGCAAGCAATAATTCCCCGAGTATAATAAAATTATGAAAAAAATCGCTCTCATCACCTATATATTTTTAGTAAGCATGGCCTCCCCTTCCTTAGGCGGCGAAGACAGCAGCCTTTTCTCAAAAGGAAGAAAATTTGCCAGAAGCAGCCAAAAGGAATTTGCCTACATGCAATTCCGCGATATCATCAATAACTTCCCCAATTCGGTCCACCGCGAGCAAGCCCTTTTCGCGGCCGGTGAATACTATGCGGCCCTCACTGACCACCTGGAAAGCAAACGTATCTTCGAACAATTCCTCGCGGAATATCCAGACTCAAAATCTAAAATATTCGCCCTCGCCTATCTTTACAAGATCGCCGAGCTGGGTGAGAACACCGCGCCGGTGGAAAAATTAAAAACCGACATCATAACGATCCGGCAGGTCGGCTTTGTTTTCCGGAATTCAAAAGAACTCAAATATTTGTCCCCGCTCCAGCACCACTACCGCGCCGTGATCCGAATCGACAGAATCCTCATCGAAAAAGAAGGCGAAACTCTTGTCGAATTATCGTACTAAAATCACCCGGGGCGCGCTCGCCGTTCTTGCGCTTATCATCTTACCGACCTTAACCGTCACGTTGACGGCAAACCATTTCAAAGACCGAGCGGCCGGCAAGATCTCAAAATTTTTTTCATATGACCTTAAGATCAAAACCATATTTTATATTTTTCCCAATAGCATCCTTTTAACCGGCGCCACGCTGACCCCGAAAGCAAAAGCCGAGCGTCCCGGGACCATTCAAATCCCGCGCATCCTCTTGCGATTTTCTCTCAAAGACTTGCTCATCAAGCGCCAATTCTCCACAACGACAGCGATTATCGACCAGGGCTCAATGCCCTACGCACTGCTGACCGATTTCCTGCACAAAAATGCCAACGCCATCTTCTCACTCGTCCAGGAACTTCCCAAAACAGACACGCGGGTTCTGATAAAAGAAACAAAAGTACACTTCACCCCGCCGGAAGCCAAACCTTATTATTCAACGGTCGATTTTGAATTCGCGCTGACCAATAACCAATTCCTGGGCCACGGAGCTGTTTATAATTCCCTCGACCTTTTGCCCATTCGAATTAATCTCAAAGGGAGGCTCACACATCAAGGCATCCGAGTGAGCCAGTGCGCCTTCCGGCATTTTTATGCCCAAGCAAATTTCTGGGCTGAGTTACGCTCCGGAGAACTTCAGCTCAACGGCTATGCCTTCCTCAATAAACGCCAGCCGTTCGAATCCCGCTCTGTTCTGAACAAATTTTCCCAGCAAAAAATCGCGCCGACACAGCCGCCGGGAGGCAGCCTTGATATTGTCGACCTCGACTTAAAGGGGAAATTCATTTTTCCAAAATTCCAGATCGAGCGCTTAAGTTTTGTCCTGAACAATGCCCCGGTCCAAATCAAGGGCGATTTATCTTACATATCTTCCCTCGGGTTAGATCTGTCCCTTCTTTACCAAAATGCGCTTTCCGGCCCGAATCGGATCAACAATTTTAAGAAACTGAGCCTTTTGCTCAACGGGGCGGTCCAAAGCGGAGCGTATCAGGGGACCGGAAGCTTGAATATTATTTTTGACAGTCCGGAAAATTCCAGCTTCTCACTGCAGAATATCACCGCGGATTCAGAAGGATTGCGCATTTATCACGACCGTTATCGGAGATTTACAATCCAGATGCAAAACGGTGATGTGACCCTTCACTCGCCCAAGGATAAAAATGTCATCGCCTTCAATGATCTCAGTCTTTTCTTCAATTGGCAGGCGGAACGTTTCAAAATCATTGATGTGTCTGCGGAAATGTATACCGGCCACCTCCAAGGACGGGTCTGGATTGACGTGATACAGTCACCTGTCCGCGTCACGGCCATGGCTCGGCTGAAAAAATTTGAGGCAAATCAAATGGCGCAGCTGGTCAAACATTTTACCAAGATACATGGGGAACTTAACGGGAGACTCAATATCCAAAGCCACCCGAATTTCAACCTGACCGGCGAGCTGAAAGTTCAAAACGGGAAGCTGGAAAATTTCGATTTCTTCACCTGGATGGCCGATACCTTTACGATGCCGTCGCTGACCAGCGTCCCTTTTACCGATCTGTCGACGGATTATTCGCTCACCCCGCAGGGAAGCGGGATATCCGGCATCCAACTTAATTCACCGGCCGTCGGCATGACCGGATATTATAACGTCGACAAAAACAATCTGGTCTCGAGCAAGATCTCTCTATCGCTGGATCGCCCAATACTTCAGGAATCGCCGAAGTTCCGTGCCATCCTCAAGATGTTCGACCAGGATGTCGCCTCTCTTCCCTTTGATTTTCAACTCTCAGGGGATCAGGACGCGCTGAACTTCCAATGGCTGCAAACAGAATTCAAGGAGCGGATCCAGAGCCGGATCCCGAATTTCATTGAGCGGATGATCGACCGGCGGATCGATGCCATTATGGAAGGAAAGATCGAAGAAGAACCTGCTACGCCGACCCCGGCTGCCCCTTCACCCCAATAATCGATCGACGATCTTTGCCGATCCGGAGGGCATGGGGTATTTGGAAAAATCTTTTGCCGAGACCCACTTCCGGACATCGTTGACCGAAATAGCTTTGGGGCTATCAGTTTCACACGCCCAGACCTGAAGGTTTGCCCGGAATTGTGTATAAAACTGATTCACGGTAAATAAAAAATTCGCGCTTTTGATCGCCACTCCCACCTCTTCGTGGATCTCGCGCCGCAGCGCCTGCTCAGGAGATTCACCCGGATCGATCTTGCCGCCGGGAAATTCCCAAAGGTCCGCGAACAAGCCCTCCGAAGGCCGGCGCTGGATAAAATATCTATTCTGATGCTTAATGATACCGACGACCGCATTTACTTCCTTAATCACGCGTTTTTTAGGAACGGGAATAAGTTCCTGCAGTCCCTGTGCATACGCTTTACAGCTTTGCCGCACCGGGCAGATCATGCACAAGGGTTCACGGTTACGGCAGACCAGCGCGCCCAATTCCATCAAGGCCTGATTAAAAATATTATTGCCTTTTGCCGGCATCACGTCATCCAAGAACTCTAAGATCTTTTTATCCTGCGACGTATCGGCAAGCCCTTCAACCGCCGATTGGCGCATAACGACCCGGCGGACATTAGCATCGACAATGGGTTGACGCTGATCATAGGCGATGCTCAGCACGGCGCCGACGGTATATGGTCCTAATCCGGGAAGTTTTCGCAAGAGAAGCGGGTCTTGCGGGATTTTGCCTCTATACTCTGAAAGAATAATTTGCGCGGATCGATGGATATTTCGTGCCCGGGAATAATACCCCAAGCCCTGCCAAGTCTTTAAAATCTTCTGCAGCGGCGCGTGCGCAACATTTTTTACCGCCGGGAATTGAACGATCCATCTCGCGTAATACGGAATTACAGCCGCAACGGTTGTCTGCTGGAGCATGATCTCCGCGATCCAAATTTTATACGGATCTTTAGTCTTTCGCCATGGGAGGTCACGCGCGTTCTTTTTGTACCAGGACACCAGCTTTTTTGTAAAGGAAGAGACGGAAGGCATGCTACGCGATCATTTCGGCAAAAAGGCCTGCGATCTTGGGATGCTGTCCCACCGGTTTTGTGATACGAAAATTTATCTTGGGATGTCTCAATTGAGCCTGACGGACAATCTCGGGGATATCGACATCGACATGTTTTCCGGAATTGAGAAAGTTCAAAAGGATAATAATTTCGCTCGCGCCGGACATCGCGCACTTTTCAATGCCCTCCGGGATGCTCGGTTTTTCCATCTCCAGGAAAGCAAACGCGAATATATCCGCTTTCGACTTTTGCTTCAGTCGATGTAAAAACGCGACGACTTCTTCTTTTGTTTTGGAAAACTGACTGCCATGAGAGACTAAAATGACCGCTTTCATATCAGACCCGGATGACCCGTAAAGGATACGGTGAATGAAAAATTATGATTTTCTGTCCAAAAACAAACGGACAGCTGGCGTGCGCCCCGTCCATAAAGATCATCCCCTCGCGCATCAAGGAAGTGACCGCGATATTTTCGGAAGGCGAAAGCATCCCCTTCTTAAGATTATAGTTTTGTTTCCCCGCCTGGTATAACTCCCGGCACAAATATTGAAAAGATCCGCTTGGGGCCGGCAGCACTTTGCCGCCGGCTGAACGGATCGCACCGGTCGACCCGGCCGCGGTTGAAATCCATATCCCGGAACTGCGCTGTTCTTCCTTCACGCCGCGCACCTTTAAATAATACCGGCTCATGGCAGCCGGGTTGCGATGGGCCAGCAATATATCGTTCAGCACGTTGATCTTCTCAAGCGCCTTAATGCCGCGAATGCGAAGACGATGCAATAGCTGAACCGAAAACTTTTTCGCCAGGATCCGCTCTATAATAATGGGAAAACTTTTAATATCGGCCGTGCAAAATTTTCCGACACTCCATTTCGGAGACGAATTAACGCCTAAGATCAGCTGCGCGCGCGTGCTGCGCGCCCCTTCAAAGAACGTCCCGTCACCGCCAACCGTAATGATCAGGTCAAACTTGGCATAATCAATGTCCTTCCCGCGGTTATTCTTCTGATACGCGATGCCGGCTTTCCTAAGGCAATCCTCCACCCGTTCGAGTGCCCGGTAATGCTCATCGTGAACCTCGAGAAGACGACTCAGATTTTCCGCAGGAATCTGTCCTTTACGGGATCGAAGGCTGCTTTTTTTATCCAAAAAATAATTCGCGTAAACGCTTTTCTTGTAAAGCACTAGGGCTTTTTTCAGGTCCATATCAGTTGCGACAGAAATTGATCTGCGCCTCCATTTCCTTGAATGTTTTAAAAATCCGATCGGCCTGCTTCAAATATTCCGTCGACAATGATGTTTCAAGCGCCAAACAGCGCAATCCCGCTGCTTTTGCCGAACGGATCCCGAACGGCGCATTTTCGATAGCCACCGCATCCCGGCAACGAAGCGAGAGCTGCCGGACCGCCTTTAAATAGGGTTCCGGATGCGGCTTACCGTTCATCACATCACTTCCGGTCACAACCACGTCGAACAGATCATAAAGCGGCTGCGGCAATATCCGGTGAAGCTCTTGGCGCGATGTTCCGGTAACGAGAGCCAGTTTAAATTTTTGCTGATGCAAACGACGGAGAAAACGGCGGGATCCGGTTATAAAGCGGATGCGAACGATCCTCTTGAACAATTCCTCTTTACGTTTAAGGATCTTATGGGCACGGGCGTCGGTCACCGGGCGCTTATAGGTTTCGAATAACTCGAAAACACTATTGATCCCTCTCTGCCCTTCCCGTGAATAAATATCGTGGCGGGTCACGGAGATGCCTTCGGTTTTCAGAATCTCCTTCCAGGCGTGAAAATGATCCGGCATGGTGTTCGTGATCACCCCGTCCATATCAAAAATAACAGCCTTAACGGAATAGTCTTTTCGCATGGAGCCCCCGCGGGCTAAAGCCCGCGGTTCCTTTCTACCGCCCCTCGCGGGGCGGAATCCCGCCGCTTTCCCATCCCCGGGCTGAAGCCTGGGGTGTTATGGGAAGGCGGGATAGAGTCAACCGCGATCAATCCGCTCCTTTGCGTTTTGAACATCGATCGGCTTAAAATCTGTCATGATGACTCCCCATTGAAAAATCAAACTATTGCAGCCAGCCAGCGACATCATCCGAATATTGGAACGGGATATTGTTCCGCTTCAATATCTCCCCGGTCACTTGATCGATATTCGTATTATCCAATATGATCTTGTGGCTGCTTTCCGTCTCAATGATCGTGTACTTGTCCGCCTTTTCACTCAAGAACGAAACCAGGTCTTGGAACATTTTTACGTCTTTCCCGTTAACACGGCTGATAACCTCTTCCTGATACGTATGATACCCGACATTAATATCGTCCGGCAAGACCTGCAAAAGAACCACAACCTCTCGGCGCCCCTTTTCATTCAGCCTGCCTGCCCCGGTCAAATAATACAAAAAGTCCAACGGGGCTTCCTGCCACCATTGCGCTCCCCAGGCCTGCAGCAGGTCAACACTTAAAACAGTGAAAACCAAACCGGCATAGATGTAATAAGGAGGTTTCGAAAAATGCTCCGGCGGAGGAACCAGCGGTGTAAACGGCGACAGCGCGATCTTGATCTCTTCCTTGCGCCCCTCACGGACATATTTGACGCTGATTTCTTCGCCTATTTGCTTTTCATTAATGAGATGAGATAAGATCAGGCGTTCTTCATTGCGGAATTTAAAGGTACCGTCCACACCGATGGGAATTCCATCAATGGCCAAAACCACGTCGCCGGCTCTCAATTTCTCATCAGCTCCGGAGCCCGGCATAACCTTGGAGATCATGACCCCGCCCTCCAGGCCGCCGACTTTATAAAATTCACGAAGCGTCTGATTCTCGGTATTATTGATATCGATCCCGAGCAACGGAAAACCGTCATATTTCCCATCATCCAGATCTTTTAAAAAATGCCGGATGACCGGCGGGGGGATCATAAATCCGATATTTTGGCTCTGCATCATTCCCTGCATCGCGATACCGACCAGCTTGCCGTCTTTAATGACCGGCCCACCGCTGTTGCCGGGATTAATGGCCGCATCGATCTGAACCGACAAAAGCTGACGCGCGCTTTGCACATATCCGGTCACTTCAATACGCGAGACCACACCTTCGGTGATCGAGGCTTTATCTCCGCCCTCCGGATAACCGATCACCGTCACGGTTTCCTTGAGATTCGGCAACTCACCAAGGTCAAGCGGAACGATCCCCTTGAAAAATTCGGGGTCGTCGACAGTTAAAAGCGCCAAGTCACAATCGTTCCCCATGGCGACGGCACGTGCGGAATATTTCTTCGGATTCGAACCTTTGCGCAGTTGAATAAATGTATTATCCGCGATCACATGGGCATTGGTAAGAATCCTGTTGCCCTTCAGGACAACAGCTGAACCGGTCGCGCTGGTGCTCCCCTGCGATTGCCACGGCCGGTAAAAATCCATTTGGTTCGACGTCACAAAAACTTTCAAGACCGCATCGCCGATCTCGGAAGCGAGCACGGGCGGGCGCCCACACAACAACAAGAACACAGCCGCGACGGAAAATATTTTTCTCATATTAATAAGCCCTTTCCGCGGACTGTTTTTCCAATTCCCTGATACGCTCGATTTTTTCTTTAAGCGACTGGTTGGTTTCATGCAGTTTGCTTTTATAAATCTCAAATATCCCGTCGGACTCCACAAGGCGCTCTCCCTGCCGGCCGATGATCTGCTCACGCTGTCTTATTTTTTGATTCTTCTGCACTAGGGTTTGATTCATTTGAGCAATGCGTTTCCCCTTTGCCTGGGCCGCAATGTTGAGTGTTGTCATCCGTTTTTCCTGCTGCGCAAGAACACCCTCCACAGCTTCGATCTTCTCGCGGCTGATACTGATCTGCTCGATCAATTCTTTTTGCAGCCCGGTGAATTCCTTGCGCAGATTTTGAACGCTCTCGTCGTTCGTGCTGTGGTATTGCTCCGCAAAGGCTTGCAAAGTCTTTACATCGCGTCCCAGGCCCTGGATCTTCGCATCTTTTTCCTGCATAATGCGCTGGACCAAATTCAAACGTTCCTGGGCCTCTTGGAGTGAGTTCTGCAGCGAAACATATCCGTCCCGCTGCTGAACAAAAAGGGTATCTTTTTCATAAATGTCCAAAGATTTTTGCGCCAATTGGCCGGTCAATGCCGCGATCCTTTTTTCCGAACCGGACACGCTCTCCTTCAAGTCATTGACCTCCTGCCGGAGACGATCCATTTGAAACTGCAGGACTCCCAAGTTCTCTTTGGGCTGCACATCCGCCGATTTTGCCGGAGCAACGGTTTTCGGTCTCGGCGCAAGCCCGGCTGACCGGCTTTGCAGTTCCAAATACTGATCAACTAATTTTCTTTTTGTAAGCGCTAAGTATTCAATGATCCCATCAAGGCCATTTCGATTATGACCAGCGTCGAGATCAAAAGTTTCCGGCACGATGATAATTCTCTCCGGTGATGACAAAATCTGCTGTTTCATAAAAGAAATATAATCCAGTAATTCCCGTATGCGATAAATCTTCATTCGGTATTTGCGGAATTCGTCATCGTAAGATGCGGCTATTTCTCGAAGCGACGATTGGGCCGCCGGATGGGAAGAATTAAAAAGCAGTGCTTGAACATAATGTTTGATCGCCTCGGCCGGCTGATGGGTTTGAGCGGCCTTTTCGCCGGCCTCAAAGTGTTTATCGGCCTGACATTGCGCATCGCAGGCATATCCTGATCCAGCCTGAAACGGACCGATCAGCAGGCAGATCAGAAAGTTTACACAAAATTTTTGCGACAATTTCATTTGGCTACAATACTGATGGGTCAACAACGTTCAATATAATGGCGTCGGAAGTCAGCTCTTCGCTGCCGCCTTGACGCCACTTGGCGATCACAACAAGCGAAAAATCTCCCGGCTGATCTTTGGGCACGGTCAAGTCATAATTTCCCGAAACACTTGTATCTTCCAAGACATAACTCGGGATGATCACCAGGATGGCTTCCGGCTTTAAAACATCGTCCTCAACTTTCACTTCAACTAAGATTCTCTGCCCCGGGACAACTTGTGAACCGTTGGCCGGGCTGACGATCCGGATCGGGGCATAACGCAACGGTTCAACGGATTTCTCCGGATCCGGCAACGTATCTTTCTCGGAACGAGCGGCATCATTAACGCTCTCGGCAACACCTTTAATTTTATCCGACGGAATAAAGAGAGAAACTTCCTCCTTCAAACCTATGTTTTGCGCGCCGATCGATAAGGTCAAAAATCGGCTCCGCTCAACCGGAGGCTCAAAAAAGACGACCTCTTCCATTTCCTCCTGCGGATAGACACTCGGAAAATTCCTGGGCAGGATCCTAATTTCGGCGTAATTTTCGGGCTTAGATAACCGGCGATAATGATTGCCGAATTCATCTTTTAACTGAAAGATGAACGGGTTGGTGAGATCAAGTTTGCGGGTTTCGGCCAAATTGCGAAAGACATAGCGGATACCCAAAAAATGCTGTTGAGCATCCGGCGATTCGGCCATAACCGCTGATTTAAGCGAAAATGCAAAGTCATTATTATTAAAATCTTTGCTTGGACTTTTTTTGGAATTTGCCGAAGCCGTATCGATGAAGCACGATATTAGTATTAGTACAATAAGTAAATAGCGCGGGTGTTTCACAAAATCCCCCAAGATGGAGCCCCCGCGGGCTAAAGCCCACGGTTCCTTTCTACCTGCCCCTCGCGGGGCGGGATAAAAATTTAACGGTGGTATTATAACATAGGGTTGGAAGATTCAATAGAGGACTTAAATAAAATACTCACAAAATCATGGAAATTAACTGCAGGTTCAGATGAAATCGGCGATATACGGCGGCCTTCTGAAATTTGTTTCAATGCATTGGATCAACTCCTCCAGACTCCCCGGCTTGGCAAAGAACTGATGGCCTCCGATGCGGCCATCGCGCGCTTCCACTTCCTCTTTCGTCACCGTTGCGGTAAGAAAAACGATCGGGGTATCTTTAAACTCAACGCAATTCTTTAACTGAGAATAGACATCAGGACCTTCAAGATCCGGCATGATCACATCCAAAAAAATAAAATCCGGCGAGAATTTTTTGGCCGTTCCCAGGACGTTCGCGGGCGTGGATTCGACTTGAACTTCATAGCCCCCCAGCTCTTCCAGGTTCATTTTGACAAGCCAGGCGAATTCTTTTTGATCATCAACGATCAGTATTTTTCTTCGCGCCATTCTGTCTCCTTTTCCGCTTTTAGCAGTATTCCGGATCTTACGCCACCCTCTTTACGATTCTCAACCCACATCGCACCGTCATGCATTTCAATGATATTTCTGGAGACCGACAACCCTAATCCGACCCCGCCTTTCGTGCGTCGGGTGGTAAAAAACGGATCAAATATTTTATCCATCATTTCCTTGGGAATTCCGGTCCCGGCATCCTCGATCTCCACCAGTACGACCGAAGTTCCCGCCAAAATTTCCTTTCCCTTATAATCACGTAAATGCTCGGATGCCGTATCCAGAACAGCATGCGAAGTTTTAACGGTCAATTCCCCTCCCAAAGGCATGGCATAAACCGCGTTTAAAATCAAATTAACTAAAACCTGTTCAATTCTATTGTCATCAACGTTCACATCCGGAATCCGGATATCAAAATTCTTGACAACTTTTACCGCCTGTTTTTCCAGCTGGTGCGCAGTGAGAGAAAGGGCTTTTTCAATAAGCCGATTAATATTTTCCGATCGCTTGTTCAAACGCGCCAAACCGGCAAAATCCAGCAAGTCGGTAATAATATCATTGGCCCGATTCGACGCCTCTTTGATGCTCGTTAAAGTCATCCGGATCTTTTCATCAGCAGCATCAATTCTTTCATTTAAGTAGGCGACACCGAAAAGAATAGTCGCCAGCGGATTTTTCACTTCGTGCGCTATCCCGCTCGCCAGCCGGCCCACCACGTTCATTTTTTCAGCTTCGATCAAATTCGCCTGTGCTTCCTGAAGACGCTTATACGCGGCAACCAACTCCAGCTCAAATCTCTTTCGCTCCTTCGCATAATAAACCGCCTTATTGAGCGTATAGGCCTTATATTTTCCCTTAACGATAAAATCCTGCGCTCCCAACCCCATGGTCTTTAAACCCAAATCATCCTCGTACGCGCCGGTGTTCACGACCACCGCGACATCAGGATATTTGCGGTTCAACTTAATAAGGGTTTCCAAGCCCTGACTATCCGGGAGGTTAAGATCCAGAATCACAACATCGATCAATGTCTTGTCAAAGATCTTGCACGCAGTTTCGAGCGAGTCAGCATATTCCACATCTTCAGGATTTGGAAGTGCCTCAGCCATCATACTTTGCAAAACTTTCCGGTCAACCGCGTTATCTTCGATGACCAGGACTTTAAGTTTTTGACTGAATATCGGCGGCTGATCGGTCAAACAGGCCTCCCCAAAGCAAAAAAAGCCGCGATTTTTAGATCGCTTGATCTAAACCGTGGCTTTAGTTTCACATGCTGAGATATGACTATTTTAGATGCTCTAATAGAAAGTGTATACGGCAAAAACACTGTTGTCAACCTCCCGCATTTACTGAAAGGAATTTATTGCCTGAAGGAAACGCGCGATGTCACCATCGGTCGTATAAATATGCGCTGAAGCCCGCAGATTGCCTTTCCAAAAAGCTAAATATACTCCTTCCGTCAGCAATTTCTGAAATATCGGCTCGTTCTTACTTTTGTCACGGTGCGAAAATACAACCAGCATCGAGCGCTTTTGCTCTTCCTGCGGGCTGATCAAAACATATTTTTCTGCATCCAAGCCGGAAATAATTTTATCAACCAAATCACTGTTATGTCTATAAATTTTGTGGATTCCTATTGCCGAGAGATATTCGACCGAGGCCGTCAGCGGACAATAATTAAAAAAATTCGCCGTTCCAAAGACATCGTACTTTATAGCGTTCGTGGCCCTCGGGAGAACCAAATCACCCGTTCCTCCCATATCCTTAGAAGACAAAACATTCACCCAGAAATTCTGATTATAATTAATCCTCTCCCTGAGCTGCGGTGTCATCCAGCAAAATCCCGTCCCATACGGACCGCAAAGCCATTTGAATCCGGCCGTCGTCATCCCGTCGATCGGCAAACGTCCGAGATCGATCGGCATGGTCCCCGCTGACTGAGAAAAATTCACGATAAAAATTATTTTATTCTTGCGGCAAATCTCACCGATCTTTTCAATATCAATAACATGCCCGGTAAAGGTGTGAACATGAGCCAGGCAGATCACTTTTGTGGCCTTAGTGATGTTTGAGGAAATTTCCTCCGGCTGCAGGACATATCCTTTCGGTTTGATCTGGCGGACCCTTACTCCTTTTTCCTCTAGTCCCAGCCAGGGAAGAATGTCCACGGGAAAATCATTCTGCATCACCAGAACTTCATCCCCGGACAGCAGCGGGATCCCATTGGCAAAAAGATGGATCCCGTACGTTGCGCTGTTGCCCAGAATCACATCATCCGGATTAACATTGATAAATTTGCCGATGGCCGCCTTGAGCTCCCGCGGGACTTGGGCAAAACGCTTATGGGTAAGCCGGTAGGGTTTGACTTTCCATTCGACCGACTCATGAAGGGCGCGGACTGCAGCGTGAGGCAAAGGGCCTTCGCCGGCGCAATTCAGCCAAATTTTTCCATCGAACGGGCCAAAGTCCTTGCTATAATCGTTCATATGTACTTGCTTTCCTTAAAAATATTAGATGTGACAAGTACTTATCCCAATTTCATCTGTATGATAAATAGGGATTAAATAAGGAGAATTGAGATGAATAAAAATTTTCTTATACTTCTCTGCCTATTGATCATTGCCGTTACATACCAATTCGACCGGCAAAGTGTCTACACCGTGACGGCCTATTGTCCCTGCAGGATCTGCATCAATAAACGCGCATTTCGGGACGGTAAATTTGCCAGCAATGCTCCATCCTATTGGGGCGGGGCGGCTGGTCCAAAAAAAATTCCGTTCGGCACACAGATCAAACTTGTCCCGTTGAACCCGCCGGACGCAGAGGCGGCTAAAAACTACTTTAAAGGGCGCCGTGATTTCACAATTGAAGACAGAGGTTTTTTGATCAGAGACAAACACATTGATATATTTATCCCTCCCGAAATGGGAGGTCATAAAGCGGCGCTAAAATGGGGTTCACGTCAACTACAGATCGTCTTCTTGCCTACTCCACCTTAACGATCTTAATATCAAATGTAAGCTCTTTTCCCGCCAACGGATGATTGAAGTTCATCAGGATGGTCTGCTCTTTGATCTCTGAAACGATCCCCGGGAACCCTGTTCCGCCTTCTCCCTGGAATTCGTAAACCTGCCCGGCTTTAATTTCAACGTCTTTAGGAAAAACATCTTTGGGGACTTCTTTGATCGCATCCGGAGTGACTTTCCCGTACCCTTCTTCCGGCGAAACAGTAACCACCTTCGCATCACCGGCCTTTAAACCTTCCAACTGGCGTGCCAGCCCGGGGATGATCGTCCCGTCGCCATGGACAAATTCGATCGGCGTTTTGCCTTCGGTTGTATCAATGACTTGTCCGTCTACCGTCAATTTATAATCGAACTGTACTTTTTTCCCCGCTGCGATCACCACATCTTCAGCGTAACCGGTCTGCAGAACGAACACCTGCAATAAAATCGCAACGAACAACCCCTTAATCGAACTTCTCATTTTTCCCTCCCATTGGCGATTGATAAATTCGAGCAAAATGCCGAATTGGCGATTTTATTTTAATGGCCTATTATTACATTGAAACCGATTAATTACAAAAATAATTTTAAAAAGCCGGCCGGCAGGTTTAAATGAAAAACCCTCGGCGGATCCGCATTTATCGTATATACGGCTATAGATTACGAAAACAACCCTTGCGAGGAATTCCGTCAAACATTTTCTAGGGACTATTTCTCTGTGTTATATTCAATACAATGAAAAATAAAACTTTTGAACCAAAACTGGTCACGGTCTTAAAAGAAGGGTATTCCACGCGCCGATTTATCAAAGATGCCATTGCCGGCATTATTGTGGGTATAGTGTCATTGCCGCTGGCGATCGCCTTTGCCATCGCCTCCGGGGCAAAACCTGAACAAGGGCTTTATACGGCGATCGTCGCCGGGTTTCTTATCTCGGCTTTGAGCGGAAGCCGGGTTCAGATCGGCGGACCGACCGGAGCGTTTGTCGTCATTGTTTACAGCATCGTACAGCAGCATGGCTATGAAGGGCTTGCGGTGGCGACGATCATGGCAGGGATATTATTGATTCTTATGGGTTTTGCCCGGCTTGGGGATGTTATCAAATTTATTCCCTATCCGGTCACAGTCGGATTTACCAGCGGGATCGCGTTAATAATATTCACCTCTCAAATACGGGATTTTTTGGGCTTGCAAACTGGCGCACTGCCGGTGGACTTTCTGGAAAAATGTAAAGTTTATTTCGAGACATTTTCGACATTAAACCCATACGCGATCATTTTGGGACTAGCGACTCTTCTCATCATTATCGTTTGGCCGAAGGTCACTCAAAAAATACCAGGCTCCTTTGTTGCAATTATTCTCACAACGATCACTGTTCAATTATTTAATCTGCCCGTCGAAACGATCGGAAGCCGTTTCGGCGGAATGCCGAGCACACTGCCGGTTCCTTCTTTCCCGGAGATCAGCAAAGAACTGCTCATAAAAATGTCTTCCCCGGCATTGACGATCGCCTTACTTGCCGGCATTGAATCTCTCCTTTCCGCAGTTGTAGCGGACGGGATGACCGGCTACCGTCACCGCTCCAATATGGAGCTTGTGGCCCAAGGAATTGCCAATATCGTATCTCCGCTGTTTGGCGGGATTCCGGCGACCGGAGCCATTGCCCGCACCGCGACTAATATTCGTAACGGCGGACGCACCCCGGTGGCAGGAATTGTTCATGCCTTAACTTTGCTCTTTATCCTTCTTTTTTTCGGAAAATGGGCTGCCTTGATCCCCATGGCAACTTTGGCGGGTATCCTTATTGTTGTGGCCTACCATATGAGCGAATGGCAGATGTTCGCGAAATTATTCCATAGTCCGAAAAGCGACATTATGGTTTTACTCACAACCTTTCTTTTGACTGTCTTCATCGACCTGACGGTTGCGATCGAGGTCGGGATGGTCTTGGCAGCGTTCTTATTTATGCGACGGATGGTCGATGTAACCCAGGTAGATAATGTCACGCCATCGTTGAATGATGAGGATGAGCCGGAGGGAAACGCTCCACGCGAAAATATCCCTGCGGAAGTGGAGGTTTATGAGATCAACGGCCCGTTTTTCTTCGGCGCGGCAGATAAATTCAAGGACACTATCCAGATCGTCCGCAAATCAGCGCGCGCCCTGATCCTTAAGATGCACAATGTTCCGGTTATGGATGCCACCGGTATCCGGGCGCTGGAAGATGTTTTTATTAAGGCAAAGCGTCAGGGGATGACCTTGATCCTTTGCGGCGTCAACGCTCAGCCGCTTAAAGTTTTAAAACAAAGCGGTTTAACGGAAAAGATAACTTCCTTCAACATCTGCGAATCGTTCGAGGATGCCATTGCGCGGGCCAAGGACATCCTCAGCGACTCCCCAAAATAAAAATAATATTTTAATGATGGTGTTGATGCCCGTGCGGACCGTGTGAATGTCCGTGCAAAATTTCGTCAGCGGTTGCATCACGGCGCGCGGTGATCTCGACAGCAAAGGTCAAATCTTGCCCGGCAAGCGGATGGTTGGAATCGGTCGTGACATGCCCGTCTTTGACCTCAATAACCATGACGACCTGATGATGGTCTCCGTTCTGCACCTGGAACATATCGCCAACCTTGACTTCTTGCGCAGAGAATTTTTCTTGAGGCCCCTGGACGACCAGGCTTTGATCATAGGCGCCGTAAGCTTCTTTATAAGGGGCGGTCCCCGTTATTCCTTTATTAGTCCCAACGCCAAATGAATTCTTTAACAAAGAACAGGAAAAATTCCAACTCAATTTGGTACAGTCAATGGGGTAAGCTCCGCCTGGTTAACATGTCAGCTTGTCACGCTGAAAATCGCGCGTTCAAATCGCGTCGGGCCCGCATGTTTAAATCAAGTATTCATAAAAAAAGCATCCTCACCAAGAATGCTTTTTTATTGTATGCGTTGAAGAACCCAGCCCTTAGGAAGGATCTCTTACAATATCGTGATTCGCTTTCCACATGAGCTTGATCTTAATATATCTGCAAAATTTGTGGCAGAAGGATCTATGATCGCAAAACCTACATAGAATGTAGCGCCGATCAAACCTGGGTCAAAAGGGATGGGAACGCTAACTATTGCTTCCCCATTGCTATCGAGTAACCCTTGTGCGAAGAGTGCTTGAGGGAAGAAATCAATGACTCTTCCATCGATCCAGGGAAATCCCCCTGAACTCGTTGATAAAAATGCTATGAATGGATAATTCGGTGAGTATTGATCTTTGAATTTCATTGCAAAAGCTGGATTGCCAATATTCGGCAGATTCAAGAAATCAACGAAAGCCGGCCCGGTTGTGATCATAAGAGAATAATCTTGACCCCCTCCCCCTGGGAGATTTGCACCAAAGACTCTAACTCTCCATCTGCCTACAGAAGGGCCCTGAACTAAGGTTTGTTCCACATTGTTTATAGTATCTGCACCGAATGTTGCTGGGTTAGCGGGATTTACAGGATCGAGGACAAATGGGAAATACGATACTACGTTTACTTGTTCTAATATTAAGTCCAGATCATTAACCAGTGCGTTAGCCGCTGGTAAAGCCGGTGAATCATCGTCCCATACTAATGTTGCTTTTACATATGGTCGGCCGGCATCGATGTTAAAGAAATGTTCATCACTGTTATTAAACCAATCAACACTGTCTTCTATAACAGCATAACCACATCCTTTATCGGTTTTGATGTGGTCTAGTGCCGAGGATGCTTCTATCCTTCCGTAACCATGCTGATAGTCCGGCCCGACATTCCCAAGATCTTCAGCCGTGTGCATTAATACAGCTTTCAATGTTGAAGGTACCGGTGGAGGAAGACCTTCATTGTTGTAATGTTCTAATAATAAAGCCATTATCCCAGATACATGAGGAGCAGCCTCAGAAGTCCCGCAGACAGAAAGGTAACCATTGGCTCCACTAGTGGAGGTTATGCCATTGTCTCCACCAACCTGACAACCCGGAGCCACGACATCTGGTTTAATTCTGCCGTCGTCGACCGGACCCCAATTGCTAAACTGTGTCATGGAATCATCATTTGAATTCGTTGCCCCTACCGTAATAATATTCTTTGCCGCATGGGGGATATTAATCGTTTCATAATTATTGGCAATATTACCGGGGTTTGTTCCGCAGTCTCCATCGTTTCTGTCGTTGCCTGCTGAGAAAACGACGGGAAGCCTTGTTCCACCAGTTACTACTACTATTCCGCTAACAATGTCATCAAAAAGCTTAGTCATAGCTTCGTAGTCACCTGCCTGTCCGCAGTTTGGGGCACTTAAATCTATTCCCCAGGAGTTGGTTGCAAGTTCGGCCCCAAGGTTAATCCCTACCTGATAGTCGGTTGTTGCATCGGTTATGGCATTTGCCCCATTCCCTACAATGTCCTTACAAGCTGATAAAATTTCGGCTTGCGGCGCCATCCCTCTTAAATTAGCATTTCCGGTACCGTCTCCGATAGCAATACCAGCTACTTGTGTTGCATGATTGCTAAAAGGATTGAGCATACACGCCGTATCAAAGACCTGAATTCTATTTGTTGCTAAATCAGGATGATTCTCATTAGCCCTGCGGGACTCATATTGAAGAATATGAATATTATTACCTTGCAGATTAAAAGGGGGCACTGA
>CAYING010000008.1:0-44934 GCA_964364715.1 uncultured Planctomycetales bacterium
AAAGGTTGTTCCGCTTCGCGGCCCGTTCCAGATAGTGAACGGCGGGCTCGCCGACAAATTCACTGCGGCCCTCATGCAGATCGTTCAAGCGGTAATTCTCTTTCCCCTTCTGCAGGAATTTCGCGCTGATATCCACATTGGTCACCCGGGAGGCGCCGGCCTTCCGGCAATACACGCCGAAAGAACACGTATAGGCGAAACAATTCAAAACCGCGCGCCCCTCGGCGTAGGAGGCCACGAGCTTCCGGTTCTTGCGCATATCCAAAAACAATCCCTGATTCAGATGGTCATTCAAGTCCACGTGAAAACGCAAACCGTTTTCCTCGACGATGGTTTTGGAATTCCCCGCGCCGATCCGCACGTCGACCGCGATATGGGAGGCGCTGCGGGCATCAGACACGGTGCGGTCCTTGAATACCAGATAGGCAACCTCAAAATGTTCAGCCAAAGCATCGCGGATCGTCTTGTGATGCGGATGCCAGCGGGCGTCTAAAATATAAACCACGAAATGTTTATTGAAACGGTCAATGATCAGCCCCTCAAGGCCGTCGCCCTGGCTGTTAACCAAACGCATCGCGTTGGTATTCAGCCCCAGGGATTCACGAAAACTGAACGCGCGTTTCAACTGAAGGGGGATGTCTGCGGGAGAATTATTAAGCATGGGTTTATATCTATCCGCCTTCTCCAGATAAGGACATAGGCGAATAAACAACAAACCTCTTGCGCCTGATAAGTTGCAAGAGGTTTGCCGGGTCATTATCCTAAAAAAACGGCGCCCTATTAACGGCCGCTATCTTTTCGTTTTGAATAACAATCTTTGCAGTAAATGGGACGATCTCCTTTGGGTTTAAAAGGAACTTCGCACTCTTTCTTGCAATCTGAACACACCGCTTTGTGCATTTCACGCGGTCCTCGGTCGTATCCACCTTGAAAAGCCATCTCTTGACTCCTTTGTTTGGCGCTTCGTTCGAAGCCGCCGGGTTAATGGGCAATAACTACCCAATAAATGAATCTTACCTTTAAAATATGAAAAATCAAGTGATTTCCATGCGCCCTTTTCCATGCGCCCGCGATCAACTCAAGCTTTTCCAACCCTAAATCTTCGTCCTTTGATCTTTCCGGAATTCAAACGCTCAATGGCAAGGCCGGCTTGCTCGTTAGCAATGGAATGGGTACTTCAAACTCGTTGTCTTTGGGGAACTCTAAAATCATAATAATTATCTACAATTAGCTTACAAAAAAACCCGCCCTGGCTTATACCCGGACAGGGTTTCACAACCGTTACATTTCAGTTTCAACTTTCGCCAAACAACCTGCTGTTATAGGACAGTACTTTGTTAAAAAAATATTTTTTGACACATAAATTCAAAAATTTCTCGACGCTGTGAAGCGTTGCAATGCGCTGCGTGCAGTTCCAATCAACGCTTTAAGGCATGTTAACCATCTGGGATTCAATGGGTTACGTTATGAAAAGAGCTGAATTTTAACAAACTACTGATAGGATTTGAACCTAACGCATTTTACGAGCTTTGCAACAATTCTCCCTGCAATTACTTACATAACTCCCCCAGTTTCGAATTGGGGGCAAACAAAGGGTGGGTGACGGGATTCGAACCCGCGACCATCTGAACCACAATCAGATACTCTAACCAGCTGAGCTACACCCACCATATACCTTAGTGTATTTCTGAGAGGTGGTGAGGCGTACTGGCTACTCCCTGCTTTTATTTAGAGAAGCCAAGTACACCCACCACATTACATCAAATATTTCATCTGGAAAGATGTGGTGCGGTAGTCCCGCCGCTTTGCGCAGCAGGCGGGACACCCACCTTACATTTACTCCGCAATCGCGTTCAAACTTTCCTTCTTCTCTTCGATCAACTGCTTGCCGAAATCTTCGAACTTCTGCCCGATATTCTTTAAATTCTCTCTCAACGACCCGGGCTGGCCGCCGCCGAAGTTCCCGCTGAACGAAATGGAACTCACTTCAAAATCATCCAGCTTTGTTTTAATACTGAAGGCCGCGTCTAATTTGATCCCGCTGCTCTGTAAGACATCCAGGAAAAAATTCTCCGTCGAATGAGAATCCCCTTCTTTCCTGGCAGGCTTAACCGTCAAGTTATCGATATTCGCGCTGCCGGTGATCGTCAGAACATTATTTTTTGCCTTCAGGCCCGCCGAAAGCCCGACGGTGCCGCTGGGCTCCTTCACGACGAGCTGGGCGTCCATATTCCGGTCCTTCCAATTAACCCAGCCTTCCGCCTCAGCCCGGCTGCCGGAAAAAGGGATCTCTTCCCCCAAAACAATACCCGCTATATTAAACGAAGTGTTCAAAGAACGCAACGGATAAGCTACGGACCGCGCTTTAAGCTCCAGATCCGCAATTTCCATCACGAACGTCTTCTCATGCGATGTGTCCTGATAATTTACTTTTCCGTCAACGACATCCAGTTCATCAACCAAAACATCCCAGCGCCCAGGACCTTGGGCAGGCTTAGCGGCCGGGGCACTCTCCAGCTGAGCGGCAGCCGCGGCAGCGGCAGATTCTTCCTTTGTTCCGGCTGTTTTACGGACCATAATCTGCGGCTCCTTTAAAATAATATGCGAGATATAAAATGTCTTTCCGAAAATGACCGGAAAGCTTAAATACGCGCGCGCCTCTTTGACCTTTAACACACCCTCGACCGATAGGTCATCCAGTCGTAACCCGACGGGAAAAACAAATCTCACCTGGGACGCGGTCACCTGCCGGCCAAGGCCCGCAGACAACTTATGTTCCAAAAACGGTTTGCCGTTGGTCTCGACAAAAAAATAAAGCGCCAGCACGGCAAACGCCAGGAGGACAAAAAGCCAAATCGTAAGTTTAGAAACAAGTTTCATATGAGTCGAAATTCAATCCTACGCCCCGAGGCGTAGGATCTCTAATTTTTTCTCTAATTTAAAATCACGGAAAGAAATTATACGTCCCTGGCACGAATCGAACGTGCGACCCTTTGCTTAGAAGGCAAATGCTCTATCCAACTGAGCTACAGGGACATTTTTCCTTAATGTTGTCTTGATGTAAATGTCCACTAGTCCTGACTTCCTCTGATACCTATTTAGGTAAGTCATGGACAGGGACATTATTCCTTAAAGTTGCTGGAGGAAAATGTCCGCTAGTCCTGACTTCATCTACGTTTTACGAGTCAACGATAAAAGGCGGGTTTATCCTAGCAAAATTCCCTGAGGCTGTAAAGAGCGCCGGTGGGATTATCCGGGTCAAATTACCGTCTGCTCAGCTCGGGAACTTTTTCCTGCGGTTTCTCAACGCCGGATAACAGTGGAAGATTGGTCACCGGCGTGCTTTTGATAATGACCGGCAGAAATCCTTCAATCTTCATATCCCCGATCGGCTGCTGCAGCAGCGGAAGAGGAACACCGTTTCCATCACGCTTGATCTGCAGGTCCAACAGCGCGGGATTAAGGTCAATACCGCCGACCTCTTCTTGGCCCGGCAGATTATTAATACCGCTCATCATGGCGGGGCTGGCCCCTAAAATTTTATCGATCAAACCGCCCAACTCATCAGAGCCGTACGGTTTGCGAAGAACTCCCTGAACATTGCGCCCGGCCTGCAAAGCCTCGTCGGAGGTATTCCCATCGTTCCGCGTTCCCGTCGTAATAATAACCGGGATTCCCGGATGCGTTTCTTGCAAACGGCTGGCCAGGGCATCCCCGCTCATACGTATCATTTGCAGATCGGACACAACCATCCGCACGCCAGGATTTTCCTGCAAGAGTCTCTCGACCTGATCCCCATCTCCAGCTTCGATAACTTCAAACCCCTGGTTTTGCAAGATCCTCCTAGTGACGGCTCTTGCAGCAGCTTCATCATCGACGACGATAACTGTTCTCTTCGAATCTCCCGCCATCATCGCGGAATTGGCGGCACCAACGGTCGCGAGCATTTCATCAACATTTTCGATCCCCATAAATTCCAAAACAGCGCGCGGGACAGTGACCCCGTCGCCGCGGTGCATTTCAAGCAATCGCTGCCGCATTTGAAATAGATGGGGGGCATGCGTGGGTTTTTGTCCGAACAAAATAAATAAAAGGGCGTCCTCTCTTGTTCCCTGATAAGCGGGATACCTTTTCTTAAGCTCAGAATTCATCCCTCGGACCTCAGCCACCGTCGGAGATATGCTTAAGCTGGGATTCTTGACGGCAATATCCAGAACCAGTTTACGGCTGAAACGCCTATTTTCCATCGCCTCCGCAAAACCAGCGTTGTCGGCTTGGATCTTCTTAAAATCCGCATCCGTGATCTTTCCCTGCGACCGGTGCTCGGCGGCCTTTTGAACGGCCTCAACACCCTTTGCCATGATCTTCAGCGTCCGGATCGTCGGCAAGTCAAAAACTTTTTTCCCTAATACAACGCGAAGGTTGTCGTATTTGGAAAAGATCGGGTTAGGCTCCATAAGCCCCTGGTCGTTGAGCCGGACCATCAACCCTTCGACCCCGAATGCCTTATGGATAAGATCGCGGTTGACATTGGGATAAAGATCCGCCAAGCGTAACGATTGCGCCCTCTGGATCAGAAAATTCTGAACACCCGGCCAGAAAGCGCCGTACTGGCTAAGCCGGTCTTTTTTAAATAATGTCGTTTTAAACGCCTCCCAATGACCTTCGTCATTTTGCCGGAACTTGAGCGCTCCGTCCCTGACCCATTGCATCACATTGCTCAAAGCCTGCTTGCCGACCCAATCGCTGGTCGGCGTTCCCAGCGGGATGCCGTCGATGTCGCGATGAACGTTCGGGATCTCGGCAAAAGCGGCCCGCAGCAGAGCATTTTTAAACGCAGTGCCTTCTTCCGTGAGCTTCTTGCCTTCGCCAAAAAAGTTGCGCCGGTATTCTTTTTCCAGAAAAGATGCCGTGCCCTGCATCTGCTCGACCACATTGATCTCAAAATTGGTAAGCATACCCGCCGGGATCTCAGCCTCATCGGCCGCGAGCCGCATTTCAGTGGACATCTGCGCGCCGAGACCGAGCCCCGCGATATACCCTTCCGCTTCCTCTAATTTGACTTCATCTAGATTACGCAAGGCTCCTTCCCACTTGGTGCCTCTTAATACCTTGGCCAACTTCCTCAGATTAGGCTGAGCCAGCGGAGCGGATAATTTTCCGATTGCCGTATCTACCGTAATCGGTGCTGCATCACCGCTGCCCCGGGCGAACTCCAGCACAGTAAAAATGCGGTTGCCGCGGGTGTCATGCGTATGCAGCTGAAGCGGCGCCGTAATGCCGGCCTCACGAATAGCGCGCGCCAGTTCATAGGCCTGCTCCGCCTTGAGCAACCCGCCCACGTCCTTCACAACGAGAGTATCCAAACTGTCCCCCGCGATCCTGACCAATTCCTTCGCGATCTCGACGTACTTGGCGATCCCGCCGGGAAATTTGGTGCCGTAGGTAATGGCGGGCTGAACAAGCGCGCCCGTCTCCCGGGCAAATCTGACCGCGTTTTCGATATTATCTAAATTATTGGTCGCGTCAAAAATCCGGAAAACATCATTGCCGTCCATATAATACACTTCCATAAATTCTTTCAAGACATCGTCCGGAAAATCCGTCAAAGTCACAATATATTGCCCGCGCTCCAAACTTTCCTGCAGGATCCCGTAGTAATACTTCACCTTTTCCTCGGCCTCAGGGCTCAACCGTGTCCGAGACAGAAGCTCCTTCAGTTCCTGATCGGATAAAATCTTTCGGCCGGGTTTTCTCTCATACCGGTCAAACAACTTGGCCTGATCGTCCGGATCGATACGGTCCATTTCGCTGCCGATCGCCCGCACTAAAGCGTCCCTCAACACCCTTGATTGTCTGAGAATATTATGAAAATTGGATTCCGGAGGCGCCTCAGTTAACTTCTTCCCATTGTCATCATAAGTAACTTTGAACGGAGCAAAACTTCCCCGGCCCTTCATCGTGTCCACTTCCACGTGCGCGCCCCCGCCGCCCTCAAAGCGGGACGCGACACCGGTCTGGAGCGTCCTTTCCAATGTCTTCCGTCTAAAATATCCCCTCATATTCGTCGCATTGTTGGATTGCGGGCCGTCCCTGATCGTGGTATCGCTGATCCTGATATCTCTCTTGGGCGCGGCATCATCGCCGGCATCACGCCGCAGCAAGGCACTGTAAAAAACCACGGTCAACTCATCGGTCGCCTGTATACGGACATCCTTGGAAATTCCGGCTTCCTTTCCATTCTCATCCAAAATTTTTATCGAATCAAGCAGGCGGTTAACAGCCGGAGCGACATAACTCATTAATTCCAGATGGGTCAATTGATCCGTCAACACGGGTGTTTCCCGAAGGACCGTTAAGAGTTCGCGGTCAAAGTCAGCTTTTTTGTACTCACGCAAATAATCCACCGCGGCCAATTCCTGCTCAGAAAAAGAGGTGTAATAATTGTCGCTATAAAAATCCGTCCTGGGTGCGAGCGCCGCCATGGCCTGTCCGAAACCAAACAACCGCATACTCCTTTCATGGCTGCTCACAAATCCCCGGTAATCATTGAACAACTTTCTTTGTTTGGCCAAGGGCAGTGTCACCGCTTTCTCGATGATCTGCCTGTGCATTTCCGGAACATTATCCAATCCCGCCGTTAATTCAACGCCGTGGGCCCTCATCGTCTTCCAGAAATAATCCTGCATTGATTTTTGTACGATCGGACGGCGTAATTCGATAAAGTGTTTGACCGTCTCTTGCACCCGCTGCTGAAGCCGGTCCTGGACCAAGACTGTTTCCACCTTTTTAGCCAAAGACCGCCCCTGGGCAGCCGCCTCGTCGTAATTATTGCCTTCGGGGCCGGAAAGGCTCTTGGCTTTGGCGAAGGCGGCTAACTGTTTAAATAAAATAACATTAAAAAGTTCCTGTCCTGCCTCTGTATCGAAAAATTCCCGCGCCAGGCCGCGCCCAACGTAAATATTATTGAAGCTCAAACCTATATCGGCAAATTCATAATTGTCCGCGTCCTGCGCGGCAATGACCGGCGAATTGTCTTGGACATCGTCCACCAAAATAACATTGATCTCTCCGGCGATATCGGCGAGCCGGTCAATATCCACGCCTTCCCGGGCCAGCACATTGCGGACATTGTCGTCGCCGGCATACGCCTCGACGGCGGCGATGAACGCCGCCTTTCGCTCATCACTGAGAGCTTGCACTCTCTTTTTCGTAAAAGCTGTTTCGATGGCCTTCCGGGCAATATTTTCCAGCTTGAGTGTTTTGCCTTCCGCCATCATCGCCTGATCCTTTACGATCAGAGGCTGCTGCCACGACCGGGAACCCCACTCATCTTCAGGGCCCACGCTGTCCAATCCGGTCATCATCGCCGGGTCTCGGACACCGTCGCGGACGGAAATCAGATGCTGTTCAATAAATCCGAAATTTTTCTCCCACCGGCTCAATTCTTCCGGGTCACCTTTAAAAAAATCTCTTACCCCGGCGATTTGTTTTAAATACTCCTTTGCCAGTTCTTCTTGCGAACCGTTGAACCCGCTGTTGGAACCCAATCCTGCATTGTCCCAATAAGCCCTCACAACAGCAGGGTCCTCGCCGAACTTCCTGCCGATCTTAATGCCCCGAATGTTCCCGT
The DNA here is from genome assembly GCA_964364715.1 of uncultured Planctomycetales bacterium. Lineage (GTDB taxonomy): Bacteria > Omnitrophota > Gorgyraeia > Zapsychrales > GWA2-47-8 > CAYING01. Next base: position 7,634 of record CAYING010000008.1, read on the forward strand.
CGCCGTAGGTCAATTGCTCATTGTGAATGCGCCTGGCAATAAGCGTATCCAGCAGTTGTAAAACGCCCGCCCGCTGCGGATCGGTCAAACTTCCCTGAATATCAGCGAGCTCGCTGGGGGTGGGACCCTCGATCCTCTCGACCGTAACAAATTGAAAACGCCCAATATCCTCTCCCTGAAGGCCATGAGAAAGGGAACCATTGCCAATGACCCGGGGAGCGATCCCGATGTCCGCAAGGAAATTTACCATCTCAATATCCTCATCAGACAGTTCGTATTCCGTCCCAGCTTCCCTGACTTGAATGACTTCGCTGGGATGAGTTCCCGCAAAAATCTCCATCCCCCAAAAACCGCCGATCCTCTTCAGTCTTTGCTCCGTCCCGTTGCGGTCCCGCATAAATAATTTTCCATCGATATCAGGCGCTGCGCGCCCCGGCGCAACCGGCGCCGGAGTACTCGGAACATACCGCAAGTCGTCCGATGACATCATTGCCGGGTCCTGTTGACCAGCCGGTCTCCGGAGCGGCCTGACTATTTGGACACGGTCAGCATCATAAAGAAAATTTACCTCCCCTGAAACCAACACCCGCGGGATACGGATCTCTGCTTGATTTTCCCAATCGACAATACCGACTTTATTGCCGCGATCCTCAACCAGCTCGATCACATCGCCCGGCTTTATTGAGATTTGATATCCATTTATAATACGATGAATAGCTTCCAGATGAACACGGGCCGCGTCATTATCCTCCTCTTGATCGCTGCCGCTGTCCTTAATTCCAAAGACAGGCGCAGAAACTTCTCCAACTTCCAAGTAATATTGCCGGACAATTGTACTGCCGTCAGGCGCTTGGGTCCTTCGTTCCGAGCCGATAATCTGATCCTCATCTAACGCTCTTATAGGAGCGACACTGCCTTCCCGCCAATCCAGGACGGACACAGGACTGCTGTTCTCTAAAGGCTCGATAGTCTTACTGACGATCCAACGCGTTCTCCGGCCGATGGATGTTCTAAAAACAGAAAAACCTGTATACCCAGGCCCGAAATCGACGACCCGCACTTCGTCGGACGGTTTGACATCGATGAACCGGCTTTCCAAGCCATCGCTAATACGTTCAAAATCATCCGCTGTAAGTCCCTGAATATCTCCTGTCACCGGGACCAGCGACAGTTCAACATTGGCAATATTAAAAAAGCTCGTCAGCATCGCTTGATTTGCGCTCTGGCGCGTGGGCTGAACAAGATCCGCTTTCCCGCTGCCGAGATTTTCGACCATAAGGGAACGCATGGAAACGATCTGCTCGTCGCCGGATGCCTGCGGCGCGGCCAGCCTCTGCTCGAACTGGCGGATATTGCTGACCCCGGCAGGAGACACTGCAGCAAGCATCGCCGGATTCCTGGCCCGCTGCGCAGCCACAACATCCTGAATCTTATCGCCGTCAAATCCGCCGGAAAAATATTTACGCGGGATCACTTCCTCGGTCGCCGGATCCACATCTTCTTTAATGTAGTTATAAACGCCTTTTTTGAACGCCTCCAGATACTGCTGGTAAATCTTTTCTTTACTGTCTTTGTCCTCGATGTCGATCCCCTTGGTCTTATTCTGGTCGACATAAACTTTTCCTAAAAGGCTTTCCTTCAAATTGACCTTGTACCAGGTGGCAAGGATCATAGAATTGTAGATCTGGCGCAGGCCGGCGAAATTTTTGCCCTCATTCACTTCTTTTTCGATCTCGGGAATAAGGATTTCCTTGACGATCTGCGAGGAAGCATTGCTCAGCGTTTTCACATCATCTTCGCTCAACCGGTCGGTGCCGCGCTCTTTGCTGCCGAGATTGTTCATCATCGAAAGATAATCTTCTTCGAGCATGACTTTCATATGGCTTTCGGCGATGAAGGCCATGTCGCCCTGTTCATAAACAACGGCCTTGTCCGGAACGATCCAGACCTTGTTAAAAGTGTTAATGGGGATATCGGTCGTGCCGAACAGTTCATTGGCTTTTTTGTAAACACGGTCCCAGAATTTTTTACCAAGAGCGTCTTCGGGATACATTAAGGAGGAGGTCAGCTGTTTCAGAATATAATCCTGCGCCAACAGATCGCGGCCCATATCGGTGATGCCGAAACTCTGCGGGATGATCTTGCCTTCTTCGTAGGGAGAGAGGTTGACCCAGAGTTCCTTTTCCGGAACGGTCAAAGCGGCCATAAAATATTTGATCAACTTTTCGCCTTCGGATTTCAGGGCTTCGCCCTTCAAGCCGGAATCGCCGCGGTCAACGATGAAATCGAACTGCAAGGGATTATCGGCAAAGATCTTCATCCCGCGGATGATCGCCGGCGTAAATCCCGGGCTCATCCGGACCATCGTGCCCGGAGCCGGCAGATTCGGGATCAATTGGGCAAAACTCGGAGGCACAGTTAAACTGAAACTGAGGATCGAGGCGATGAAGATGGAAAAAGTTTTATACCAGAAGGTTTTCTTGAGCCGAGAGGCGAACTTCAGCATACCGTTGTTTCTCCATAATTAACTATAATAAAGTAGCTTAAAAATAACATATTTTATAGAGAAGGGCAAGGTGCCAATTTTAGAATTTTAGAATTTGCAGATCCCGCCGTCCCGTTTCTGCATTCCCAATAATGCAGCGGGACAAACGGCGGGATTATTTCGTGCAGTGACTTGCGTGTCCGCAAATCACGCACTCAATAAAAAGACCCCCGGCAAAGGTCAATTTACCGGGGGCCGTACATCACCCACCCCGTCATCACCCACCCCGGGGACACCTCCGGGGTGGGTGGAAATTCTAGTACTTTACCCTGACCCGGTACTTGACCTTGACTTCTTCGTCTTTAGCGACATTCACATCGAAACGCGCGGTGAAGGCGTCAACCTTAATGTGCGGATGACTCGAAGAAATGACCTGCCAATCGCTCGACATCGGCTCGATCAAACTGATCACGGCATTTTCCTCTTTGTGGTTTTTTAACGTGACTTCCCATTCGGATTCATACAGGCGGCCGCTCGAGAGGACCTGGAAATCCGTCTGCTTTCGTTCCGCGGCCAGGTCAAACGCCTCGCCGATCTTCAACTTCACTTCTTCATCCTTGGGCGTATGTTCGATCGAATCCTCGCCGATGAACTGCTGGCTTCCGTCGCTGTCTTTCTTGTAAAGCCGCATAATGCCTTTCGGCAGCGGCATCCCCATATTATTTTCCTTGGAATTCTTGAATTTCAAAAAGACCTCGACCGGCGTTTTAAATTCCTGCCCGGCGTACGAACCGAACCACCAGCCTTGATTGCCGCGGACGAGCAGTTCTTTCGAAATATTAACGCCGTTCGCTTCCAAAAGGCTGATCTGCTTGGTCTGGTTGTCCTTGATCGTGGTTTTTCGCTGTAAATCATAAATGTGATATTCAAAAAAAGATTTCTCCTCGAAACTTGCCTCTTTGGCCATGCTGCTGCGAACGGCATCCATGGCATAAGCTTCATACTGCGGGGCGGAGTGAACACGATTCACCTCGCCGGCGACGAGCTTTAACCGGGCATCTTTATACGTTGCCCCGCTCTGATTATCGATCGTCACCCAGCCGGAAAGATCGGCCTTGGCGTCATTGGCATTGACGGAAACGACATAATCCGCCTTCCAGTTAATATTGTTCGTCAGGTAAGAAACTTCCACATCGTGGGCCGCCTTGGCCGTGTTCTTGTACATCCACATCAAGGTCGGCTTCGCGATCAAATTCTCCGGGATCTCCGGTAAAATTTTATAACCCGGATGGCCGAGATAAATTTCATTGCCGATCTTGTAGATCTCACCGTTATTATTGCCCAGCAATTCCGCCTCGACGGTTTCCTTGGTGTTCTGATAAGGGTTAATGTTAAGCAGCTTAACTTTTTTCCCGACATATTTATCCATCAATTTCTGCGGGCTCATCAGATCGTATTCATAATTTTGCTCCAGGACCGCCAGGCCGTCGGGCTGGTTGAGCGATTTGACCAAAACCGTTACCGGGATGATCTGCGCGGCCACATCCATAAATTTCAATTCCCCTTCTCCGGCGGGAAGCTGCAGGCGCCTCACATCCTTGACCAGCCCGATATTGCTGTTGTAAACCGTGACCTCGACGGATTTTTGATCATTGAGCGTGCTTTGTAAAGACTGGGCAAAACCGGGCTGAATCATTAAAAAAAGAAACATTAAGGACATCAAAAAATTCTTCATCATAACCTCCGCAGTTAAATATTATTTCAAACTTTTCAAAAATTCTTTGCGCTTCTGCCACAACAGCCACACCGCGATCGCCGGCGGGATCCCGCCGAACGGCGCGAACACCAAAAGCAAATACGGATGCAAACCTAAACCCATCACGACCGAAACCGTCGCGGCCCAATAGGCCAGCATCCCGGCGACAAATATCGAAAAATAAATATAGAACGGCCATCCCCTGACCATCACGCCCGGCGGAAGAAGAAGCGTCCCGGAATAAACCAACTGCGGCAAAGCATCGGCGAAATTTTCCAGGAATGAACGTTTCGTTTCCACGTCAAAGAATTCCGGTTTAAAGATCCACACCGTGTTGATCAAAAACGAGCCCGCCGCGAACAAAACGACATAGATCCGCATCCATAGAATATATTGCTCGCGCGAAACAGAGATGACCCTCTGCCTTCGGCCGCGATCTTTCTCGCGTTCTTTTGCCTGGGCTTTTTCCAGGCGGACCGCCAGCGGTTCAAAAGAGGCCGCACCCTCCAGACAGCGCAGATAATACACCAAGTCTTCTCTCGTCGGAGCATACCCAGGGCCGGGATTGCTCATATCAATCAGCGCCTGGACCGATTCTTTGAGCAGCGGGTCAGCGCCGGCGATCCCGTCATAATCCTTGGCAACGGCCTGTGACAAAGCCCATTCATAAATTTTTTCTTGGGTAACTTTTCCGGTGAGACAAAAGCTCAGAGCGCCCAAAACATCTGAACGGGAGATAGGCATAACTAGGGGGATGTTGTGCTGTCAGCGCATTTCTCGCCGCACTGCTCGCGGATCAAGGCCAATTCATTGGCGAGGCCCTCAATGCGCGATTCCTTTTCGGCGACGATGGAATCGACCAGCGTAAGCCGTTCCTGGGCGTCGGAAAGGCGCTCTTGCAAAATACTGATCTCTTCCAATTGGTCATTTTCAGCCAGCTGGTCCTTCAGCTTCTGGATCTCCTCACGGCTGATCTCCTGAAAATTCTTTTTTAAAAAACCGGCCTCCCGTTTGGACTCAGCCAATTTTTCCTTGAGCTCGGCGATATACCGGTCCCGCGCCTTCAATAACTCGGCGGACTTATCGTCCGCGGCATCCGGCGACAAAGCAGCGGCCCGGGCTTCCGTCGCTGAAAGATTATTTTTCAGCCCGGTCAGCTCCAATTCTTTTTCGCTCAATTTTCTTTCCAATGCCAAAACATCCTGAAGCTTTTCAGCCTCGATCTGACGCAGGCGTTCCTGCACGCTGTTGAGATCGCCGTCCTTCTGTTCCAGCAATTTTTCTTTCTCTTCGACCAGGGTTTTGTGGCGGTTAACGATCCGTTTCAGGAATTCATTCTCTTCGGTCCTGTCCTGGGCCAAGGCCTTGAACTGCCCGACGCTCTCCTCATACGACGCGTCCCGGTTGTGCAGATCCGCCTCAAGGACTTTCAGCTGGATCGCCAGAAGATCGACTTCTTCTTTCTTCTCATTGACCATTCGGCAAAGCTTGTCGCGCTCTTCCTGAAGTTCCCGGGCGGCAGTCAGCTGATCGGCATTGACCTTTTCCAAGTCGGTGATTTTATTTTTATAAATCTTTGTTTCCTGATTTAATAGGGCTGCCTGCTCCAAGGCGGACAGCGATTGTCCGTAAAGGCCCTGAGAGAAGCCCATCTTCCCCAAATATTCCCGGGCAGTTTTATTGTTCGCTTCGATCAAAAGGACTTTGCTGAAATGGTCGATGGCCGACGCCTGGTCGCCGCCTTTATAGGCCTTGATCCCCTCGTCCAGAAGCATATTGACGGTAAGGTTATAATTCTCGGCGTGAATGACGGCCGGTAAGGAAAAAAGACAAATGAGGATAAGGATGAACCGTAGCGCCATATTTTCCCTTTTAAAACGTGATTTAGACTTAATAAAAAGATTATAACATCGGGGGAAAGAAAATCTATTCCCATTTTAGAAATTATGCTATAAATACGTGATGTACTTAGCCCCTAATACCGTTGCCAACACCGCCGACACCGCCTCAACCCCGATGCTAAAACAGTATCACTCGATCAAGGCCCGGCACAAAGACTGCATCCTTTTCTTCCGCCTGGGAGATTTCTATGAAATGTTTTACGATGATGCCAAGGCCGCCTCCGAGATCCTTGATCTGGTCTTGACCGGACGCGGCAAAGACGCCGCCGGCCGGGTTCCCATGTGCGGCATTCCCTATCATGCCGCGGACGCCTACATTGCCCGGCTGATCAAGGCCGGACAAAAGATCGCGATCTGCGAACAGGTCGAGGATCCGGCCGAGGCCAAAGGCATTGTCCGCCGAGATGTCATCCGCGTCATCACCGCAGGGACTTACCTCGATGAAGCGAGCGCCGACGCGCGCTATCTCGCGGTCCTTTTTCCCGATGGGAAGAATATCGGCCTTTCCTTCATTGACCCGGCCACCGGCACCATCCAAACGAATCAATATCCCGATTTCCAAAAAGTTTTAAGCCTGCTGGCCAAGCTCCCTCTCTGCGAATGTGTTTTTCCGGACAGCCAAAAAGATAAGATGAAAGAATTATTCAAGCACCCGATCTTGCGGATGAAAAATATTTCCCTCAGCTCCTCGGAAGACTGGTGCTTTAACGTCGAGATCGCCCGCAAAACTTTGTGCGAACATTTCGGCATGCACAGCTTGAAAGGGTTCGGGATCGACGAGATGCCGGCGGCCGTTGCCGCGACCGGCGCGTTGCTCGAATACCTGCGCGCGATGAACAAGGCGCCGTTGCGCCACATCGAACGGATCAGTCTGTACGCGGATGAAGATTATGTCTTCATTTCCCCGGCGGCGCAGCACGGCCTGGAACTGGAAAATTTCCTGCAGACGATTGACCAAACTTTGACCGCGATGGGCAAACGAAAGCTCCGCTTCTGGATTTATCATCCGCTTAAAAAAACGGCCGGCATCCTCGAGCGCCAATCCGCGATAAAATTCTTGAAAGACAATCCGAACATCCTGCAGAACATTAAGGCCAATCTGAACCATACGCCTGACGTCGAGAAAAGCATCTCGCGGCTTAGCTGCGGGTATCTTTCGCCCAAGGATATTCTGGCGATCCGGAATACTTTAGTCCGCCTGCCTGACATCCAAAAAGCTGCCGCGCCCGTTGCTGCCCAAAACGCGCGCTTTGCTCTCGACGACATTCCGGATCTGCGCAGCCTTTTGGAAAAAGCGATCAGCCCCGGCATCCCTCTGTCTAATTATGAAGGAAAGGTCATTCAAAAAGGTTATCACGCCGAACTCGACGCGCTGCGCGATATTCAGGAGAACGGCCGCGAATGGCTGCGCAAATTTCAAGAGGAGGAGATCAAGCGCACGCGCATCAATTCGCTGAAAGTCGGGTTCAACAACGTCTTCGGCTATTACATCGAGATCTCCAACGCCAATAAACATTTAGCCCCGTCGGACTACATCCGCAAACAGACTTTGGTCAACGGGGAACGCTACATCACGCCCCAATTAAAAGAATACGAAGAAAAAATTCTGACCGCGCAGGAAAAGATCTTAAAGATCGAGAATTCGTTATTGGCCGGGATCCAAAAAGAGATCCTTGATCATTCGAGCGCGCTGGCGAACTTTTGCCGGGGAATCGCGGCGTTCGACGCGCTCTATTCATTAGCGATATTGGCTCAATCGCCTCATTATGCGGCGCCGGTCATCAATGAATCTACCGTCCTGGATATTAAGGAAGGCCGCCATCCCGTTGTCGAACGGATGATCACCGGGGCCTTCGTGGCCAATGACACCACTCTCGACTGCGAGGACAACCATCTGATCATTTTGACCGGGCCCAACATGGCCGGAAAATCCACCTACATCCGCCAAACCGCGCTCTTGGTCATCATGGCGCAGATCGGAAGTTTCATCCCGGCAAAAAGCGCAACGGTCGGGATCGTGGATAAAATTTTTACCCGCATCGGAGCGCACGACGACATCGCCAAAGGCCAAAGCACTTTTATGGTCGAGATGAGCGAGACCGCCGACATTCTCAATAATTTGACCGGCAGGAGCCTCGTCATCCTCGATGAGATCGGCCGCGGCACCAGCACCTTCGACGGGTTAAGCCTGGCCTGGGCGCTGGCGGAATATTTTCAGAGATCCAAAGCGCGCACCTTGTTCGCGACCCATTATCATGAGCTCACGTCGCTGGCGGAACAGTTTTCCGGTGTCAAAAATTACAACGTCGCGGTCAAAGAATGGAAAGACGAAATCATCTTTCTGCACAAGATCGTTCCGGGCTCGACGGATGATAGCTATGGAATTTATGTCGCCAAACTCGCCGGTATTCCTCATGAGGTCATCAGCCGCTCACGGCAGATTTTGACGCAGTTGGAATTGAAGAGTAATCTAAGAGATAAAATTTCACCCCAAAAGCCATCCGAAGAACAAATGAACTTATTCTCCAGGCAGGATAAAACCCTGGATGAGATCAAGGAAACGATCGCGGCAATTGATATCAACAACTTAACGCCGATACAAGCGCTCGGTAAACTTGAAGAGATAAAAAATAAATTAAAAACTTAAAATGAAAAATGTAAAACCATAATTCAAAATTCAAAAATTTTTAATTTTAAATTATGATTTTGCATTTTAAATTTTACACTTGAAATTCCTATGTCCAAAGTCCATCTCTTACCCTCTGATGTCATCAGTAAGATCGCGGCTGGCGAGGTCATCGAGCGCCCGGCCTCAGCGGTCAAAGAACTCCTGGAGAATTCCCTCGACGCCGGAAGCGCCGCGATCGAGATCCACATCAAGGACGCGGGCAAGGAACTAATCCACATCCGGGACAACGGCAGCGGGATCGACAAAGAAGACCTGGAAAAAATTTTCCTCCGTCACGCGACCAGCAAGATCGCCGGCGCCGATGACCTGGAGCACATTCAATCCCTGGGCTTCCGCGGAGAAGCGCTGTACTCGATCGCTGCGGTTTCGGATATTACCTTACGGAGCAAAACATCCGAGAGCGATTCCGGCTGGGAAATCCATTTCCGCGGCGGCCTGCCTGTCACCGCCGTTGGCGGGATCCCGCTAAAAGCGGTGACCGGTGGGCAGGACAACCGTCTCAGCTTAAAACCCGTGGCCATGAACCCCGGGACCGAGATCGAGGTGCGGGAATTATTCTTCCACACCCCGGCCCGCCGGAAATTCCTCAAATCCAACACAACCGAAATGAACCAGATCCTCAACCTGGTCATCCCCTACGCGATCTTTCACCACCCCTGCCGTTTTAAAGTCACGCATCAGGACAGGGACGTTCTGGATGTCCAGCCGTCGATATCAGCCTTGAGCCGCACAGCAGAACTTCTCAACCTCAATGAAGCTCACATCCTGGAAACCAATTATTCCGCACCGGAGCATAATATTTCGATCCGCGCTATTTTAGGCGACATTAATATCAAACGTTCCCAGCGCGATATGCAATTCATCTTTATCAACGGCCGGCCGGTGCAGAATAAATCCATCGGCTATCATATGAACCAAATTTACCAGCTGATCCTGCCGCCGCGCTCGTATCCTTTTTTCGCTGTCTTTGTCGATATCCCGACGGAGGAGATCGACGTGAACATCCATCCCACCAAACGTGAAGTGAAGATCAGAAACGAACACGCCATCAGTTCGATCCTGCGCCGCACCTGCGAACAGGCCCTAATGTCGCGCTCCGGCGCCAAAGAAGCCGGGATGCCGCACGCCGGCCGCGATGAAAGCACGATCGCCAAGGCCTTGATGGGGACACACACCTCAGAGTTAACCTTTGAGAATACAGTCCCGACGGAAATGTTTGACGGGATCGCCGGAACCTCGCGTGGATCAACGGTCGATCAATACGCTTTCCCTCGTTCCGGGCAGCGAAATGCCGGCGTCAGCGAACCGCAGGATGCCTTGTTCCATACCGCCGCGGAAGGCTTGCGCTCAAAGCTGTCGCGCGGCCGTTTCATCGGGTCCTTCATTAATAAATTTATTCTCTTTGAATGCGACCGAGCGCTTTTTGTCGTGGACCAGCACGCGGCCCAGGAACGGATCTCTTTCGAAAAACTGATGACGCAGATGGAGAAGGGGACCGTTGAGGTCCAGAACCTGTTGAGCCCGATCCTAATCAAAATTTCCGTACAGGAAAAACTCGCCTGGGAAGAAGCCAAGGAAAAATTCGATCAACTGGGGCTTTCCTCGACGCTGTTTGATAATGAGACGATCGGGATTCATACGACGCCGATTTTACTGCGGAACATTGAGCCGGCGGTGCGGTATCTTTTGTCCGGTGAGAATATCTCCCATTGCGACCACGAATCAATCGCCCGGCGCGCCTGCCGCTCGTCGGTGATGGCGGGAGATTTCCTGAACGCCGAAAAGGCCGTGTTCCAGCGCGGAGAGCTTTTGAAATGCCGCGACCCGTTCACCTGCCCGCACGGCCGGCCGACGGTCATTGAGATGAACGAAAAATACCTGGATAAACAATTCCTGCGGACATAAACCCACCCCGGAGATGTCCCCGGGGTGGGGCGATGTCGGTTCAGTCTCAACCGACTACTGCACTTCCCCAAGTTCGATTTGATAATCAATATTGTTTTCAGTGAAATCCTTATACTCTTCAGGTGTTAAATTAATGATCTCTTTGCGGGTACAGACACCTTCTTCCCGTCCGGAACCTATGTATTCCCCATATGAAGAATATTTCCAATCTTCTGGACGCTGCACCAGTTTTGCCGTTGTCGGATTCAAATGAATATACCGGCTGACATGCCGCAGTTGCTGCTCTGATTCGATGAAAATATTCTTGAATCTCCCAAGCCAGACAGGACCTTTTCGATCATTTTTAACATTAAAATACCGCGCATAGCTGTTAAGGATATCCGACATAAAGGCGGATATACCGCCGTCCATCAATTGCCCGATCAACAGATGAAAATGATTCGACATTAAGCAATAAGCTAAAATCGCAACGCGCTTTTCAGCATTACCGGATAGCATCTTAAAGTCATATGCAGAGTCCTGCCCGAACAACTTACGGGCGATTGAAATATCGGAATATTTCATCGGCGGATTCTTTAATTGATAGAATCGGATTAAATCAGTCATCCGCGAAAAACCACGATCGTCGTCAAACACCTTTATCCCCTCGACACATTTGGTAAATATGTGATAATACTGTCCGGTGACCAAAGGAATTCTCCTCTTCATAAGGTCTCCTTTTCAAAATAATTCATTTCCGTGAACTAGAGTTGCACAGGGGAATCTGATGGAATTTCATGGGGAATCGAAGAAGTTCTTTACAAACAAAGGAATTATACTAAAAATGTTCTCAAAACGCAACTTTTTCTCCTTCCCCACCCCGGGGACATCTCCGGGGTGGGTATTTGCCCTAATCCTGCTATTGGTCTCACCACCTCTCCTCGCCCAGGAACAAAAAAAATTAAAAGGCGATCACTTTATCGTCCATTACGCCGGGGCGCTGACCGACAACGAGGCGCGCACCATGCTCCGCCGCGCGGAAGGATATTACAATTCGATCGCGGAAATGGTCGGTTACAGCCGCTATTCCAAATACTGGACATGGGACAAACGCGTCACGATCACCGTTTATCCCGATGCTCAAACCTTCACGCAAAATACCGGTCAGCCGCCGTGGTCGCAGGGCACGGTCGAGCGCGACTGGACGCCGGACCATACAAAAGAGATCATCACCTTCAAACAGCAGGCGAATTTCTTCGACGGGATCCTGCCGCACGAGATCAGCCATCTCATCCTGCATGACTTTATCGGTGTGAACGTAATGGTGCCGCGCTGGTTCGACGAAGGGGTCGCGCAAATGCAGGAAAAGGAGAAACGCCGGATCGCGAAACAGCTGATGACGAGGCTCGTTTCCCAAAGCAAACAGCCACCGTTAAACGTGCTGATGACGATGCGCCTCAAAGGCGAACAGAACCAGACCAAGATTAAAATTTTCTACACGCAAAGCTTATCCGTGATCGATTTTCTTATTGTAAACTACGGCAGCGAATCCTTCGGAAACTTATGCCGGAATATGCGCGACGGGAAATCCTTTGAAGCGTCTTTAACCAACGCCTACCCGAATATCTTCTCTTCGCTCGCCGAGCTGGAGCGCAAATGGGCCGCGTCCTTTAAATAAACTTTACGCCGCCGCAAACGGGCCCCCTGGCAATTGGTTAGCGACGCGTAATCTTAGCCTCGCACAATCCTCTCAGCTTCTTCTTCCGTTTTTCCTTCGGCTATTAAGCGCAAAAAATCCCAGGCAGCTTGCGGATTATTTAAACTTTTCCCCAATTCAAAGGCCTTCCGCGATAACTGAGCATATTTTTCTGTCTCAGGGTATTTTGCATATTCATTGACCTCATCTCCCCTGTTTAATTCCAAGCACCGCAAAAGCCCCATCGCATGAATAACCGCGTGAAGCCTCTTATCCTCATAACAAAAAAAACCATCATTAGGAAAAATATAATGTGCCCCTTCATGGACAATGATCTCTTGAGGCAACGTTCCTCTTCGATTCACCAGATAAAGTTCCATCGTCCCAAATTTAGAACATGACCCGACCGCACCTATCCCCGACATATTTACCATCATCTTTCCTAGAAAAAAGATGATGCTAATCGAAGCAATAAAACCACAAGCCATAGAAATCTTTTTCTTCCCCCGTTCAGAAGCCTCCACGTACAAAGCCGCCATCAAGACCGTCAAGAAAACAAAACCGATCGCGATCGCAGCCCCTGCAAATTGACTTTCCATGGGATAAGTCATCCTATGCATCTCTTGCCGCTCCTGGACGCTCATCTGAGGCTTAACACGGTTAATCAAATATTCCTGCTCATTAATAACCAATTGCGCTTGTTCAGGAGTAAAACCCCTCCCGGCTAATTCATTAATAATTTTTTCCTGGCCCGGGGTAATTTTTTCTATGCGCTGAAGATCGTCCAACCCGCCCTGTGCCGCGAGGGGCGGTAAAGGCATTGATACAAACAAAAAGCTGAATAAAAATACCGGCATTATCCGTTGGAAGAATATCACAACATGCATCGCCATCGAAATCGGCTCATTGACCGCGACCGGCGTATCCTCATAAACAGGAAAACCTTCCGCGAGACGCGGATCTTTTAAACTCTGCAATTTAGTCAATGCGACAGCATCGCGGAATTGGTAATGCCGGGGCGGCAGCATCCCGTTGGCTGGGCTATGTTTTGGGACACATTGTCCCAGTAAAACAATCGGCAGTGAGAACACCACCTCTTCAACTTTTCTCGCCAAGGCATCGACAACCGCCAGATCATGGTAGGCCGGATTCAGATACATCAACTCTGTCCCGATCAGCGGCCGCCCATCCTTGGCGACACCGTGCCAATGCTCAAGCCATCCGACCTGATTTCCTCCCCGAGGCCGTGTGGTAAATTGAAAAAATCCGGTCGTGGCGTTGGCCAAAAACCGCGGCAGTTCCTCATGATAAAAATCCATGTCCCCGTCGAGAATCCATGTTCTAACCGCCTTCGGATCTGAAGTCAAACAGCAATGCGCTCCATCAGGGAAGCGGAATAATTCAAACAAATTGGATTTGCTAACATAGTCCACATAGAGAACCAAACCGCTCCCCAAGGGCCTTACGTCCGGCTTGCCGGTCATGGCCGTCCTGTAATTGATAAAACTGGACGTTAAATCAGCGTAACAATGCGCGTGAATTTCACAGATAGCAATATCAAGCTCTAATTGCGTGACTAACAGGAGTGAAAATATTTGCACAACATGCTCCGGCCTGATATCCTCCTTCCCCACAACACCCGCCTCTTCCTGGGTTAATTCCCGCCGGCCCCTTTTCTCTTTTAATAGATTGACCATCGCCCCGCTGTTGCGGAAAACTTTTTCAATATCTATTTTGCGCAGGCAAATGTCCGCATCATTCGCTTGGGGCTGCTCCTCGCCGAATATATGCTGATAAATCGGGTTCCTCTCCAACAATTGCCTGATCCGGCCGTTGATTTCCTGATGCATCTGGCGTTCGTCATCGTCAGAAAGTTTGGTGTCCGGGCTGTCCCGCCCCATGATATTTAGCCACGCGATCAAAGGCCCAAAGTCGGCATGACTATCCCTGCCCAGGACCTCGACCAAAGCCACGGCCTTTCTTTCCCGCTCATTCCGGGTCTCGACGTCCACAGTATCTTCAGCGGACAATGTTTGGCAACGCTTAAGAATCCAATCTGCTTTTAACAGATTGATAATACGCCTCCACGCCGACTCGAAACTCATCCGCGCGACCATGACGGCATTGCCATGACCCGACAACTCTTTAACCTCGGCCGCCTGAGGAATAAAATCTCCTGAACGCAGAGCCGGATATCCTGCCGGCAAAGTCATTCCTTCTCTATATATAAAAGGCGAATCCGCCGGAAATGGCGGGCGTCCTTTCAGCAGGGCTTGCGCAACCTCTTCGGCCCTGGCCGGCGTCATCCCGGCATTCACATAAGCATTCCTCAAATCGACCATCACAACATCTCTGTCCTCATTTTTAAAACATTCCGCAGAATCTTTCACCAACCGTTTAAACCTTTCAAAACTCATCAATTGTGTTCCTTGATAATGAAAAGGCGGCTGTTCCAGAAGATAATACGCCCAAAGCAATTTTTGGTTCTCCTCCTTGGCTAATTCGGCGATTAACGCCTGATGATCATTTAACGCAATAATTTTATTAAGCGGGGCTCGGCTTTCCTTAAGCTCCTTGATCGTTATCCTTTTAGCGATCAGTTCATCCACTAAGGCCATGGGAGGGATTTCCCGCATTTCAGGGTCACGATAGATCCGCAAAATCCAGGCTAAATATTTCGGCGCTTCTTCATCGGTAATGCTTCGATACATTTCATCCACATAACCGCTGCCGGCCAAAGAGCGTAGAATTCTACGGCGGAAAACTACCGGAAATCGCCGGGCTGTCACAATGGGCAATAGAGCCGCCTGGCTGAAGCTCTCTTCCATGGCATCGACGACGAATATATCCCTGGCGGTCAAATGAACATGTTTTTTGCCTCTTGCCTTTTTCCGTTTTAAAAGCGCGTCTACCTTGCCGTCGAGAAAACTCTGTGCCTCAACGGAACGCGCCTTGCTCAAGTCAGCTAAAATTTTCAACATGTTCCCAAGCTCTTCTCCCTGATCAGCGTCATCAATAAAGCGCCCTATGTGCTTAACATCCATGGGGTCTACTTCTTCTGCAAAAATACTGTGGGCCAGTATTAACATCACTCGAAAGAAATTAATCTGATCCCTTAAAAGGCCCTTGTGGCCATTCGCCTGCCCATTCCCAACCAGTAATTGCGCGCGTAAAGCCCGGTGCTTTTCTTCAACAGTCCTCAGCGCAATAAACTCCATAATCTTCCGGTCGGTCAGCATCTTTAATAACCGCCATCCATTGGCGGACATGCCCTCATCTTCAAAAACTAATAAATTCATTAATTCAGGAATAAAGTCTCCCTCGGAAAAATATGACAGGTCGATCAAATCTTTCTCCAGCAGCAATATGATTGCTCTCAATCTTTCCGCCGTAATCTGGGCGTTGTTGTTATCTCTCTTGATATCTAACAGCGGTTCAATAATACCGGATTCTTCCAGCAACGCTCGATCGACAAGGTTGTTATTGGAAAGAAGATAGGCCCTCGCTAATCCGGTAAAATGGCTGGCGGGATTCTCGTCTTTCATTTCAGCTGCGATGTCAGCGGGGATCCTGGATCGGCGGACCATATCAAGAGTGATCCCGCATTGCCTAAAGGCTTGCCCGGCTTCATGATTCGTCTGGTCATTTGTCGGGATGCATAATTCCATCACGCGCTGAGGCACATTAAGCCTTTGAATTAATTCTGCAGAGACAATGTTGTCCCTTCTAAGGCCCAGGAGCTGCAGTATCAACATTTTCTGATCAGATGCATTGAATAATCCTTCTGTCTCCTGTTCAAACTCCTGCTCAAAATGTCCGCTTCTCAAGCCGTCGCCGGCCGCGGCTTCAGATGATGCGGGATTTTTAGCCTGATTTTCCGACGCTGATCTGTCCAAATCCGCAAATTCCTGAACCATACTGACCACAAGCGGCGATTCATCTATTTCCTTTTGGGTAACCTTCCTGCTGACTCGTAATAAAATAAGGAACCGGCAGGCAAGTTCATAATAAGGATCCGTCTCTCCTGCTTCAATCACTTCCCAAACAGAACCCGTCACATCTTGACGTTCAGATGCCCCAATATCGACACCCGCTCCCTTGCTCCACAGGCAGGCAAGGACAAGCCGAACGCCCACACGGACATCTCTGTCCTCAGCGCTATACATTTTCTCTAGTCGGACGGCTAAATCCTCCTCTTGGTCTTTTTGTAGAAGATTCCTGAGCACCAATAAGCCTAAGGCCTGCACGGCAACCCTGCTCGTTTGAGCATCAGAACTTTCTAAAAATTTTAGAATTCCCGGGAACATACCGCTTGCTTCGACAATCCGGCTGTCAATTAAATTAAACTCAATTAAATATTGAATGATCTCACACCGCTCAGTTTCATTAAGGTTTATTCCCTCGCCGGTAAATAAGCGGCTCACGGCACCTGAGGCAGAGACTGAATCAGCATTGATCAAACGATTTCTGCCTAAAAATTCAAGCCAGTCTTTGAATGCGATCATCGTTTCGGATTGGCCCGAACCCATCAGCCGGCTAAAAATACCCGGTACGTCTGAAGGCTGAATGAAACCGTTCTCGTATAAAGCCTCAAATCGGACAAAAGTAATTAAGGATTGATCTAAAGTAATTTCTTCTGAAAGTAACCCTTTCCGACGGGCCGCTCCTAAAGCTTTGATGATCTGTATGTCGGTGGGGTCCGAATCGCCGATGTCTTGACTCTTCTCATCTTTGAGAATATCAATGAATGCCTTCCAAATCCCCAAAGACTCCATTCGCTCTTTAAAAAATTCATCAAACCATTCTTTCTTAAGCAGCTCAATCAGAACATAAACCCAGGCTAATTTCACTTCCCAAGATTGATGCGCCAATCCATTTTTCATGTGTTCCAAAATTTTATATTTTTCCATAACTTCGCGATCGACAAGGTCCAGCTGAATTAAAGTTCTAATACGGCCAATCTCCTTGGGATATTCTAAACGTTGCCAAACCTCCGCCGGAGATGCTCCGACATGAGCAAACCCTGGTTCCCCAGATAAAGCTGCTGCCTCCTCGTCATACTCCCCGCCCAAATTTATTAGTGAGAATATATTTGTATTCTTAATATCGTTAATATCAACCATGCCTTTTGCTTTTAATAATGTCAGTACTCCCGCATCAACAAAACCTTCGCTGAGCCTCTTTAAAGTCAATTCAACTAACTTATATTTCTTGATCAGCGACTCATCAATGAAACCCGGATCAATGTGGCTCAGTCGACGCGCTGCGCTTTCTCTCACTTTGTCATTACTGTGGACCAGCCTTTGCATCACAGGAATGACTGCTTTCGTAAGCCAGCCCGTATAAAGCAATTGAGTTGCAACTTTACTTCGTTCATCATTGCTCTCATTCTCCTGATCATCCTGCATCAACTTAAGAAGTACTTCTTCCCCTTCACTGATTGTGAGCACAACCAAAGCGCCAGCAACCGGATCAGAAGGCAAGACACGAATGCGAGGATCATTCACCGCATATTCTTTAAATAATTCCAAGGCTTGATTTAAATCCGTCGTATAAAATTTGATATGATGAACAAACCTTTGCGGACCTTCGTGGTTGTCCATCACCACATCGATATACGCTGGCTGGACCGGGTCTTCGTAATTCAATTCAAAAACCTTTGTCCCGCCCGCCAGCCCGACGGACTGCGGCATTTCTTCTGCGTTGTTCATTTTTCGAATCGCTTCATACAGGCCCGCGTCAACCGCGACGCCGATACGGTACGGTCCGTGGATCAATCCTCTTAATTCAGGATAATCACTCAAGACGCGCCGAATGCCGTTGGCCAACGGCTTGGCGCCGCTTTTGCCGTAAATGAACTGCATTCCATTTTTACGATCCGCTAAATTTTCCGAGGCCAGCAGTTGAAGATGAGTTAAAAATTCCCCCACGCAACCCTTTTCCGGATTCAAGTTAAAAATTGAGATCCCGCTTAAAACAATCCACCCAACGACCGCCATCACCAGCCAGCCCACACCCACTCCCGGGGTGGGAAAAATGAAAAAACACCCAGGCCAGCATCAAGCAATACCCGCCCCCAACGCCATAAGCGCCGCCGCCTTTGTGCTTCAATCCCAAAATGCCCAAGGCCTGGGCCGGTGTTCTTACAGCACGCATAATATCAATATCCCCCGGCGACACCGTCGGAGGGTCATGCCGCTCCAAACTGTTTTTAAGCGCGCGGATGATCCTGCTCCAGAAACTTGAGCCCAAAAGCTTTGCTTTCCGGAATATCGGGAAATTGACCCAGTTCACCTGGCTGGACTCGATCCCGACGGTGCTGATACCGCTCACCCTCTTGCGGTATAAAGGATGCTTGTCTTCCAGGTCATTCAATTCCCTTTCAAAAATATCTACTTCCTTCTGGGCTAACTTGCGGGCTGCGTAAACATAGATCAGCCTTTCCCGGATATCTTCCCCGGTCGCTCTCTCCCCTTTTTCCTCTTTGATCTCCCGCTCGATATCCTCCAGCGCTTGTTCAAATTCTTTACGGCTTACCTGCGGGTTCACGCGGTATAATCTCCAATCATGATGCGTGACTTTTTCCAAGATCCGGGCTTTGACCTGCGCTAAGGAAAGACCTCTATACGGACGCAAGATCCTACGACGGACTTTAACCTTCTCTGCTCTCTCTAATATCCTCTGCAGATGATCCTTGCGGAATGCCTTTAAAACAGAAACATTAAGTTTTCCCTGTGTTTCCTTCTCGACATCAATCAGATATCCAATAAATCTCTTTAAAGAAGGTGTGTCATGATCCGTGATCTCGATATCGCGAAGATTATCCTCGCGATACTGTTTCAGGAGCCCCTTTTTGATCAGCTCATACCGGAAATCCGGATGCGTGTCCGTGACCGCTTTTATATAGATGAACGTCATTTCAAAAGCATCCGCGTCAAACCCCTCTTTGGGATAAGTAACAAACTTTCTCAACCGCTCTACCGCTTCTGAAAAATTAATAGACTCCCTTCGAAACGGTGTGTTCGGCGGGATGTTCAACACATCGCGCAGGATCCGGTCGGCTTCATCTTGAGAAATATTCCGAGGGCGGACCGGGTTTTGCATCAACTCCCGCGCTGGAAGAGGGGACTGCAGCGCCAGGACAAATCGCCGCCGGGCTTCCTTGCGGGCGTTCGATCTCTTTAATTGTTCCAGCGGGATAACATCGGAATTCTCCGATGGGCTGTCATCGAGCATATATTCCAAAAGGTGCTCGGCGTAGATCAGCCCGGAAGCGTGTTCCAGGAGGACCGATTTAGGCAAGGTGCGGATAAAATCCAAAATATCTTTTTGAAATTCCGGATCATTAACGGACATGCCCGTTTGTGCAGCGGCGGCCTGCAACGTCAACGACGGATCCGCGGCAAAGAGATCCCGGATCTTCTCGACCCTTGAAGAATGATCCGCGGCGCCTATATATGAATTCTTGATGTTTTTGATCCGCCAGATCGCTAAAGGCCTGCCGTTATTCGCTTGCGCGGACTCTGCCTTAGAGACCACATGATAGACCGGCGAGCCTTCTTCCGTCTCACCGGCCTTCTTAACAAATATCTGCCTGGCGATATCAAGCCAGTTCCTGCCTACTAAGGTCATCGCCTCATAAATACTATAAATTACTTGTCCGTTCCAAAGCCGCGATTTTAGCCGTTCCTTGATCTCCCCTGCGATCCCGGAAAATCCCAGATCTTCCAATGCGGCGATGAAACAATTCTCGGTTGTTGTAACACGCGTTGCGGCCTGACGCCGCCTGCTGCCGGAGGGAACCGTGCTGACAACAGAAAATTCCGGAATGCCGATCATATATTCTCTAAAAAGAAGATCATCGCGCACCGCCTCAAGAATTCTTCGCATATCCTCGATAGGAATCTCCGCACTCTCTGAAACACTCCGCTCAGTGGCCCCGCCTCCGGCGACAAGCATAGCACGGACGATCCCCTCAGCCGCTGCTTTATCATTTTCCGAAAATTTCTCGATCGCCTTCGCGATCACATCCAAAATGCGCTGAATATACCGCTCCGGCAAAGGTTCCCGGCTATCGCCGTACCCGAGCTCAGCAGGCCTAAGCTTACCCAATAAAATCTGGAAATGGCTTAAGGTGATTTTAGCAATATTTTTCAGCCAGAAATCTTTCCGGACATCACCCGGGCGCAGACCGGCTTGGCGCAGGAATTCATCCCACGTGCCGGAGTCTCGGGACACATCCTTCACAAAAGCGGCGCCGTTGACCTTAACGTGACACTCGCAATCACCGGTCACGGACCCGAGATACAGGGCCGAATGCCGCTGCATAGGATAAAGAGCAACCGGAATGTTTCTCTTGTGCAAAGTCTGAACAACAGCGGTCCGGGCATGCTGCTTGGCTTCCAGAACAGCCCGCGGCCAGGAAGGGAAATATTTTTTGGAGACACCCGCTTTATACAAAGCCCTGCCGGTCACCGGCTGCTTAAAATGACCGGCCAACACGCGTGCGACTTTTCCATCCGGATCATTTTTAACAATGCTGGGATGCAGATAAAACGGGTCTAATTTCTTGAAGATCATGGCAATGGCCGTCAGGATCTTTTCCTGGGACCAGCGCAAATATCTGGATGACTTTCTGATTTTTTGCGGATCCAGGCCGACAGCTTCGAGAAAATTATTCCAGTCCGTGAATACACCATCGGCCGCTAAGAAAACAGCGTTAGCGGTGGCGTCCTTATCTTTATGCCCCTGCTGAACGAGATACTCTTTAATAAAACCCTTTGTCCTTTCACTCTTATCTTTCTTGAACAATAACGCGCTGAGATCAACGTCCTTCAACGCTAAAAATTTTCCTAATCCGATGAGAAGTTCACGCGTCCAGAATTGATAATGCGGTCTTTTGACATCCCTCGCGTATACGACATTGCTGCCCGCCAGCACGGCATCAACCGCTTTTTCCCATGAACCGAGCTTTTGGACATAAGGAGAACGGGACGCTTTATATAAAGATTCTCCTGTCACCGTCTCACCAAAATGTTCGGTCAAAATTTTTGTGACCTCTCCGTTCCGGCGGACATTGGAGGCATTAAGATATTTCAAGCCTAGTACCGTGTACCCTAAATTATTTTCAGGAAAACACGGTACAGTACTGCGTTCCCCTGTATCAAAATTTAGGCAACGCAGTACTAGCCGTTCATAAATAACCCGGATGCCGCTCTGAATTTTTTCCGGCGTCCAAAATCTATACTTCCGCTTTTTTCCCTCCTCCTCCCCGACCAACGCATCCGGCGGAACGTTTTGAAGCAGCACAGCGTTCTTCGTTTTCTTCAGCGTCGCATGCCAATTCCCTTTGCCGTCGGAGACGATATAAATTTTATCCAACCACTCCGGCGCATTGTTCTGGAGAAATTCAATGACCGCGCTGGCGAGAAAATACGGATGGCCGTCGATCCAGTGGATATTCTTTTCTGGCTGACGGTTCAAATATTTCCATAATTCCAGCCGAAGCTCCTCAGGCAGACATTCCATCACGCAATTTGACCAAATTAAACCTTGACGAACCCTAGGGGCTCGGCTATTCTTTAATTGAAAGAGGATACTCATTCGATGATAAAAATTAAAAACAAAATAAATAATAAAAAATGCTCCCAGCCAAAAAATTTGTTGCGCCGTATCTCCGTTAATCCCAGCATCTGCCACGGCAAACCTTGCATCAAAGGACATCGTATTATGGTTTGGCAAATTCTGGATCTTTTGGCAGGAGGCATTGGCCCCGATGAAATCATCTCCGACAGCTACTTCCCTCAAATTACTCTGGAGGATATTTACGCCTGCATCGAATACGCGAATCAATTTGTCAAAAGCGAGGATGTACATTTCTTTGAAGAACTGAACGTTTCGTAAAATGAAATTTTTCCTTGATGAATGTATTTTGGGTAAAACGAAAGCCTTCCTAAATAACCACGGATTTTCCGCAGTTTCTGTGAAAGATATAGGTAAAACTTCTTCCCCTGATGAGGAAATTCTAGAATTAGCCAAAGGCCAGAACGCGATCCTTATCACAAGTGATCTCGACTTTTCTAATATCAAACGATACCCGTTGATGACCCATTGTGGAATTATTGTATTAAGAATGCGTGCTTCTGATGGACCAGAAACTATTGACCAGCTCCATATCGTACTTAGCCATCTTCTAAAAAAAGCCACACCCTTGCTCGGCGTAACTTTCACTCTTCTATCTTTCAAGACACCTGCGATGGTTTGATAGGCGCACGTTCTTTCATACATCTTTTCTTTTTGCCTGAGAGCTGCGGCCTTTTGGGCCAGCTGCGCGCGGGCGGCGGAAGGAACTTTTGGTCTTCCTGATGTAAGCAACATAAATACTTTTAGCTTTAACAAATCAAGAATATTTTGGTTAGTAATTCCACCCATGCACAAAGACATTAAATATTCCGGTGTCTCTCTCATTTCCTGAGCCACATCAGCTAAAGAAGAGCCATATTGTCCAAGTATGTGCGGTATGTCGTTCGCGTTTATTGCATTTAATTTTTTAAGGTTGATCGTTGGCGCTGGTTTTAATTTTGGTACAGCGGGTTTCGGGACAACCGGTTTCGGGGCAGGTTTTGGTTCAAGTTTCGGCGCAGGTTTTGACAGCCCTCCTCTTCTTGCTAATAACATTTCCGGCAAAGCCTCTTTGATCCTTTTAAGCAGAGCCTCATCCCGCATCATTCCTAAACTTCGAATGGAACCCACCGGCACCCCTAAGCGCTCGGCAACTTGCTCAGACGAGAACCTCACTTGCTCAAGGATTGCCTTTAATCCATCGCAGTTCATTCTCGCGATGTCATCCAGAGTTACCCGCTCCGCCCCGACGAGGGCGGCGGGAGGAATGGTTTTCACATATTCATCAAACTCAGTCCGTTGATAACCGGGAGGCAATCGCGTGAGAGGAGCAGCGTGGGAATTATTCAATTCTTCGGGAAGCGACTGAGAATAAAAATGAATATACTTGTTAGGCCCAATACAGATAATACAATCATTCTCATCCGTTGAATCCTCACGTTTGTATATTTCTAACTGCGCGCCAAATTTTTGCGGCATGAGATTGAAAACAACCCGCCGTCGGGCCAACATTCGATCACCGGCTGGCTTCACATCCTCTCGCCTTAAACCAGCGTTAATCCATTCTTGGGCACACTGACGAGGGTCCTTGTTCAGCAGTTTAACTTCGGCCTCATTGATACAGAAGCGTTCCAGCAAATCCAGCAGTTCTGTTTCTTCCTCTGGATCATCGCGGCCAATGATTGTTTCCAAGCGCGCAAGAACAGCCGGCTGAATTTTCCGATCCATAGTATTGGCAAGTTGGGCATCAGATTTTCCTCTTAACTTTTCAACAACCGCCTCCAAAAAATCCCGGGCCTCAACTGCTCCAAAGGTTTCAACGACCGCATCCAAGATCGCCTCAATGTGAAAATAATGGCGATATAATTCATAGACAATTTGATGCGGATTCTTATTCTCAGTTTTTCCAATGTCAATGACGACAGGCGGCATATTTTTCCGAACTCCCGGAACATCCGCCTGTTTAATTTTGCCCCGGTGCATGCGATACATAATGTTGGGCTTTTGCATATCTCTCGGAGATAAATATGTTCCTTTCTTACTTCGCGGCCCCAAAGCCGTCACAACGCTCAGCCAACTTTTAGCAATTTCTTTAACCGTCACATCCGTCAAGTCAATGGCTTTATGCGCGCTCGTAACTCCAGGTATAAATTGTTCCGTGTAGACCTTAAACCAATTGCTGAAAAGAACATCTCCAAAAATTGGCGTCGCGGCCTCACCGGAAAGAATCATCAAACGGTGAAGCTCATTCGGCGCAAATCCGTCTCGCTTGGCCTGGCGGCTGATGGCTTTCTTAAGAGCTGCCTCGAATTCCCGTCCATCCGTAAGCCTGAAGACAACATGGTAAATTTGTTTTTGACTGCCGCGTTCATCCTCTGTTACCTGAATGCTTCTAAGCACACAACCTGTAACATCAATTTTATGAATATTTTTGATCGACATAACTATGAAATGCCCATCTCTAAGAACTTCATTTAATACTGCTTCCTCTTCGGCTCGATTATGAACCCGTTGCCTAAATTCAAAAGCGATCGAAACATCATCACGCTTCACCAACCTGTCCCAGAAAATACTCTGACGTATGGCATGCGCTTGATCATTCTTGGGTAGAATAAGACTTTCCACGGCCATATCATTGGCCACAAGAGCGGATGAACCCAACTCATGCTCCTGGACAATTCGGCCATAATCGGCAACGCTATCGACGGGAATTCTATCTTCAGGTAAACCTTCTTCCCCCGGACGTATATTGCTAAAAACAAACCTTAGTTGTTCACCAAAAATTTGTCTTAATTTATCTTCAAAATGACTATCGGTAAATAATCTGTCAAAAATGCCGATGACTTGAACATTGCTCATCGTCCCTAAGTTTTTCTTTTTCTCCAAAAATGTTTTGAAATTAGCTATCGCGCGATAAGTGTATTGAAAATCTTGTTTCATCGGCACTTTCACATGCAAAACCGCCAGACATGGTTGATTCCCCATTTGAAATTTAATCGCGACAGCAGAGGCTTCCTGAATGTCTGCGATTCCAATTTTAATATCTAAATTCAAAAGACCCACGATCGGAACAACCAAACCATCCGCAAGTTTCCTCGAGGCCTCTACAATCATAAGCCTTTCTTGCGCTGCCGCAGTCGTATCGAGAACAGATACCCCCACAGGCTTCTCTAGGATCCCGTCTTCCTGAAACGAAAAAGCGATGGCACGTCTAAGTATTTCATCCTGTATTTCTATAATGGCAATCTGACGCCTTGGAAGATCGGCAAATAAAACCGCATATAACTCGTCTTTAACATCCTTGTCTTTTGCCTGTTTGGGAATAAAGAAATAGGTAGTTTTTCCTTTTGTATAGTGAGTTACTCCTAACTCCTGCGGAGCTCCCAGAAAAACTATTTTCTTCTTTTCAGCCAAAAGAAAAAGATTGGCGTTGCTAATGTGATGTTCAGCAAATACCCGAAAAACTTTTAATTTCCCGAAACGTTTTCGAATACCAGAAACGCCGCCATGTTGCTTGATCAGTGTTTCAACTTGTGACGGAGTTCCGACGAGGGCGGCGGGATCGATGTCGTCTAAAGAGATTGCAGCTAAATTTTCCTTCGTAATTCCAGCGGGAAGTTCGGCAATGTAAACAGCATGGTAATAATTTGTAATGGTTTGGCCGTTATCGGTGCGAAGGGGAATGGTTTGATACTGATAGTGAATGTATCCTTGCTGCAGTTCGACTAAATAATCTTTTTCATAGGCGGGTGTGTCCT
Organism: uncultured Planctomycetales bacterium; assembly: GCA_964364715.1. Taxonomy (GTDB): domain Bacteria; phylum Omnitrophota; class Gorgyraeia; order Zapsychrales; family GWA2-47-8; genus CAYING01. The sequence continues at coordinate 33,424 of CAYING010000008.1, forward strand.
TAATTTTATGAAGCACGAGCTGTGTCCCAAAGGCGGCCTGCCCCGCCGTTGGCGGGGCCTGCATAAGCTGCGGAGCGATTTCTCTTAAAATACCCATCAAGGCTCCAAGCGCTCCTCGGAAATTCATCAGTAATTTTTGTTTTCCTTGGGCCGTCACAACTTTTAGCTGATCGGAGAGAAGTTTTCTCTGATACACTTCTATCGCCTTTTCTCTTTCTTCTGGAGTTGGTACCTCGGAAGTTCCCTTGGAAGCCTGCACCGTGACATCGGCTTGACAACTTTCGCAAGGAATTATTTGGCCTTGCGGGTCCCGGATCAATCGCCTTTTAATAATCTCAGCTTGTCCTACTTCCTTTATCAGAAACTCCACTTCAATCCAATATCCTTTTTTATTTTTCAATCTTAACCACCGAGGAAGACCAGCAAAACTAAAGGCTCCCTGCGATTCATCTAATCTCTTTCTCACAATCACGCGATGGCCGGCGGGTATCACCGCGAATTCTCTCCTTTGCATTGACGCCGACTCTCTAGTCTCAATGATCTTCCCTTGCGCGTCTTTAATAATAAGGCTCTCTTGTATTGATGTCCTTTCCGCCGCTCCCACCCACGCGGTGGTGTCAACTTCCTTAATGGGTATTTCTATTAAATCATCAGCGTCAGGGAATTCATCAGCCAGATCGGCATGATAATTCTTGGGATAACCGGGAAGGGGATCATGTCTGTATAAAATTTTTCTGCTATTGACGACCGCATAATAATTTTTATCATCCGGATCCTTACGTTTAAACAACTTCATCTGCGTCCCGAATTTTTGCTGCATAACATTCAGGCCAATAGCCCACGGGATCAGGGTCCGATCGTCAAGCACCACGATCTGATCTTGAGTTAAATGCGGCGCATACTTCCTCGCAGTTGTCTTTGCATCTTCCTCTCGAATTTCGGCATCCAGCTGCACCTGACAGTTTTGATCAAGCGGCTTCTGCGCGCTTGTCTTTTTACCGCCATGAGCCTGCGGCTCACTTTTAAACTTTGCGCGGGCTAAAACTTCTTTGAGCTCTAGGCCTCTTTCCACGATCCACCCGAACACATGTTCTTTGATCCTTTCGATCAATGACTTTCCATGAATTTCTCCGGCAAGGACTGCCCTGAGATACTCCGCCCTTTCATTGGTCCGTTGCGCAAGCTCTTCCATGGACAGGCCGATCCCGCCGAGAATCCCGGGAATATCTTTACGTCTGACCGCTTTGATGGCCTCCCGGTCAGCGGTGAAAGGTTCCGGCGCCGCGACAGCTCCCGGTTGGGGCTGAGCCTGCGGCCCAGGCTCTTGAACCGGCTGAGATGATGGAGGAGACGATGACAATGATGGAGAAAGAACAACCTTGTCCCATCGGTTTCTATCCCTCACCGCTTGGGCCGCAAACTCTTTGATCTGACCAAGTTTCCCCTCATCCCTGGCCTGATCGGCAAGAATAATTCTCAGGATAGTTATATCTAAACCCATCCCTTCAGCCACTTCACCGATCAAGATACCTGCCTTCTTCATCAACCTTTCAACTTCCCGGCCATCCTGGGCATTAAGAATTTGCTGAGGATCAATGGCCGCCCCCACCCACGCGGTCCGCGGGTCTTTGTTGAAAACGATCGCGCTGATGAGCCCGGCAACCACAGCCGCGCCGATCAGCCACACCGGCCAGATGGCCGCACCCGTACTGAGCGCGGTAAGCGGGATCAATGCCAAACTCAATACGGCTCCGTCCTCTCCGCGCGCCTTTTTACTCTCCAGCAGCCCGTGCCGTTCCATTTCCGCGAAAAGATTAACGATCCCCAGGTTCAAAAGGCGTGCCGCCTGAACCGGGTCATTGCCCGCTTCCTTCAGCGTCTCTTCTAAGTCCCGGCGTGAAATATATAATCTCTCTGAAGTCCTTTGGCCGCGGACGTCCATGCCGTACCGCTTGAGTTCCCGGGTCAATACATAGGCGGTGGTCCCTAGGCCGCGGGCCGCGCTCTCTTTCGTCCCGTTGGACTCCGCCATGGCAGCGATGAGTTCCTCTTTGGAAAAATTCTTCCGCGGCCGGCCCGGGCTTTTCGCCCCGATGAACGCACGCGGGATTTCTCCCTTTTTCACTTTTTGATAAACATCCCACAGCGACAGATGGGCATCTTTACTGACTAGATCCGTATGGAAAAGTATTCCCTGCTTTAATCGCGTATATTTCTCCAACACCGGCACTCTCACGGCTATTTCTTTCGTCAAAATACCACTGGGATCTTCAAAAATATCGACGATATCATAAATCGCGCGGCCGGCGTATATATACATCTTCACTTTTTCCCTGATCCGGCGGGTCATGCGCGAATGCCCCTGCTGTTCCAGAACAACTTCAAGGCAATTTTTGAGAGGCAGCCATACCTGTGGAGTTTTTAATAAATATACCGCGGTTTTTTTGTTGAGATCCGCGTACGCTATAAGCCCGCAATCAGCCGCGGCCAAAACCCGCGGCAGAGCTTCTCGCGCATCATCATTTCCACTGAACCTGTTTTTCAACATAACGCGTCCGCCTTCGTTGAGCACCAGCGGCAGTTCGCGGATAAATTTCTGTACTTCCTGGCCATCGACATCTATCCCCCAGCGTGACGAAGATCCGGCATAATGCTTGCTGCCGGTCAGAAACTCCGCTATCCGGTGAGACATTTCACGGTTACCGTGCACCGACATGATCCCCGCGTACTCCGGCATAACCCATAACACGCGGTCAAATGACTTATTCCAGGCACCCCTTCGTGCATACTCTGACGGATACAAACCGGCCTGGGTGTGAACCGAAATTCTGGCGATCCTCGCCGCTGCTTTCGCGTTCGCGGCCTCAAATGGATTACGGCTAAAAATATAAACGGGTTTCTTAACGCGCAGAGAAACCAGCCAGACCTCGACGCCGATCTGCGGGTCAATGATGAGAACATCCTGATCGGCGCCTAAACCGAATTGATCCCGGTCAAAAAGCATGGAGGCATAATCCGGATGGGTTGTTCCGATCCAGCGGGATCTAAACGCCGGCGGCGGTAATACCGTCGGAAAGATCGGGAATATCACGCGATGAAGCGTTGCTGACGGCCCGCTTACGGCCAGTTGAGCGTACTCTTCCGGGTTAAATTCCTGCGTCCTGACCTGCTGAGTTTCCTCATCATATTCGGCGTACACAAAAAACTTCCGCTTGCCGTGAATGGGAAAAATAATATCTTCCAGAAATTGATCGTGAAGATAGAACGCAATGGCCGCGCGATCAGCGCCATAACGCCGGGCCAGGGCATACCACTTATTCTGTGCGATAAGTTTAACGGAAGGAACTTCAATATAATACGGGCTCAGATCAATGTAGCGGGGATATTCCAATCGGCTTTTTCCGGCCCGAAGTATCGTGACAACTGATCTGGGCAGGACAGGAAAGACAGCGAGTAACCGGTTATCGCGAGAGAACAACAGATCAAAAGCATTAACTTCCCCGCTAGATCCATAATCGCGTAACTCATTATGCAAAAGCTGTATCCCCGTCGGAGGCCGCGGAAGATGCTCTTCCTGATTGACCTTGATCCGCCTGATGATTCCTGAACTATTTAATCGAGATTCTTTAACAATTTGTAAAGACCGCATATCCTCCAGGCCGAGCGTCTTGATCAATTCCCAAGCCAGAGTTTGTTTAATATCCAGGGTATCTTTATGCCGGGAAGGATGCGGCAATACTGCGGAAGATAGGCGCGCGCTTGGTGCAAGCCGGTACAAACCAATCTCATACATGCGATTATTTTTAATTTTAACGGAGGCCGCTTCTTCCATATCCAAAACATATTCATCCGCCAGATCCTGCAGGGCATTTTCATTACGCTTCGGAAAGATCAGGTAAATTGCTCCATTCTTTCTCAAAAATAACGGAGCGGTCTGTAGAAAACTACGCAAAGTTATATGATCGTCGTCGACGACCGCCAGGTCAAAATAAGACGGCGCCATTCTGTTCTTTGCTTCCGAATACCACGCGGGATTCCAAATAATTTTGTCGAATTTCTCACCCTTTTTGATCGGCGCGAAGAGATCACCCGTCCGGACATCCACCATCGGGAATGCGCTCAACAATTTCGCCGCTTCTTCCGCCGCCCTCGGGTTAAGATCAGTTGCCAGATAACTTGCCTTCTTCCCTTGGGCCTGGGCATACATAACCATGGCCTTGGTCAATTCACCGGCCCCTGTACCGATCTCCAGAATATTTTCGCCGCTGCGGATCAGCGGGGCCAATTCCTTCTCGACGAGCTGAACGATGTTCGGATCAGCCCGCAACACGGCATCATTCTGCTGCAAAAATAAATCAGGGCTGTTGATCAATTTAGCCAATTTCCTGGCGCTCATTCGCTTCTCTTCTGCCATGCGCGATCCCAAGATCCACGACACAAGCCCCGCTAATCCCATGACCGCGATCAGCCACGGGGATAATTTGAATTCGACAACAGCCAATGCCAAGGCCCACCCGGCCCCAAAGGCGTTGGCGCGGGGAAAAGCCTGACCATAATAACCCGCTTCCTGAGAAATACCTTCTTGACGAACAATCGTAAATCGTTTATCCTTTAATTGTCTATGATCAAACCCAATATAAAACTTGCACGGAAAAACCTCAAAAGGCTCAGAGAACTTTGGGCCAAAAGCCGATCCCCCCTTAAAAAGATGACGAAAGATCAACTTCTGAAACATCTGCGTAAAACACGCGAGGAGTTGTGGGAGGAAGATATTGCGGCTCGTTCTCGACACAAATGAATTTATAGGCGCCTTAGGTAACAGCAAAATCCCCGCCGCCGAACTTCTGCTTAACAAGCTTATTGAATATCCTTCCGCGTATTCTCTTTTCATTCCCCGTAAGATCCTGAATGAAGTACGGCGCAATCTCCGTCCTGAAATGTTTAAACGATTTATTAATATTCTTAACGCTATCGCCCAATTTGATGAGGACACATGCGTTCCTTTTAAGATTGGAGCTGAATATGAATCACTGGGGCTTAAACCCGCCGACGCGTTTATCGCGGGATATTGTGAATGGGTAAAAGCTGATGTCTTGGTAACGGAAAACCGCCATTTTCTTTCGCGGACATCGGACCTGCCTTTTAAGATCTTGACCGCTGAAAAAACGCTTTTGATGATGAGATAACCCGCCATAATTGCAAAAATAAATTTCAAAACTTCTCCAAGGCCTGCACCTCCGGAGTGGAAAACTGACAGCGCGAGCGCCAAAAGCCACCCACCGCCGAAGGCGTTGGCGCCTGGGGCGGGGCTGGCGCCCCCTGATTCTTGTTGTATTCTTACTGCCCACCATTTTCTGAACCTGCTCTTAATCTGACAAATTGTGGTAGAGTGAAGGCCGAAATTTATTCCAACATCATTAAGTTTTGTACTGTTATGGGTTGACTCGCCCTTGGGATCTAGGCCAAAGACCGCCAGCAATATTTCTCGATTTCTCTCTTTCTTAAAATGCCTTTGAGTATGCTCATATATGGCCGAAACAAGTTCCTCAGATAAACCATTTGTCTTATGATCCGGCGGATCATACACCTCTTCTCCATCCCTCCCACGCTCTCTTGCTCGAACAACTTTTTTTCGTTGTTTTCTGCGATATCCCGTTTGTGTGCGCAAAGAATCGATGAGGGCATGCTTTATTCTTTTTATAAAAATACCCCTACCATACGTTTCAAATTTTCTTTGCGTAAAACCGAACCGAAGCAATCGATCTAGCTGATGATCAATTTCATTTCTAAAGAGTGCTTCATCAACATCACTCTTGCCGGCATGCAAAATCAATTTCCTGCGGATAATTTCATAACCAACAAGCTGCCAATAAGTCAAAAGATAGCTGTACGCGGCACGGTTCCCCGAACGCATATTCTCGATAAGATCGTGCAAATCAGCATTGCTCAGCCTGCCTTTTTGCACCCTGTTTCTTACCGGTTCGATCTCGTCGGAAGAATCCCGTGTGAACATTATTTCTTTCGCTTTTTGCTCTCGTAAATACTGTTGATATACTTCTCCCTGGACAAGTCCCAAGACCCAGGCGACAAAAACACTGGTTGAGCATTCTGCAGGTTTTTCCTCTGTGAGCTTAAAACGATCGTGGGTATAATCCCAAAAGACTCTCCCTGTCTGCGGATCTTGTTTAAGTTCTTTGAGCACGGCAACGTCGTCTATTTGTTCTTTTCCCTCCGCGAGGATACCTGTTCCCTGCATCCAAGCTTTTAAGACTTTACGATTCCGCTCTCTGGCTTTGTGGTCAGGGGATTGAAATTCTTGATGAGCGTCTTTTAAATATTCTTGATAGGCTCTTGTTTCAACGAGCCCCAGAACCCAGGCGACAAAAACAACGACCGAACATCCCTCGGGTTTTTTCTCTGTGACCTTGAATAAACCGCGCCCATAACTTTGACAGGCCAATGCCATCTTACCGGTTCGTCTAAGTTTCTTAAGCGCAGCAATGTTATCTATTGTTTCTTTCCCTTCAACAAGAAGGCCGGTTTCGCGCATCCAAGCTTTTAAGACTTTACGATCCCGCTCTCTTGCTTTGTGGCCGGGGGACTGAAATTCTTTATGAGCGTCTTTAAAGTATTCTTGATATGCTTTTGTTTCAACAAGCCCCAGAACCCAGGCGACAAAAACATGGATCGTGCATGCTGCGGGTTTCTTCTCTGTGATTTTGAACAAGCCTTGCTCATAACTCTGACAGACCTGAGCCACCTTCCCGGTTCGTCGTCTAAGTTTCTTAAGGATAGCAACGTCGTTTACTTTTTCCTTCCCTGCCATAAGAATTCCAGCTTCTTGCATACAAGTTTTTAGAATTGCACGATTGCGCTCTCTCGATGTGTCGCCGGTGGTTAGAAGGTTTTTCTGAACTTCTTCTAAATATTGTTGATATGCTCTTGTTTCAACAAGCCCCAGGACCCAGGCGACAAAAACAACGACCGTACATCCCGCGGGTTTTCCCTCTGTGACCTTGAATAAATCTCGCCTATAACTCGCACAAACCGCCTTCAGCCTGCCGGTTTCCTTGAAATTTTTAAGAACCCCAACATCATCGATTTGTTCTTTCCCATCAACAAGGATACCTGCTTTTTTCATCCACGTTCTTAATGCTTCACGATTCATTTTTTTTGATAGGTACCCGGGAAGTTGTAAGGCTTGTAAATACTCATTCCAGACTTCCTCTTTTATTAATCCAAGGTAATAAGCAACATATTCATACAACTCAACCCCCAGCGGGGCATTCAGCCCGAGTTTTCTTCGAGAATAATACCGGTATACGACCCTTAAATTATCTTCCCCTCTCACTCTCTCCTCATAGAAAGAAAAATTTAAACTCAAAAACGCCTCTAGGCTCGCGATCTTTTCATCCCCCGCCTTAATAATTCCTGCCCGTTCGAACTGTGCCCGAAGCCGGCGTTGATATTCAAAATATTTCCTATCGGGCGTAATTTCACCGGCGAGGCGTCTCTCATCGTCCATTCTCGCGGCAACACCCATAAGGACAACTATAAACAGTGCAACAAAAACAAAGGTTCCTCCTCCGGGGTGCAGGAATTCCGGCGGAACAAACAACAACCCGGCCCCAAAGGCGTTGGCTTGGTGAGTCAGCTTCGGCAGCTTCTCCCGTTCAATGATCGTCTTTAACTCACGCAGCAGTTTTCCGTAAAGAACCTCTTTTGCAATGGCATCGTTATTTTTAAATACATTCTCGATGATATCTAACAAATAGACATTCAAGGCCGGGTATTGCCGCACAATTTCCATAATGTCGTCAAATTCAAACTCTCCGACGCCCTTCGACGATGCTGTGACCAACCAGCGCCCGGCGCGGCTGAATTGCCCCTGCCCTGCCGCGGCCTTTGCCATCTCGACGAGCGCCGGAAGATACCTCACCTGCCAGCGGGCCAGCCAATACGCCCGCTTATGCGCGCCGTGCCGGACCATCTCCGCCGTCATCTCGGCAAAATCAAATTGAAAAGAACCGGAAACCCTTTCCGAGAACCCGAACGCCCAAGGAGTTTCCGACCAAAGGTCCTGTGCCTTTTGAACATCGCCCCGTTCAGCGGCAGCCAAGGCCAAGTGAATCTTGAAAAAGGCACTGTCCTCTTCGTATAAAATTGATCCGCTTGATCTTAAATACTCTTTATACCGCTCAAATAACTGCCCGGCATGCGCGTACTCTCCCCGGCTGATGTACTCAAGGATCACCTTTTCATCAACTCCCTTACGCTGTTCAGCCTGTTCCAGAAAATCTCTCGACTCTCTGGAACGCTTCAAGCCGGGATTCATTCTTAAAACCCTGCTTAATTCGACCAGCGCCCAAACCACATAAATCTCGTTTCTTTGTAAATAAGGGGGAGGGATCCTTTCGATCACATGCTCAACGAGTTGATCTGCCCGGATCAGCTCGTTGTTCTGAACCCGCTTCTCGGCGATCTGAACCAGCCATTTGAGCCGATAAAGTTTCGCCTCTTGATTCTGTTCCGCCTTGAAATTCGCGACCATCGCCTCAACAACTTCCAGCCGGTCCCCGGCTCTGCGGATCAGATCCTCAACAGCGAGAGTCACAATATGAAAAAATTGCGCATAGGGCAGATTCTCTTCTAATAATTTGACCGCAGATTCAAAACCATTATTTTTAACCATGGCCCAGGCCACATTGCCGATCAAATTCCCGCGGCTGATATCAAGAATTTTCTCTGCGCCGAAGAGTTCAACTAATTTGGGATACAACGCCGGCCTCAAAAATATTGTCTTCTGTCCAGCTTCGCCGATACCCGCGATGCTTGAAGATAATCCGTCCTTCCCGAACATGGCAAAAGCTTCGTCAAGCAACTCTCCGGCCAAAGTCAAATTGCCGCCCTGATCAGCCAAAGCTGAAGCGATCTGGAACCTGGCTTCCGCCATACTCCGCCGGTAAAGGAAATCACTCTGATCAGCCGGTGCGGTATGGAGCCCCCGCGGGCTAAAGTCCGCGGTTCCTTTCTGCCTGCCCCTCGCGGGGCGGAATCCCGCCGCTTTCCCATCCCCGGGCTGAAGCCCGGGGTGTTGTGGGAAGGCGGGATAAACCGTTAATGTCTGCGCCGACTCAGGGCTGTATCCCGGCTGGGGCTTGCCGATCAGATATAAGGCGTCATTCATGAACGCCGGGTTCTGGATAAGGACATTAACGACCTTAAAGACTTGGCCTTTTTTAAGCATCTCGAGGATAAATTTTTGCGTCAAAAGACTTCCGGGTGCGACAGCCACCATCTGTTCGACCAGTTCATCGAGATGCCAGTCACTCTCCATGACTTCCTGGGCGAGTGAGCGCATGATCTGCATATAAAGCCGCTGCGGCCGGGGCAGCCAGCGCTCATGCCACCATTGCCCGGCTTTCTTAAAGACTTTGCTTAAAGGATTCCTGGACGGTTGTGGAACGGCAGGGGCCAAGCCGAGATCTTGCCTGGCCGTCGACGGCAGCAGGTTGCCGTCGGAAATTTTCAGAATCAAAACTGAAATAAAAGAAATAACCGCGATCGTAAAGATCATCCCCGCCGGCCAGCCGAAGTGTACCCCCGTCAAGGCCAGCATCAGCCCGCCACCGAAGGCGTTGGCGCGGGGACAAGCCTGGTCTTGAAAGGAAGAACTCGTTCCCTTGACAGCCCCATCGGATAATGGTACATTTTTACCAAAGAAAGCGAGGTTCCTTATGTCAAAGAAATATGATTTTTCCGTCGTTATTGAACGAGATGAGGACAATATTTTCATCGCCTCTGTTCCATCGCTCCCCGGATGCCACACCCATGCCAAAACCTTGCCGACATTAATGAAAAGAATTAAAGAAGCGATCCTGCTTTGGCTCGAAGTTGAGAAAGAAATCCCGCGCTCCAAGTTCGTCGGCCTGCAGGAAATTGAAATTATTCGATGAGATTGTGCCCCCTGAAGCCTTCGGTTATCGTCACCGCCCTCAAATCTCTTGGTTTCGAAGTCATCCGCCAACGCGGCAGTCACATTTTCTTCCGGCATCCCGACGGCCGCACCACCATTGTCCCTTACCATAAAGGGGAAGATATCCCCCGCGGCTTGCTGCGCAAGATCTTGCGCGACATCGACATGGATTGGATAGACTTTCATCGGTACATCTGATCGCGCTTCGATCTGTCTTTGTCCATTCGCCGGCCAGTCGAAAGACAACCCAGCTCCCGGGGCGTCCCCGCTCCCGAAGTGGAAAACTGACAAGGAGAGCGCCAAAAGCCACCCGACCCCGAAGGCGTTGGCGCGGGATGACGCACCCGACGGGCCGCGGGTTTCGCCCGGCCCTTGCGTTGCCTTGTCGAATTCCGCCTGCTCGGCGGCCGTGAGCTCATAGTTTTCAAACTTGATCAAACGTTTGAGATGTTCCGCTTTGCGCAGGCCGAGTTGTTTTTGAAGAATATGCTTAAGGACCGCCAAAAAGAGCTGGCTCTCGACGGGCTTTTTCGGCGTGGATCCCTTCGCATAACGCGGGATGAACGCGGCGAGATAAAAGAAGGCCCAATAAAGGTCCGGGTTATTTTTAACCTCGTGATATTTTGGATCGCTGTAAAATTTATCAAACGTTGCTCTGAACACCTCTTCCCTGGACCGGGCAGCTGCCGCATCACGGATAACTTCCTCTCCGTAGGCCTCGCGGTATTCCTGCATAAAATTACCCAGCGTGATGGAAGCGATAACCTTATATCGGAAAAAGTCAAAAACCTCCCGAAGCTGGCAGTCATCGCGCGCGGTTCTTTCAGCCTTTTTCAAAAGCGGCATGGCCCTAAACGCGAATATATTAAATAACGGGCGGAGATCCGGTTCGTTCGGATTTAAATAAGTGAATTCTTGGCCGGAGTTCAGGAGGTCATCTTCGATGATCTTCTTGGGAAAGGCAAAATTGCGCGCGCCGGCGATCTTGACCGCCCGGTCTTTTAAAAGATCATTGCGCCGGACGATATCCCCGCGCATCTTGGGCAGCCGGAACCGATACAGGCCGCGGATATAGTCAGCGCTTTCTTTGGCGCGAAATTCCAGCAGTCTGACAACGACATTGAACAGCCCGCCGGCTTTTTTGACCGCTTCTCCGTCGAGCTCAAGCAGTTTCAGGGCTTCTTCCAGAATGACCCGTGCGATGCGCTTTTCCAGAACCTTGACCTTCCGGAACCGTTTAAGCCAAAGGCTGATCTCGTCCTGGATATCTTTTTTATCGCCGCCGCTATTCTCCGCTAACCGGCGCAGGAGGCCGTTAAACTCACGGATCCAAATAATTTCCTGAAGTTCCGTGTCGATCATCCTGTCCAGGGCGCTGAAGGCGTCCCAACGGCTGCGGTAATCCAGGTCGCCGTATTCAAGAACCGGGCTGTGGCCGGGCAGTTCAGACACATACCGCTGGCCGCGCAAGATGTAGCGCAGCCGTTCAAACCTGCGCTTCGCCGGCGGGGTGAATTTTTCCTGACGCAGGCGCG
>CAYING010000009.1:0-43573 GCA_964364715.1 uncultured Planctomycetales bacterium
TTTTTTGCAACAGGTTAGAACAATCATCAGACTATTTTGATGCTTGACAGAAAGGCTTAAATCGTTATAATGTTCACGAATTGAACATGCTGCAAAAATCATAAAAGAATTCCAGATGATCCAAGACGCCATCAACGAACGAGAGTTTGAGCTCATCAATATTGTGGGAGCCCAGATCGCCACTAACCAGCGCGCTCTTTCCCGCCGCATGGACCTTTCCCTGGGCACGATCAATATTCTCCTGCGTCGGCTCATCACCAAAGGGTACATTCGTACCAAACAATTAAACCAAAAGAAAGTTGAATATCTCCTGACCCCCAAAGGGTTTAGTGAAAAAACTCGTAAATCTATCAAATATACTCTAAAAACAATTAGTTCCATCAGTGTTATCAAGGAAACGATGAAACCGCTTATTCTTAAGCTTTACGCCCAGGGGGAGCGGAATTTTTTTGTCCTCGGTAAATCGGATTTTGCCTATTTGGTTGAAATTGTTTTTCGTGAGAGCGGCCAGACTGATTTTAAGATTTTTTACCTGGAAGAATTGCCCGATCATGAGCTTGAAGGTACGCTGCTGGTTTGTAAGGAGGGAGTTACTCCTAATGGATCTAACTTGAAAAATCGGATTGATTTAATAGAAGAATTGGCCAAGGATGGTCAATTTATCTTCGCCAACCGACATCAATCGCTGTAGTAATTTTATGGGATCAAAGAAAGTGAAAGGAACGACGGATGCTCAACGATAAAATCATTTTAATTACCGGCGGGACCGGATCCTTCGGCAAAAAATGTACAGAAATTGTTTTTGAGCGTTATAAACCTAAAAAGCTCATTATCCTCAGTCGTGATGAGTTTAAACAGCACGAGATGGCAAGGATTTTTCCGGATACTAAATACCCTATTCGGTATTTTCTCGGTGATATCCGCGACCGGCAGCGTCTGTACCGCGCCTTTGAAGGGGTAGATTACGTTATTCACGCCGCGGCCTTGAAACAGGTCCCCGCGCTTGAATATAATCCCACAGAGGCGGTAAAAACCAACGTCGATGGAGCTGATAATATTGTTAATGCCGCCATTGACCGTGGGATTAAAAAAGTTGTGGCGCTTTCCACGGACAAGGCGGTTAACCCCGCTAACCTTTACGGGGCCACTAAACTGGTTGCCGAGAAGATTTTTGTTGCAGCCAATGCTTTTGGGGGAGGAAAGGTCAAGTTCTCCGTTGTACGCTATGGAAATGTTATGGGCTCCCGCGGCAGCGTCATCCCCCTGTTTTTGAAGTTTAAGGAGGAGGGCGTTAAGAAACTTCCCATCACGGATCCGAGGATGACCCGTTTTTGGATCACTTTAGAGCAGGGTGTTGAACTTGTTTTAAAGGCGCTAGAGCATACCGTCGGGGGGGAGATCTTTGTCCCGAAAATTCCTTCCATGAAGGCCGTAGACTTGGCCAAGGCTATTATCCCTGGTTGCGAATTTAATACTATCGGTATTCGACCCGGGGAAAAGATCCACGAGACGCTTATCTCGGAAGATGAGGCCCGCAAGGCCAAAATTTTTGACGGGATTTACGTGGTTTTACCTCAGTTTGTCGAAGAGGAGGATCTTGTTAAGAAATATGGCAAATTACCTAATCTCCCCAAGGGATTTTTTTATCGCAGCGATACGAACAAGGAATGGTTGACGGTATCCGATTTGCGCAAGATGATCAAAGAAAAACACATGGAACAATAATTTATGAATCTGGGCAAAAAGCTGGCTTTGGGAACAGCGCAGTTTGGCTCGAATTATGGGATCGCCAACGCCAGGGGCAGAATTCCACCGGAGGAAATTTCTGAAATTTTACGATATGCGGTCCAGAAAGGGATCAGGACACTCGATACCGCCCATGCTTACGGCGAAAGTGAACTGGTCCTAGGCAAATTTCTTGGCGAACAGCCGGCACTTTTTCGTGTCATTACTAAACTCCCGCAGTTGGAGGGGGAAAAAACTGAAACTCAGATCGCAAAGGTCATAGAGGAATCTCTAAGGCGGTTAAATGCCAGAAAAATTTACGGCTATCTTATTCATCATTTCCAGGATTTTATGAAGCGGCCGGAGATCTGGAATACCTTACAAGCATTTAAAAAGAAAAGGATCATTGCCAAGATCGGATTTTCGCTTTACCACGTGGATGAATTGGAAGAATTATTTCGCCGGGGCGTTGTTTTTGATATGCTCCAGGTGCCATACAGTATTTTTGATCGGCGTTTTGAGAAACAATTTTCTTTGCTGAAAGAGAAGAACGTTGAGATCCATGTTCGTTCTATTTTCTTGCAAGGGTTGGCTTTTCTAAGTCCTGATCAATTGCCTCAGCCGGTCCAGAAAGCTAAAGATACTTTACAGGCGTTAAGAAAAATAGCCGAAAAGGAAGAGATCGCGATTAATGCGATGTGTCTTAATTTCGTCTTACTTAATCCATCGGTCGATCAGGTGGTAATTGGCATCGATAGCCTGCAACAGTTGAAGAATAACGTGGAAGACGTTCGTTTTTTTCAAAAAGTTCGGGCTTTAAAAGATGTGTTAAAGCCGTTGGCTATTGAGGATGAAGACGTGATTCTTCCTTATCGATGGAGTCGGGGATGAAAGCTGGAGTGATCATCCAGGCTCGCGTTGGATCGAACCGTTTGCCGGGTAAGGTTCTTTTGAAGTTGGCAGATAAAACGGTTTTGGAACATGTGATCTTACGGGCCAAGAAGGCAGAGGCCGTGACGGAGGTTATTGTCGCCACGACTGAAAAAAAAGGCGATGATGCCGTAGCCGATACGGCCAAGTCTTGTGGGGCCAAAGTTTACCGCGGTTCGGAGCAGGATGTGTTGGACCGCTATTTTCAGGCCGCCAAAATTTTTGGTTTTAAAGATATCATACGTATCACGGCTGATTGTCCGGTCATAGACCCGAAACTTATTGATAAAGTAGTCGAGAAATACTTTCAAACTCGAGCCGATTATTGTTCCAATACTTTGGTTCCCACTTTCCCGGATGGGGAAGATATCGAGATATTTTCTTTTGCGGCATTGTCGAAGGCCTGGCAAGAAGCGCGGTTACCCTCGGAGCGAGAACATGTGACGCCTTACTTGAAGAAAAACAAATCTCTTTTTAAGGCTGTTTCTTTCGAGGCTGAACCAGGTTATGCCGGGAAACGCTGGACTCTGGACGAAGACGATGATTATCGTTTTCTGAAAAATATTTTTGAAGAACTTTATTCAAAAGATCCATTTTTCGGAATACAAAAAATTCTCGATTATTTAAAGCGGCATCCCGAAGTTGAAGCGATCAATAGCGGCATTATACGCGATGCCGGATATAAAAGATCTCTTGAAGAAGATAAAAAGTTCAAACATTTTTAAAGGTTTAATCATTATGGGTAAAGGGCAAGCACTGTATCGACAGGCAAAGAAGATCATCCCCGGAGGGACCCAGCTTTTCAGCAAGCGTCCGGAGATGTATCTTCCCGATCTTTGGCCGGCATACTATCAAAAGGCCAAAGGATGCGAGGTCTGGGATCTTGATGGCCGTAAATACATCGATGCCTGTTATATGGGAATCGGGACTTCGGTTTTAGGTTACGCCGATCCAGATGTGGATAAAGCAGTCATCGCCGCGATCAAAAAAGGCACGGTGAGCACCTTAAATTGTCCCGAAGAAGTCGAGCTGGCGAAAGTTCTATGTCGGCTTCATCCATGGGCCCAGATGGTTCGTTATTCCCGCAGCGGCGGAGAAGCCATGGCCATGGCCGTGCGCATTGCCCGCGCTTGTACCGGTAAAGATATTATTCTTTTCTGTGGATATCACGGATGGCATGATTGGTATCTTTCTTCGAACATTGCCGACGATCAATCTCTTGACGGGCATTTGTTGCCCGGGCTTGAACCGGCGGGTGTCCCCCGGAATTTGCGTGAAACCGCGATACCGTTTCATTTTAATGATCTCGATGGATTCCGAAAGATTTTTGAGCGTTATCAATCGCGCGTTGCGGCCGTTGTCATGGAACCGGCGCGCAATTTCTATCCCAAGGAAGGTTTTCTGGAGGCAATCCGTGAGGTCACTAAGACCGCCGGCGTTGTCCTTGTTTTTGACGAGGTTTCCTCGGGGTGGCGCAGCACTGTTGGCGGGATCCATCTTAAATTCAAAGTCAATCCCGATATGGCGGTCCTGGGTAAAGGGATGAGCAATGGTTATCCTATGGCTGCGGTGATCGGTCGCGCCTTCGTGATGGAGGGCGCGCAAAAAACATTTATGAGCAGCACTTATTGGACGGAAAGGATCGGCCCGGTCTCAGCCCTGGCAACAATCCGGAAAATGAAAAAATGCAATGTCCCATCTTATCTTGCAGGTATCGGCGCCAAGATTCAGGAAGGCTGGAAGACGTTGGCCGCCAAGCACGGTCTGGAGATCGAGGTAGGTGGCATCTATCCTTTGTCCCATTTTTCTTTTCAATACAACGAGCCTTTGGTTTTAAAAACGCTTTTTACTCAAATAATGCTGGAAAAGGGTTTTCTGGCAACAACAGCTTTTTATGCCTCTTACGCACATAAAAAAAATCATATTAAGAAATACCTTAAAGCGGTGGATGAAGCTTTTCAAGTGATTGCCAAAGCTGTTGAAGAAGGCGATCCCTGCCGCTACCTTAAAGGCCGGGTTTGCGATGCTGGGTTTAAGAGGTTAACTTGACATGATGCAGCTTATTAATGATCTATGGTTTAAGCGCCGTGACATCGTCTCCGAAGGTTTCGATGAATCCTTGGCGTATATCGGCCGTCTGATCCCACTTAAAATCCATGAGGTCCCCAGCGGTACCAAATGCTGGACGTGGCCCATTCCCGAGAAATGGAGCGTCAAAGAGGCTTACATTGAAGATGGTGAAGGCAAACGCCTTCTTGATTTAAAAGACCATCCGCTGCACATTGTTTCTTATTCGCTTCCGGTCAACAAAGTTGTATCCAAAAAAGAGTTGATGGAACATCTTCATACCAATCCTCAGCGGCCCGGCGCTATTCCTTTTGAATTTAAATATTATCAGCGGGATTGGGGTTTTTGCCTTTCGCATGAGCGGCTCAAAGATTTTACGGGTGACACGTATAAAGTGGTTATCGATTCGAAATTTGAAGCCGGCGCGCTGAAGGTCGGCGAATGCACCATTAAAGGCGAATCCGACGAAACCATCGTGCTGGTAGCTCACCTGTGCCATCCGGCAATGGTCAATGACGACCTCGCAGGGGTGGCGGTTCTCATCGATGTGGCGTGTCAATTATCAAAACGCGAGAATCACTACACCTACAAATTCCTGCTGGTTTCAGAAACCATCGGTTCGGTGGCTTACTTAAGCCAGAATGAAGCGCTGATCCCCAAGATGAAGTATGGCATTTTCCTTGAAATGTTGGGCAATGATAATCTTCATGCTCTTCAATTGTCCAAAAAAGGGAACACCCGCATTGACCGCATTGCCCGTTATGTCATGGAGCGAAAACTGGACGATTATCGCGAAGGGCCGTTTCGGCAGGTGGTGGGCAACGACGAGATGGTCTTTGACGGGCCCGGGGTGGATATCCCGATGATTTCCATTAGCCGGTTTCCTTATCCTGAATATCATACCAGCGATGACACTCCACAGATTGTTTCCGAAGAACGTTTGGCCGAATCAAGAGATCTTATCCTGGAGATCCTTAAAGTTTTGGATCAAGATTACATTCCGCAGCGGAAATTTCGCGGGCCGGTATTTCTTTCTGGATATGATCTGTGGGTGGATTGGCGCGTGAACCGTCAACTGAATACCAATATTGAACAGATCATGCTAAGGCTCGAGGGAGACAAAAGTGTTTTTGACATTGCCGAAGAATTGAAAATGGATTTTGATGAGGTTTTGAATTATATTAACAAGTTTCTTGAACGTGAATTGATCGAGCGCCGATGAAGTTTGATTGCATTAATCATGTTATATTGTTTGGCGGAGGGGATACCTTGGTGCGATTCGCTTTGAATTTGCTGGGGCGAGGTTATCACGTTGAGGTTGTGACCGCAGAACGCCGTCGGGAAGATCCGATCCCCATGCGCGGGAAGATCGTTCCTTTAGAGGATTTTCTAAAACTTCAGAAAATTCTTTTTCATATTTCCAAGGATGTCAATACGGATAAAGCTGTTATTAAGAAAATCACTCCGCAAACCATGGGATTTTCGATTGCCGCGTCCTGGATTTTTCGTAAAGAATTCATCGCTCTTTTTAGGGGTTATCTTTTAAATCATCATGGTGCGCCGCTTCCCTGGTTTCGCGGCGGCGGAGGGATGTCTTGGCGGATCCTTCAGAACTACCGTCCGGGATTTAATTTGATTCATCAGGTGGATGAAGGGGTAGACACAGGTCCCATTCTTAAGATGCGTGAATTTGTTTATCCGGATCAATGCCGTGTCCCTCAAGATTATTTTAACATCAACATCGAACGCGAGGAAGAATTCTTATGCCAATTTCTTGACGACATCAAAAACGGCAAAGATTTTCATTTGACAGCGCAAGCCAAAGACTCAGGCAGTTACTGGCCCCGTTTATCAACGGAACACCAGGGGTACATCAACTGGAACTGGTCTTTGGAAGAAATAGAATCTTTTATTTGTGCTTTTGACGACCCGTACGCCGGTGCTTCGACCCTGATCAATAATAAACGTGTGTATCTTAAAAAATGCTGTGTCGATGGGAGTGACGGTCCTTTTCATCCTTTTCAGAATGGTCTTGTTTATTGTAAAAGAGGGGATGCTTTAGCCGTAGCCTTGCGGGAAGGTAGTTTGATCGTCGGTGAGGTAAAAGACGCCCAAGGGCGTTCGATGATGACGGAAATCCGCCTCGGTGATCGCTTCCATACACCTGTCCAATACTTAGAGTCGGCCATGCAGTTTCGGGCGTTTTATGCCGCAGACGGGCTTAAAAAACAAAAAGAAAAGGCAATTGCGAGCTAAGAGGAGAGAACTGGTGAAGAAAATTCTTATTACCGGTGCCAGCGGACTTTTGGGAAGTAATCTCGCTTTTAAATGGCGGGATCAATATAAAATTCTGGGTTTATACAATTCTCACCCTTTTACCATGCCCGGTATTGAGACCCAAAAAATCGATTTGCTTTCACGTGAGGCCGTGGGTCGAACAATACGCGAATTCCAACCGGAGATCATTGTCCATTGCGCGGCAATTGCGGATATTGACCTTTGCGAAACGGATCGGGATTTGGCCCATCATGTCAATGTGGTGGCTACCAAGGCTTTGGCTGAGGAGATCAATGACCTTTCGGTTAAACTGGTCTATATTTCAACAGATACGGTCTACGCTCCCAAGGAAGGATTGCTATCAGAAAAAGACCCCGTTCAGCCGCCAAATTATTACGGTCAGACCAAATACAAGGGGGAACAAGAGGCCTTAAAGAGGAGAAATTCTTTAGTTGTGCGGACAAATTTCTTCGGCTGGAACGTTCAGGATAAATTGAGTCTGGGCGAATGGGTCATTGCCGAGCTTAAAAAAGGGAAAACCATCCAGGGTTTCCGGGACACGATGTTCTCCTCTATTTACACTTTTGAGTTGGCCAGGCTCCTTGCCTTAGCGATACAAAAAGATCTTAATGGGGTCTACAATTTAAGCAGCTGCAACTCTCTTTCCAAATACGATTTTATTATGGCCATCGCCGATGTCTTGGGGCTCGATAGTAAATTGGTTCAGCCCATTTCAGTTGAGGAGTTTCCTTTCAAGGCCAGGCGGGCCAAAAATATGAGTTTGAATGTACGCAAACTCGCCCGGGACCTTAAAATCAAGATCCCTTCTATCGAGACTTCCATCGACCTGTTTCTGAAAGATTACCAAAATGGATTGCCGCAAATATTTAAACCGCAGGGGATCTCTTTAGACACGGTCTCCGAGGATGTTTATCCGCACCTGAATTTTATCCCTTATGGTCGTCAGAGTCTGGATAGTGAGGATATCGCTGCCGTTGAGGAAGTGTTAAGATCCCAATATCTTACCCAGGGCCCAAAGATCAAAGAGTTTGAAGGGGCACTTTGTGAGCGCACGGGGGCGAAATTCTGTGCCGCGGTCAATTCTGGAACCGCGGCTTTGCATTTGGCCTGTTTGGCGGCCGAGATCGGTGAGGGCGATGAGGTTATTACGAGTCCCAATACTTTTGTCGCCTCGGCGAACTGCATTGCCTTTTGCGGCGGAAAACCGGTTTTTGCCGATATTGATCCACAAACTTATACGATTTCTCCAGAAGAAGTCCGAAAGAAGATTTCCTCCAAAACTAAGGCGGTTTTGCCTGTTGATTTTGCGGGACAAAGCTGTAATTTGGTTGCCTTGCGGGAAATCGTTGACGCGGCCCGAAGAAAATACGGTCACAAAATCTATATTATTGAGGACGCGGCACATGCCTTCGGCTCAAAATATAAAGGGAAACCGGTAGGATCCTGTCTTTACAATGACATGACTATTTTTAGTTTCCATCCGGTCAAGCATATTACAACTGGTGAAGGCGGAGCGATTTCGACCAACGATGAAAATCTTTATCGACGGATCAAGCTTTTTGGCTCCCACGGGATCGCCAATGCCAAAGAGGAGTTTATCTATCCCGAACAGGCCCATACGCCTTCGAGGGCCGAAAGGGAAGAGGATTTAAACCCTTGGTATTATGAACAGCTTTACCTTGGGTATAATTACCGGATCACGGATATCCAGTGTGCCTTGGGACTTTCTCAGCTAAAAAAGCTGGAAAGGTTCCGCCGCCGCCGCCGCGAGATCGTTAACCGGTACAATGCCGCCTTTAAAGATGGAGATGGCTTAACCGTTCCTTTCGAGCATCCTGACGGGGAAACCAATTTTCATTTGTATGTGCTTTTAGTGGACTTTACCAAGATAGAAACAAGCCGTGCGCAGGTTATCTATGGGTTGCGTGATAAAGGAATTCATACCCAGGTTCATTATATCCCTGTGACCTGGCAGCCGTTTTATCGGCAAAATTTTGGGACCCAAAAAGGCGATTGCCCGCAAGCGGAAGGCTATTATGAAAAATGTTTATCACTTCCTTTACATCCAGCCATGAGCGATCGCGATGTCGATTTTATTATTCAAGAGGTTTTAAGGGTAACGCGTAACAGCCAAGAAAAGAAAATTGTTTATTTGACATAGGATGAAACTCGGACTCAAAACGTGGTCTTCGAATAAAGATTTTATGTCTCCGGCAGAGACGCTCTACCGCAAGGGCGTTTATGATTACATAGAGTTGTATGTCAATCCGGCTTCTGCGGACACGGATGCCTTGGAATGGCGAAAACTAAAGATCCCTTTTCAGCTGCACGCGCCGCACAGTTACTCAGGATTGAATTTGTCGCTGAAAAGCAAAGAAGCTGAAAACAGACAATTGATCCGGAAGGTGGATTTTTTTCGAAAACAGTTGAATCCTTCTTACATTATTTTTCACCCCGGCCTGGAGGGAAAATTGGAGGAGACCCTTCGTCAATTGAAGGTGTTTAAAACCGAGTTCCCGGAAGTTTTCGAGAAAGTCATTATTGAAAACAAGCCCAAATTGGGCCTAAAAGGGGAGCTTTGCTTGGGCGCGATGCCGCAAGAAATTGGACAGATCATGGATTCCATCGGTATTGGGTTTTGTCTTGATATCGGCCATGCCATCTATTATGCGGCTTGGGCAAAGTTGCCGTGGCAAAAAATTGTTGAGGAATTCAACGCCCTTAAGCCTCGCGCGTATCACTTGTCGGACGGAGATATAGCTTCTTTTAAAGACATGCATGAACACTTTGGCTCAGGAAATTTTGATTTTGAGAAAATTATGACGATGATCCCAGGGGACAGTTTTTTGGCCATCGAAACCAAGCGTGACTCCTGGAAAGATTTAAACGATTTTGAAAAGGACGTTGATTTTATTAAAAGGTATCTTAAATGATTATCGAAGGACGAAAAATCGGTGATGGGGCGCCTTGTTATATCGTGGCCGAGATGTCGGCCAATCATAATCAGGATCTGAATAGGGCCCTGAAGATCATCCGCGCTGCCAAAGAAGCCGGCGCTGATGCGATTAAGCTGCAGACCTACACGCCTGACACGCTTACGTTGGATTGTGACAACAAATATTTTCGTCTCGACGATCATCCTCTCTGGGGTGGAACGCTTTACGACCTTTATAAAAAGGCCTACACGCCCTGGGAATGGCATAAGCCTTTGAAGAAGGAGGCCGACAAATTGGACATCACTTTTTTTTCAACGCCTTTTGATGAAACTGCCGTAGATTTTCTGGAAGACTTAGGCGTCGGGATTTACAAGATCGCTTCTTTTGAGTTGACGGATTTTCCATTGCTGAAGCGAGTGGCTCAAACGCGCAAACCCGTGGTTCTCTCAACAGGTATGGCAACACTCCCGGAGATCAAACAAGCGGTTAGTGTGCTTAGAAAAAATGGTATGAAGGACATCGCCATTTTAAAATGCGTTAGCGCTTATCCGGCTCCGGCAACCGAGATGAATTTACGGACGATCCCTTATCTCAAGAAGATCATGTGCGTTCCCGTCGGACTTTCCGATCATAGCCTTGGAACCACGGTGGCCGTGGCGGCCGTGGCTCTGGGCGCCAACTTGATCGAAAAACATTTAATGCTTTCCAAGGTTGATAAAACCCCGGACGCCGCTTTTTCTATCACGCCCGAAGAATTTAGAAGAATGGTCGATGATATTCGTTTGGCTGAAGGAGCCCTGGGCCGTATTTGTTTTGAGCGAACAAAGAACGAGGAAAAGAATCTTAAGTTCCGGCGTTCAGCCTTCGCCGTCAAAGATATTGGGATCGGGGAAGAATTAACGAAAGAAAATATCCGGATTATCCGTCCTGGGTTTGGCCTTGCGCCTGTTTATTGGCCGAAAATTCTTGGGAAAAAAGCCAAGGTTGCCATGAAGCGGGGGACACCGCTTAAAATGAGCTTTATTGTCTCTTGAGACCATGCCCATGATATTAAGAAAAGCCACTTTAGAAGATAAAGAAGACCTCTTGCGTTGGCGCAATGATGCCCTGACGGTGGCCAATAGTTTTGACAGCCGCGAGATCCCACCTCAGGAGCATGAAGTGTGGTTTCACAAAGCGCTTAGAGGTCCCGACCGGTTACTTCTGATTGGGGTAGAAGATGATAACAAAATCGGCATGGTTCGATTCGATTGCCATGGGGACTATTATGAAATCAGCATTAATATCTCACCTGATTTCCGGGGTAAAGGGAAAGGGACACAATTATTAAACGAATCTTTGAACTGGGTCAAAGGACGGGTGTTAGCGCGGGTTAAAAAAGAAAATCTGACATCGATCAGGTTTTTTGAGAAAGCCGGTTTTGGCTTTAAAAAAGAGGCGGATGGCCATATCGAGTTTGAACTTATGAGGCCAATTGTTCATTTGACCACAAAAGCAAGGATTGTTGCGATTGTTCCCGCGTTTAATGAGGAGCGAACAATAAGCCGGGTGCTTAAAGGGCTCAAGCCTTATGTTCATGAAATCATTGTCATCGATGATGGCTCCACCGACAATACCCCGGCGATCGCCCATAAGGAGGGAGCTACAGTGATCTCGCATGCTCGCAAAGAAGGTTATGATCGTAGCATTGCCGACGGATTTGCGATCGCTAATGAACATAAAGCTGATGTTGCTTTTACTTTTGATGCCGATAGCCAACATCGCGTTGAGGACGTGCCTAAATTAATCGCGCCGATCACCAATGATGAGGCGGATGTGGTCGTAGGCCGCCGGCCGGGATATGCGCGGATCAGTGAGTATCTTTATGCGTGGGTTGCTCGAAAGAAGGCGGCCATTGATGATCCTCTTTGCGGACTTAAGGTCTATCGCATGAATGTGTACCGGGATGTTGGTTATTTCGATCGCATCGGCTCCATCGGTACCGAGCTTGTTTTTAATGCTAAAAAGAAGGGATACCGCGTTGTTCAGCAGGATATTGCGGTTAATGAGCGACAAGATGATTCCCGTTTTGGCAAAAAACTTAAGGCTAATTTAAAGATTTTCTTGGCGATCGGTCGAACCATTCTAAAAAGGGATTAAGGGTGAAACGAATAAAGATTGGAAAGCGCTGGATCGGAGAAGGAGAACCTGCGTATATCATCGCCGAAATCGGTTCGAACTTTGACCGAAGTCTTGAGCGCGCAAAGATGCTTATTGATCTGGCCAAGGACTGCGGCGCTGACGCGGTTAAGTTTCAATGTTTTAGCGCCGATCAGATAGTCTCCAAAGAAGGATTCGAGGGCTTAAAATCGGGTTTTCAAGCCAAATGGAAAAAATCCGTTTATGAGGTTTATAAGGATGCCGAATTCCCGCGCGAATGGTTTGAAGGACTTTTTAAATATACCCGAAAAGTTGGAATTGATTTTTTTTCGTCACCTTATGATTTTACGGCCGTTGATATTCTGGACAAATTAGGAGTTGAGGTCTTTAAGATCGGTTCAGGCGATATCACCTGGCTGGAATATTTGCGTTACGTGGCCCGCAAAAAGAAGCCGATTATTGTTGGTGCGGGAGCCAGCACGATTGCCGAAATAGATGAAGCCCTGCGGGTCATTCGTGAAGAAGGCAACAACGACATTGTGTTGTTGCAGTGTGTCACCAATTACCCAAATCAGTTTGAATCGGCTAACATTCGCGCCATGAAAGCTATGGGAGATATGTTCAATGTTCTCACGGGATACTCCGATCACACGCCGGGTTTGGTGGTGCCCTTGGGTTCCGTAGCCTTGGGCGGCTGTGTGATCGAAAAGCATTTTACCGACGATAAAACGCGTCAGGGCCCTGATCATCCTTTTGCCATGGATGCCAAAGACATGACGGAAATGGTGAACGGCATTCGTAAGCTTGAAAAGGCTTTGGGGTCGCCGGTCAAAGATTTATATGAAGAGGAGAGATCAACGGTCGTTTTGCAAAGACGGTGTCTGCGGGCCGCCCAGGACTTGCCCCAAGGAACTAAATTGAAGGCCGATATAATCGCCGTTTTGCGTCCCGCGCCCATGGAGGCGCTGGTGCCCAAATATAAAGATGTTCTCATTGGGCGTGAGCTCAAAAAAGACATGAAAAAAGGCGAACCGTTCAGCTGGCAAAAAATTCTTTAAAAAAGGCAAGACATGGGTTCTAGAAATAGAACAAAACCGGCTGTTTTTCTCAGTGGAAATCGCGTTGATCTTTGCGTCCTGGATCCTCAAGCAGACATGTCGACTTATGAATCCTGGATTAACGATCAGGAGACGACTCGTTATCTTATGGCGGGCAAATATCCTTTGACGCAAAAAGGAATCCGTCAATTTATCAAACAGTTTAAAAACAGCAAGGAAATTCTTTTAGGCATTTTTCTCAAAAGGGACCGGCGTTATATTGGGAATATCGCCTTGCGATTGATCGATGAACGTAACCGCAGTGCTGATATCGGCTTGATGATAGGCGATGCGGATTCTCGCGGTCAGGGTTTTGGCGCAGAGGCTTTGCGTCTTATTGTTGAACATGCGTTTTTCTGTCTGAATCTTCATCGGGTTATGGCTGGCATTGTGGAAAGCAATGTCCCATCGGTACGTTTGTTTGAGCGGCTTGGTTTTCAAAAAGAGGGGATGTTGCGGGAATACTTTTATGTCAACGGCAAGCATGAAAGTTTTCTTTTATACGGATTGCTTCGACCGGAGTACAAAAAGCCCGTGAAATAAGGGCGCAATCAACGAGGAGAGGAAATTATGAATGTTGCAGAAAAGATGAAGGGTGAAAGCCTGGCAGAACAGTTTACGGTTAATTTCAAGGATTTGGATTTTGCGATGTTTAAAAAGACGCTGGATACTTATGGCGTTATTGTTGCCCGGGGGGCTTTCCCCGTGCGGGAACTTAAGAAAATCCGCGATATTATTTATCAGCAGATTTTCCCCCGGATGAAATTAGGACGCGACTTCCGTGAAGATCTTGCCAAATTCGAGAGTTTCCCCAAAGAGTTGAAAATGAAAACGCTCGCTTTTCTTCTGGAAGGGGTCACCGATCTTCTGGAGGCGGACCGCGACAATATCCTGCGTAACATTGTGGAAAAGTCGGGCATTATGCCGTTGGTCGAAAAATATGTCGGCAAAGGACAGATCAATTCGCTGACGAAATATTATTATTCGCGAACGGTCGATCCTTTAGAGGAAGGCTATAAACTGGGCTTCCACCAGGACGGTATTTTCTTAAGAGCCCTGGGAGAGCCGGACCGCTTTATGATCTGCTGGATTCCGCTTGTTGTGATCGATGAATATACGCCGGGCCTGGAGCTGGTTGCCAAGCCGTTTAACGCTTTTTTGGATACGGATCGCAGCCAGTATCACAGCGTGGCCATGGCGGATCAGGAGAAGTTTTATGAGCATTACAAAGATTATACGGTGCGACCTAAAGTGCGCATGGGGGACTTTATTTTGTTCAACCCTTTTATCCCGCATCGCACTTATTTGACACCGGAGATGACGGACGTGCGTACCAGCATCGATTTTCGTTTTTATTGCGGAGATCCGGCGGATCTTGAAAAACCCAGAACGGGCAATTATTGATTCAAAATAATAACAGGAGGGGGGTAGTTAATGATTACGGAACAGAAAGTGCGGCAAATTATCCATGGATCGCTTCAGAAGATCTTCGATTCCGGGATCGTTCCTGAAAAATTTCCGGTCAATGACGATACCGCCTTGATTGGTATGGGAGGGAATCTGGATTCCGTCGCGTTTGTGGTGTTTGCCACGGATGTGGAAGAACGCGTTGAGGAAGAGATCGGCCGGGAATTTATTCTAAAACTTCAGGAAATCCATGATCTCAACGAAGATAAGGACGCGTTAATTGTCGGCGACATGGTTCGGTTGGTGACCAGGATCATTAACCAGAGAGCATCCGATGCCCAAAGTAAAGCAAAACGGTAAGCTGGTCATTGCTATCACCGGGACCAGTCGCGGGATTGGTTGTGGTGTGGCCGAGCATTTCTTGAGTAAGGGGTGGCTGGTGGAGGGATGCTCGCGGGGATCCGCTGTGCTCAAAAAGCCGAATTATCATCATACTCAACTTGATGTCAGCGATGAGGACGGTGTACGTTCCTGGATCCGTTCGATTAAACGGCGTCACGGCCGCATTGATGTTCTTTTCAATAATGCCGGATTGGCTCCGGCGGCTGTTCCCACTTTGACGACGTCAGCATCGCTTTTGCATGATGTAATGAAGACAAATGTTATTGGTTCGTTTTTGACCGCCCGGGAAGCGGCGCTGGTTATGGCTGGCCGCAAGTCAGGACGGATCATCAACGTTTCTTCCATGGCCGTAGGATTGCATGAAGAGGGAACGGCCGCGTATTCCGCCTCCAAGAGCGCCATCGTTGAGTTCACACGGATCATGGCCAAGGAACTGGCCCCGTTGGGGATCACTTGCAACGTCATCGCGCCATCGATGATCAAGACGACGGCGGTCGAGGCACTCGGGGAAGCCGTCATCAGCCGCGCTTTAAGTAAATTAACTATTAAGAGAACCATCACGATGGAAGAAATTTGTCACGTCTTGGAATTTTTGGTGAGTCCTCAGGGAGGGATCATCACCGGTCAGACGATCCACATGGGGTTGGTTTCATGAGGGAAGGCCATGTATAAATCCGACGTCAACCAGGAATTGATCGTCCTGATGCGGGGATTCTTTAGCATGCCGGTCATCAGCACGTTAGGCAAGCTTGGTGTCGTGGAAGCCATGCTTTCTCAGCAGGATTTCAAGCTGGATGATTTCTCCACTGTTTCCAATAAAAATGTTTTGCTTAAAAGTTTTCGGTATCTTTCCCGTTTAGGACTACTGGAACCCAAGGATGAGCAAAAAGATATTTTCCGTTTAAGTCCACTGGGACAGGAGGTTTTGCGGCGGCACAGTTCATTTTACGTGCCGCACTCGTATCACGAATATATGAATGATTTTGAGCGGCTTCTTAATGGGGCGGCCATGGATGTGGCTAGGGAAGTTGACCGACTGGAAAATGTTATAGGAAGCGGCCTGACCCATCAGCGTTATTTCTTGCCAGCAATTTCTTTTTTGCGCAGGCGATCAGAGGCCGATATGTTGGTCGATGTGGGTTGCGGCAACGGACATTTCTTAAGAGAAGCCCTTAATGCCATGGTGCTTAAAAAAGTCGCGGGGGTGGATCTTTCGGCAATATCGGTCAAGACGACGGAAAGTAACCTCAAGAAGGAATTTTCTCAGTGTGATATTACGATGATCTGTTCGGATGCTTTTGCCCTTGAAGATTGGGGACGAGGGGTGCGAGAGAAGGCGGTCGGCCATAAACTGGCTGTCTCGATGTGGTTTTTGATCCATGAAATTTCTCAAGGCGATACCGCGCGGGTCATTGATTTTCTAAAGGGCATTCATCGTCTCTTCCCGGAAGCTCCGGTTGTCATCGGTGAATTGGTCCAGCTTTCCGAGGAGATTCTCGCCCGGGAACGAGCGACCAGCATTATGCCTGAGTATCTATTTTTTCACGAGCTTTCCGGGCAGGGGATCTTGACCTGGGATCAATATCAACGGATCCTGGAACAAATCCCCTATGAGCTTTCTTCGGAGCGGTTGTTCGATGAGCTTTCTGACGGAAACGGCGGGTATGTTCCCAGCGCCTTTGTGTGGTGCCTTGAACCATCACGCTCGAAAGAGGAAAGATATGGATAATATTTTAGCTCAGATTGCTTTATGCGTCGAACGGGGGAAAATCAACAAAGATTCTCCTTATCCTCCTGATTTAAAAGGACAATTAGGCGCAGATGAATGGACCAAGCAGGCTATTGAAGAAGGGGTAACCCCTGATGTGATTTTGGCCGAAGGATTGATTGTTGGGATGCAGCATATCGGCGAAAAGTTCCGCCAGAATAAAGTTTTTTTGCCGGAGGTCTTGATGGCCGCCAAATCTATGATGACGGCCATGGGGCATATTAAGCCTTTTCTGGAATCCGGACAGGTCAAGCAAAAAGGTGTGTTCGTGGTCGGGACGGTGGCTGGTGACCTGCATGAGATCGGGAAAAATATTGTGGCGATGATCGTGCGCGGATCGGGCTGGCAGGTGGTTGATTTGGGATTTGATGTCTCCGCGGAAAAATTTTTTGATGCGATCCAAAAATATCCGGGGTGCGTTGTGGGCTTAAGCGCTTTATTGACAACGACAATGGAAAGCATGGCCGCCACCGCCAGCGCCATCAAGATCAGTTTTCCGCGGACCAAGATCGTTGTCGGTGGAGCGCCCATTACGCAGAAGTTCGCTAATTCCATCGGCGCCGATGGTTATTCTCCTGATCCGCAAGGAGCGGTAGAATTTTTAAACAGTTTATCACTTGTCCCGTGAGGGTTAAATGCACATTAATGCGCCATTAGGGGTTCTTCCCAAAGAAGAAGTCATCAAAGCCGTGGAAAGAAAGAATCCAGTCCGTATTCCGTTGATCCGCGCCAAATGGTTGACCCAGGAGTTCCGGGACCATTATGGCGATTTGGCCAAAGAATTGGATCGGTTTAGCGATGACGCCATGGATCCGCCGCGTTTTCGGCTGTTGGAGTACAAAGAGATGAACTTGCCCTGGAAGATTTCTGACTCTAAAGCATTTGATACGGCCATTGTGCTCGATGACTGGACCAAACTAGATGACTTCATTGCCAAATTCCCGGTACCTGAAAAAGATGACCGTATTGACCGGATCATCCCTTGGGCAAAAGAAGCGCATAGAAAGAATCAGTATCTCATGCACACGCAATGGTCGCTTTTTTATGAGCGGGCCTGGCAGATCAGGGGGATGGAAAATTTACTTACAGACTATTATCTGCACCCCAAGGAAGTCCATCGTCTTAACCGCGCCCTTTGTGATCTTTATGTGGACTATATTCGTGTGGTGGGAGAAAAATTGCAGCCGGATGGATTTTGGAGCAGCGACGACTTGGGGCATCAAACGCAGCTTATGATGCCTCCGGAAGTTTTTCGGGAATTTATCAAACCCTATTATTTTGAGATCGGCAAGGCCATTAAAAAGCAAAATATGCACTGGTGGATGCATTCCTGCGGCAATAATACCGAAATTCTCGATGATCTTATTGATGTCGGGGTGGATGTCTTCCACCCGGTTCAAAAAGGCACAATGAATGCGGTTCAGATTGCCCGCGACTATGGCGACCGCCTTGTCTTTTGCGTTGGCTTTGATGTCCAGCATGTGCTGCGCGGAAAAAGTAAAGAAGAGATAAGAGAGGAAGTAAGGTTTCTCATTGATACCTTCGATCGTCCTGAAGGCGGGATGTGTCTGGCGGCAGGAGACAGCATTTTAGATGATACTCCTGCAGAGAATGTGATTGCTTTTCTTGAGGAAGCTTTAAGCTACGGCCAAGCCCATAGAAAGCAGATGAATACGGCCAGGAAGGTGTAAAGTTATGACGATTCTGGACATTGTGCAGGAGTTGAATTTCTCGATGGTGGATTTAAGTATCAGTCGGCTGAAGATTGAGCGGGCCATCGGCTACGGCGCGCAGTGCGGAATTCCAGAAGGTGTTGCCCATATCCTTGACAGAGTATTGGAAGAGTTGCATTCGTCTGAGTTTGTTGATATCCGGGGAGGGTTTAAGATTTTTCTCCCGCAGGAAGTGTCTTTCCATGACCAGGGTTTTTGTTGCCGTAATATCCCTTTTGAAGCGCATCGTGCCATTGCTTCCTGTCTCTATCAAAGTTCGCAATTGGCTGTTTTTGTCGGGACAGCCGGCGGCTCTTTGGAAAAGCTGACTAAAGAATATGTTAACGAAGGAGATATCGTTTCCAGTTATATCGTTGATACCTGCGGCTCGGTGATGGCCGAGGCCGTGGCCGGGAAGCTGCATGCGATGGTAGGTGAAGTGGCTAAAGCCCGGGGGCTTAATGTCACGAATCGTTACAGTCCTGGTTATTGCCATTGGTCGGTGAGCGAGCAGCATAAACTTTTTTCACTTGTGCCGAGAGATTTTTGCGGCGTCCGTTTAACGGAATCATCGCTTATGATGCCAACTAAATCCGTGAGCGGCGTTATTGGTATTGGCAAGCAGGTGAGCAAGAAAGCCTACGCATGTGATTCCTGCGACATGCCCGATTGTCTACTTCGTGAAAAAAGGGAAGAGAAGAAACGTGGCCCGTCGAAAACTTGTTGAAAAAATTAGGCAGGGTAATGTTTTAATTTCTGATGGAGCTTGGGGGACCACGCTCATCACCCGCGGGCTTCAAGTAAGCGAATGCGCGGAAGATTGGTGCCTTTCTCATCCTGAAGAGGTCTTTGCCATTGCGCAAGGATATATTCAGGCTGGCGCTCAGGTTATTGAAACCAATAGTTTCGGCGCTAACCGGTTTAAACTGGCACATTATGGGTTGGAAAAGAAAGTGATGCAAATCAATGAGCAGGCCGCAGCTTTATCAAGGAAGGCTGCCGGAGAAGACCATTATGTCATGGGTTCGGTCGGCCCAACGGGAAAGATTTTGATGATGGGGGATGTGAGTGAAGATGAAATTTATCAGGTTTTTGCCGAGCAAATGATCGGGTTGGAAAAAGGTTCAGCTGATTGTGTCTGTATTGAAACGATGTCCGCTTTGGATGAGGCCTGTCTGGCCATCAAGGCCGCTCAGAAAAATACGAATTTAGAAATTGTTTGCTCTTTTACTTTTGAGAAGACTATAAATGGAGAATACCGTACCGTGATGGGAGTAAGCCCTTCCCAAATGGCGTTGGCAGTCCATGAGGCTGGTGCCGATATCATCGGGACTAATTGTGGAAACGGTTCAGCCCAGATGATCGAGATTGTCCGTGAGATCCGTGACGCATTGCCGAAAGTGCCGATTTTGGTTCGGGCTAATGCTGGGACACCTTTTATAGAGAATAATCGTGTGATTTATCCCGAAGGTCCGGAAACCATGGCAGAAAATATTCCGGCGCTTTTAAAGGCAGGGGCCAATATTGTTGGCGGATGTTGCGGTACCACGCCGGACCATATCCGTGCGATCGGCGAGATGGTGAGAAAATATAGAGAAACGTATGCAAAGGTTTAATGATGGCATAGGCGTTGTGGCCGTCGGAAAATGTATCCCTGGAAAGCTGATGACCACCGACGAAGTGGCCAGGCGATGCAATTCGACTTCCCGGTGGATCATGGAACGCACAGGCATCGAGACGCGTTACTTTGTCGAGGACGGGGATACAGCTTCAGGGATCTCCTCTCAGGCTGCTGAACAGGCTTTGGGACGGGCCGGGATCTCGGCGCAAGATCTGGATCTGATCATTGGTTGCACGTTTTCCGGAGATTACCGTTTTCCGGCCATGGCCGCGAAGGTGCAAGATCTGCTGGGCGCGCGCAAAGCGGGCGCTTTCGATGTGCTTGCTAACTGCACGGGGTTTCAGATTGGGTTAACGATCGCGGCGGACCGTATAAAATGTGATCCCGCGCTCAATTACGTGTTGGTTTTAGGGACAGCGGTCCAATCACCGTATTTGAATTGGGGTGATCCTGAAACCTCGATGTTTTTTGGTGACGGGGCCGGAGCGGCCATTGTGTCCCGTGTACCGGCAGGATATGGAATTTTATCTACTCAAATTAACTGTAACGGCCGTGTTTATGATGCCGTGCGTTTGCGCGGCGGCGGGTCAAGCCATCCGTTAACAGCGGATAATATTAACGACGGGCTGCAATTTTACGAGATGGACGGAATGGAGACCTGGAAACAATTGATCCAGTATCAACCCGTTGCCATCGAACAGGCCTTGGCCAAGGCCGGGTTAGCGGTCAAGGACGTAAACATGTTCATTTTTCATCAGGCGAATTTGAAACTTATTCAATATCTGATGGGCAAGATGAAACTACCGATGTCAAAGACGTATACAAACGTCGAGCGCTTGGGAAATACGGCGGATGCTTCTTTGTCGCTGGCTCTTTGCGAGGCGGTTGAAGAAAACCGGATCAAACGCGACGACATTGTCGTCGTTTCCGGAGTAGGCGCTGGATACATCTTTGGAGCCAGTGTTTTTCGGTGGTATTAAAATGGCAAAAGCGATGATTTTTGAGTCCATTAAGGTGGGAGATATTCGCGAATTCACGCACCCGTTGACAACGGAAGATATCCGGAAGTTCGCGGATTTAAGCGGCGATTATAATCCCTTGCATTTGGAACCAGAGTTCGCCCAAAAGACGGATTTTCGTAAACCCGTGGCTCACGGGATGCTGTCCGCTTCATTTATTTCAACGATGATCGGCATGCATCTTCCCGGTGAAGGCGCATTATGGTTGTCACAATCTTTGAAATTCCTCCGCCAGGCTTATGTGGGAGATATTTTAAGAATTGTGGCGAAAGTCAAACAAAAATCCGAATCGACAAGGGTTCTTGTTTTGGAAACGATCGTCTATAACCAGCGTAATGAAGAGTTGATTTCCGGTGAAGCCCAGGTTCGTGTGTTGGATTTAGGGAAGGAGAATGTACTCATGGAAAAAAAAACTAAAGTTGTCCTCGTAACCGGCGCCAGTCGCGGCATCGGCGCGGCCGTGGCCCGTCAATTGGCTCAGGATGGCCACGCGGTTGCGGTCAATTATTCCAAGAGCAAAGATGAGGCTTTGAAGGTTGTGAAGGATATTGAGAAAGAAGGCGGCAAGGCCATCGCTATCGCCGGTGACATTACCAAGAAAGAACAGGTGCAGGCGATGTGTGAGCAGGTAGTCCGACACTTGGGAGCCATTGATGGTTTTGTTTCCAACGCCTCAGGCCCTATTGTGCTTAAATCGTTTGAGGAAATGACCTGGGAAGATTTTCAGGCGCATTTGGATGTGCAGTTTAAAGGCGCGATCCATTGTATTCAGGCGGTTTTGCCGCAGATGCTCAAAGAAGGCGGCGGCAGTGTGGTTTTTATTGGTTCGATCGCCGCCGACGGCCCACCCCCGGCCAAACAAAGTGATTATGTGGCAAGTAAGGCCGCGCTCGCCGCGCTGGCGCGGAGCCTTGCCGTTGAATATGGCCCTAAAAATATCCGCGTTAATGTGGTCGCCCCGGGCTTGACACAGACGGATTTAACCGCGGAATTGCCGCAAAAGGCAAAAGAGTTAACCCGCATGACAACCCCGCTCCGGCGGCTGGGTTTGCCGGAAGACGTCGCTGGGGCAGTTTCCTTTTTAATGAGTCCAGGGGCCAGACATGTGACCGGTGAAACGATCCGCGTTTGCGGCGGAGCGGTAATGGTCTAGATTTTTATGACGACAGATACTTTAAAAATAAAAGAAAATTTGTGTCCCGAGTTTGCCAAGATCATCGGCGAGATTAACAGGATCAATCCCTTGCAGGCTAAACGGCTTGCCACATTTTTTGCCCGGCAGGATACAGCGTATTGGGAATTTTGTGAGGATTTAAGCCGGACGTTGAATCAAAGTCTATTTGCCGGACAAATGAAAGAGGCGGCTGAGTCTTATAATGAACTCTGCTTGCGGATGCTGCGTGATCAAATTCAGTTTCGTAAAACAGGTGTTTATCAAATCAAAGATTCGGCAGTGGCCAAGAAAGAAGTTTATGAAAACGCGGAATTTATGCGCCGTTATATGGTCGGATTGCTTTTAACCCAGATGCTGTGGTCCAATCATTATCAGTTGTTCCGGTTTTTCCAATCGTATTTGGCGGACAGCCGCCCGCAACGGTATCTTGAAGTTGGCGCCGGGCACGGACTTTTTCTGGTGGAAGCCAAGCGGCGTTTCCCTTCGCTTGAGGCGGTTGTCTGCGATGTGAGCCAGACCTCCGTTGATTTTTGTTCCAGGATCGTGGAAGCTTTTGGTATCGATCCCAAGACAATCATGTTTCGCTGCGAAGATTTCTTCAAGGTCGATCTGGGCAAGGAACTTTTTGACTTTATCAGCGCGGGGGAAGTTTTAGAGCACGTCAACGATGCGCCAAATTTTTTAAGACGTTTACAGGGGTTCCTTAAGCCCGCGGGCCGGGTTTATCTGTCAACATGCGCCAATTGCCCGGCGCCGGATCATGTTTATCATTTTCGTAATATCGATGAAATCCGCGATCTCATCCGCGGCTCGGGTTTTACAATTGAGCAGGAGATCTTTCTGCCGGCGGAGGGAATCCCGGTGGAGCGTTGGGAAAAGGAGCTCATCACTGTCAATTACGCAGCCATTTTAAAGTTGAAAAAGAAATGACCAGTCTGGATAAAGTAACGGAAAATCTAAAACGCCTTGAACAGGACGCTTCTTACAGCGCTTATGTTGCCTTGGCTAACGCCCTTAGCGCAGTGCCCATAGGAGAAAGTCCCTGGCCGGTTCTGAAAGTGGCTGTGTTACGCAATTTTACAGTTGAACCGTTGCTTCCGGTCCTCAAAGGTGAAATTGCGCGCATGGGATTCTTTCCTGATTTCTACGTGGGGGATTATGACACGATCGCCAGCGAGGTTATGTCAGCGCAAAGTAATCTGTATCAATTTAGACCCGATGTAATTATTCTCGCGCAATGGTTGGAAGGGCTGACGACACGTCTTGTTCAGAGGTTTGTCTCGCTTCCCCATGAAGAAGTTGCTGTCGAGACGGATCGCGTTTTAACGACTGTTCACGGTCAGCTTGAGAATATGCGAAAGTATTGTGAGGCCCCGGTCCTTATGAACAATTTTCCTCTTTTGTTCCCGCCCGCCTTAGGCATTCTGGATGCTCAATCCCAGACAGGACAGATCAACACACTGCGTTCTCTCAATCAAGAGCTACGCATCCGGACAAAGGATTTTTCAAATATTTTTTGCGTGGATTATGAATGTCTTATGGCAAATATCGGGCATTCCCAAGGGTTTGATGAGCGCTATTGGCACTCCAGCAAAGCGCCGTTTTCCCGTCACGCGTTGATCCCTGTCGCCAAAGAATATGCCCGTTTCTTAAGAGCTCTGAAAGGTAAAACTCATAAGTGCCTGATTCTGGATTGTGACAATACATTGTGGGGAGGTATCGTGGGGGAGGACGGACTGGAGGGGATAAAATTAGGCCCTGAATACCCGGGCTCCTGTTACATGGCTTTTCAAAAGGAGATCCTTAATTTACACGATCGCGGGATCATCCTGGCTTTATGCAGCAAGAATAATGAGGGAGATGTTTTTGAGGCTTTAGAACGGCATCCTTGCACGGTTCTTAAAAAAGAGCATTTCGCCGCTTGGCGTATCAATTGGGATGATAAAGTCAAGAATATCCGTTCCATTGTGGAAGAATTAAACATTGGCATGGACAGCGTTGTTTTTGCCGATGACAATGCTTATGAGATCGGATTGGTCAAGCACCAGGTCCCTGAGCTCGCGACGATCCAGCTTCCCGCTGAACCTTCACAGTTGAGAACAGAGCTTTTAGCACAGGGTTTTTTTGATTCTCTTTCATTCTCCGGTGAGGACAGGCGTCGGACGCGGATGTATAGAGAAGAAGCGCGACGAAAACAAATTGCCGTTCAAGCCGGATCGGTAGAGGAATATTTGAGGGCACTGGAAATCCAGGTGGAAATCAGCACGCCGCAGAGTTTTTGCGTCCCGCGCGTCGCACAGCTTACCCAGAAAACCAATCAGTTTAATCTGACCACACGGCGCTATACCGAAGATCAGGTCCGTGGGTTTATCGCCGATCCCGCTTGGGATGTTTGGTATCTTCAGCTTCAAGACAAAATAGCCGATGCGGGGATCGTTGGCGTGGCCATGGTACGTTATGGGGACACCTGCGCTGAGATAGACAGCTTTCTTTTAAGCTGTCGGGTGTTAGGCCGGGGCGTGGAAGAGGCCTTCCTGAACTATGTGATTGAGTCGGTACAGTCCCGCGGTATAAAAATTTTGAAAGGGGAATATATTCCGACGGCCAAGAACAAACAAGCGGTCGATTTTTATAAAAAGCAGGGGTTTAGCAATAACGGTGATCCTGCACGGTGGGAGTTGGACTTAAAAGGACATGCGTCCAGAATACCCGGATGGATCAAAGTAAAATCACAAATAAGGAGTACGGTTTGATGGAGTTTAAAGCGGAAGAGCTCAAACAGGTCTTAAGTGATGTATTTAATATTTCACGCGATTCCATAGGAGAAGATACTTCCATCGACACCGTTGAAACGTGGGATTCCCTTAAACATCTGGAGCTCGTGTTGGCTCTGGAGCAGAGATTTAATGTCACTTTTACCCACGAGGAAACAACAGAGATACTTAATTATAATTTGATCCGCATGACCCTAGAAAAGCACGGTGTAAAACTTAAGGAAAGCGAACTTGACCAGGCACGATAAGTGATAGCTATGAGAAAACCCGATTACACCAAGCAGGATGTCCGGGAAGCTTATTGGAAGGTGGGGTTAAGGCGGGGGGACACTATTTTTTGCCATAGCAACATTGCTTTTTTTGGAGTTCCGGAGGGCGGCATGTCAGTGCAAAATGTCAAAAGTTTATTTATCGACACCATTCTTGAAGTGATCGGGCCGCAAGGAACTTTTGTTATGCCGACGTTCAGTTACACTTTTGCTGAGAAGGGAGTGTTCGATAAAAATGAAACGCCATCGGCCTGTGGGACTCTCTCTGAGATCGCGCGGTTGCTTCCCGGAGCTTTGCGTTCCGATGATCCTATTTTTTCGGTGGCGGCTTTAGGCGGGAAGGCCAGAGCGATGACGGAAAATGTTGCGCAAGAGTCTTTCGGGGAAGACAGTTTTTGGGATCGTCTTTACAGGGCCAATGGTGTTATTCTGAATATGAATTTTGGGGCCGCGGCGACTTATTTTCATTATGTTGAGAAGAGATTAAAGGTCCCTTACCGTTTTGATAAAACTTTTGAGACCCTTGTGCGTAAAGACGGCACAGTGCAAGTCCGGCCGTCGATTTATTTCTGCCGCGATCTGTCCAAACCGGAAATGGAAAATAATTGGCTGGACATTAACCAGCTCGCCGGGCAGAGAGGGGTTCTGAAAACTGTACCTCTGGGGAGGGGGTATATTTCTTTGATGGGCGCCCGGGGGATCTTTGATTTGATCCAAGAAGCGGTTTCTAAAGACCAGTATTTTTTGACAAAGGCAATTGGGCAACAGAACGTATAAGCGGATTATGAAACAAAAAATTGTTATATATGAATCACCCCAAAATGCTGACCGGCCATTGATGACCTGGGATTTATCGCGCGGCCGTAAAGTTTATGTCGTGGAGCCCGTTTTTGCTTTCCACTATCGCAGCCGATCCCATTTTTATCCGCGGCATTTGCCGGGATTTGTGAAGGATTTGGTGGCAAGCGGTAAGGCTCAATTGCTCACTACCGACCAGCTTAAATCCAAAGAGATCTTTTTTGAGGCAGGGGATAGGGCTGTGGAGCATGTGGAGACGGTCTTCAAAGAATTACACAGAAATCATGCTGCATTGATCCAGTATGTTTGTGATACGCTGCGGTCTCAGCAGGGTGAAAATGCCTTTAAAACCAATCTCGCCCATCGTTTGAGCGAATTTTTCTCAATGAACATTTTATTGCAGAGAATAGCTGCTGCTTTGGGTACTGAATGCTTTACGTTTCATCCCCGCATTAACATTTGCTCCTACAGATACATCCAAGAACTTGTTGAACAAAGCGGAGTTGGGATCCTTAGCCATAGAAAAATTAATTTTCCTTACCGGTATTCCTGGCTAGGCGGCTATGAAAATTTGAAAGCGAAGCTTATCATTGTTTTAAAAATTTTTATCCAGGCGGCGGGGGCCATATTCTTTTCGCAGAGAGAAGTGCCCTTGGAAAAGGGTCCCGAACAATACTTTTTGGGGGTTGCCATTGTAGCTCCCCGCCGGCAATTGGTGGGGAATAAACGCAGTCCTGATTTTCTGGCTGATCAAAAGAAGATCAGGTCTGAAGATATTGTTTATTTTGTCCAGAATGAGCTGACTGCCGCGCAGCAAAAACATTTGGATGAATTAGGCAAAAGTTATGCGCTTCCCCGCATGGGGCGTTTTTTTTCTCATCCCCTAATATGGACGCGGCTTTTTTTTCAGTGCTGGAAAAAGCATTTCTTGTCAGATGCGGAAGATCTGAATACGGCTTCGCTGGTATTGTTTCGTTATTTTACCTGGCAGACTATCCAGCAGAAGGTGCGGGTGAAACATTTTGTCACCCATTGTGATTTCGGCGTGCCCCATATCGGCCGCAATATCGCTTTGAACCAAAACGGCACGCAGACCTGGTATTTCACGGATTCCATGAATTTTAGCGGAACCTGGCGCGCGGAAAGCAGGCAAAAAAGTCACCGTCATCCCTGGTGGACATACTTGACATATGACCATATGGTCACTTGGGCACAATTTATTGTGGATTATTTCCAGGGGCATCCTATGAGTATCGGCCGATATCACATCATCGGATGTTTATGGAGCAGTTTAAGCAAGGGGGCTTCTGTTTCAAGAGATTCTGCCGGCGCGTCCCTGACCGTCGGCGTCTTTGATACAGGTTATAATTTCAACGGCATCGGATGTTACCAGGAAGGTATCGCCTTCACCCGGGATATTCTTCGGCTGGCCGATGAATTTTCTGATATTCGAATTCTTTTCAAGTCCAAATTCACCCGTTCGGCGTTTTTCAATGCCGACCCGGTATTTGGTCCGCAATTGATTGATTTGTATGACCGGATGGAGCGGCACCCGCGGATTAAAATGCTTTCTTGCCAGAAAGATCCGTCCGAGGTGATTCCTTCAAGCGACTTTGTGATTTCGTTTCCATTTACATCGACGACGTTTGAGGCTTTGAGTTCCAATAAATTGGCTATTTGGCATGACCCCGTTGGGCTCTATCATGAGACGATGTACGGGCGGTTGCCGGGGGTGGTCACTTATGGTTATGAAGAGCTTAAAGCCAGGGTGAAAGAATTAAAGAATGACCCTGCGAAGTTAAAAGAAATCCCTATCCCTGCCGGATCTCCATTATGGGATCCTTATCGGGATGGAAAAGCGCTGGAACGGTTCCGGGAGTTATTAAGTGACCCTGAGCGCAGATCTCCAGAAATTCCGGATACAGGCATGCGAAAGCATCAAGAACGGAGTTTAATAGGATGAAAGGAATTATTCTGGCTGGCGGCAAAGGAACGCGGTTATATCCGATCACCAAAGGTGTCTGCAAGCAGATGATCCCGGTTTACGATAAACCGCTCATTTATTATCCGCTTTCGGTCATTATGTTGGCCGGTATCCGGGACATCCTGATCATTTCCACCCCCTAAGGATGTGCCGCGGTTCCATGACCTTTTAGGCGACGGCAAAGAGATCGGGCTGAATCTCAGCTATGCCGTTCAACCCTCCCCCGGAGGGATTGCAGAATCTTTCTTAATTGCGGAAAAATTCATCGGCCAGGATTCTGTCTGCTTGATTCTTGGGGATAATATTTTCTACGGGCACGGTTTCCCGGAAATTCTGCAAGAAACGGCGATGATAAAACAAGGAGCGGTTATTTTTGGTTATTCGGTCAAAGATCCGGAAAGATACGGGGTGGTTGAATTTGATAAAGAGTTTCATGTTCTGTCCATTGAGGAAAAACCTAAGAAACCGAAATCCAATTGGGCGGTCACAGGATTATATTTTTATGACAATCAAGTGGTGCAGATTACCAAGAGCCTTCGTCCATCCATTCGGGGAGAACTGGAAATTAGCGACGTCAATAAGAAGTATCTACAACAGGGGAGGTTACGACTAAAATTATTGGGACGGGGATATGCCTGGCTAGACACTGGAACCTACGAGTCGCTCATTGATTCAGCCATTTTTATTAAAACCATTGAAGAGCGGCAGGGTTTGAAAATCGGTTGCGTTGAAGAAATCGCATATCGCAAGGGATTCATTACGGGCAAACACCTCGTGAAATTGGCGCAATCGATCCACACAAGTTATGGCGATTACCTGCGGGATATTACGAAGAGATGAAAAGCCGAATTTTAATATTTGGAAAGGGATTCATCGGCCAGCGCCTGCACCAAGAATGGCGGTGTCCGGTTTCGACGAAACGAATCGAGAATTTCGCTGATGTCTCTGCAGAAATAAGAAAATGTCAGCCGAAAATTCTCATCAATTGCATTGGACACACGGGCAAGGGGGATGTGGACGGTTGTGAATTGGCATTGGACAAAACTTTATCGGCAAATACTTATATCCCCATTTTATTGGCAGAAGTTGCTTTGCGAAACAATATCAAACTGGTGCACATCAGCAGCGGTTGTATTTATCACTATGATTACTCAAAACAAGCGCCGATTACGGAGGATCTGCCGCCCGACTATTATCATTTGTATTACAGCCGTTCCAAGATATATGCAGAAAATGCGTTAAGAGAGCTTGCGAAACGTTATAATATTCTCGTTGTCAGGATTCGGATCCCCCTGGATGACCGGCCCCACCCTAAAAATATTTTGACAAAATTAATAAAATTCGAAAAAGTCATCGACGTTCCGAACTCCTTAACGTATGTTCCGGATTTTATTAAAGCCTTAGAGCATCTGATCAAGATCGATGCCAGGGGTATTTACAATATCGTGTGTAAGGGGGGATTGCGTTATCCTCAGCTTTTGGATGTTTATCAGCGGTACGTTCCGGATTTTCAATATAAGATCATGGCCTTAAAACAGTTGAAAATGGAACGGACCAATGTTGTGTTGTCAGTGTGCAAATTGGAACAATCCGGGTTCAGGGTGAGAACCACAGGAGAAATGCTCGAGGAATGCGTTCAGCGGTACGTAAAATTTTAGTTACAGGCGGGGCCGGCTTTATCGGCAGCGAATTTGTCCGTCAAGGCGTGGTCAAAGGTTATCGCATTGCGGTCATCGATAATTTAACTTATGCTGGCGATCTCGCCCGGTTAAAATCGGCTGCCAGGGGCTTTACCTTCCATAAAGTCGATGTTTTCAATAAGAAAAAAGTAGAATCGGTCATTAAGATTGAGCGGCCGAAAGTCATTGTGCATTTTGCCGCCGAGACCCACGTCGACCGTAGCATCCAGGATGCCCGGCCGTTTATTGAAACCAATGTTATCGGCACACAGAACTTGGTCGATCTCGCCCGACAGTACAATGTTGAGAAATTTTTATACATCTCGACCGATGAAGTTTATGGGGAAAGCCGAACTGGCCGATTTCAAGAAAATTTGCCGTTAAGGCCTGGGAATCCCTATTCGGCAACAAAGGCGTCGGCCGAATTGTTGATTAGAGCCGCTGTCCGGACATATTCTTTCCCTGCGGTTATTGTCCGGCCCGCCAATAATTACGGGCAGTGGCAATATCCGGAAAAGTTTGTACCGGTCATTATTTTGAAAGCATTAAGAAACAAAAAAATTCCTGTCTACGGACGTGGCAAGCAAATACGGGAATGGCTCCACGTCTCGGATTGCGCGGTGGGGATTGATCTCCTTTTGCGCAAGGGAGTTATTGGCGAAACATATAATATTGGCAGTTATTTTGAACAGGAAAATTTGGTAACAGTAAAAACAATCCTGGGCCTTCTCGGGAAACCGGAGAATCTTATTCAGTTTGTCAAAGATCGCCCTGGGCATGATTTCCGGTATTTCGTTGATTGTTCAAAGATCAGGAAATTAGGCTGGCGGCCAAAGGTCAATTTTGCTGATGGGGTCAGCCAGACGATTGTTTGGTACATTGAGCACATGGCCTGGTTGGAAACAAAATTGATTTTTTTGGAGAACTATTGGGAAAAAGTGTACGTGCACGCATAGTATGATGCTTAAGGAATTTTCTAATTATCTAGAGCAGCTCGAGGGGTCCCCTGCTTTCAAGAACTATCTGCAGGTGAGAGAAAGAGTTCTCTTTATGCTTGATGAAGCGGCCTCCCGAAACGACAGACCCAGCGATTATTGGAAAGAGGAGCTGGCCGGTTTTGAGTACATGCTGGATGCCTCGCCGCTTATTATTGAGAAGCTGCGTGAGCATTGCTTTCATCTGACGGGGTTGCGCTCCGGCGATTACCGTGGACATCACTCCAGCCAGGCGGGCATTTACCGTAAAAAGTGGGAAAAGCTCAAAGCCGTCGATAAAAATGGGCTTTGGGTCCCGGAGTCGCCACAGCTGGGGGGATTCGGTTTCTCGGTCGATGGGCAGCTGATGAATCTTGATACACTAAAGTTTTACGAATGTCTCATTGCGCTGGAGGGCGCGGGCCTTCTGTCTAAGTTTCGCGTAGAGGCAGGCCCGCGCCCTGTCGTGCTGGAGATCGGCGCCGGATGGGGGGGATTCGCGTATCAGTTCAAGGCGTTGTGTCCGAATACGACGTATGTCATCATTGACCTGCCGCAGACCCTGCTTTTTTCCGGAACGTATCTGAAAACGGCGTTTCCCCAGACATCGATTTTTATTTACGGCGATCAATCTGGGGCGGGGCTGTTGAAACACGACCAGGGATATGATTTTATCCTGCTTCCGAATTATTCCTGGAACGAATTCAATTCTCATCTGGATTTGGCCATCAACATGGTGTCGTTCCAGGAAATGACCACGGCGCAGGTGGAAGGTTACGTGAATAAGATCGCCGGGTCAGGATGTCCCTATCTCTATAGTATGAACCGCGATCGGTCGCCGTATAATTCCCATATCTCATCGGTTAGCGCGATCATTGCGTCCTATTTTGAAACCCGGAACATCAATCCGTTACCCGAAACCTATGTGGATTTGCCGACGTCCCTTGTCAAGGGGGGCGCGGCTGCGATTATCGAGGACGCCAAAACCGTGGCGCGCCGATGGTTTTTAAAAGAGGAATTCAAATACCAGCATCTTCTGGGAACGCGGAGGAAGAACTGATGCGGGAGTTGACCGTCTGTTCGGTTTCGTTCCAAAGCGCGTTCTTTTTGAAATGGAATTGGGAGTTGTGCCGCAAGCTCAACCCCGGCGCCGGGTATTCCTGGATAGTGGCGGATAATACGCCGGCCTCGGTACGGGAGGCTTGGGACGTTGATGATCCGGATTTTACGGTTGTCCCCGGTGTCGACGGATCGCGATTTACTGGTGCCTGCGCGCCCGGACTGCACCACGGCGAGGCGCTTAATCGATCTTTGCGTTTGGTCAAAACGCGGTTTGCGTTGATTATAGACCCGGACTTTTACATCGTGCGTCCCGAATGGGTGAAGGGAATTCCTGCCTACATGAAGAAAAATAATTTAAGCCTTTTTGGCGCCCCTTGGAATCCTCGTTGGTATATGAAGCCCCGATATTTTCCGGCATGTTCACATTGCCTTTTTATTGATCTTGAGAAAATTCCTGTGGGCAGTTTTGATTTTAAACCCAGCGGCCGGTTTTCGGAACAGAAGATCATTGAGACGAAAAAAAAGATTCCTGCAGCGGTCAAAATCGCGTTACGGCCGCTGGCGCAATGGGCCCAGTGGAGCGTTCTCAGCCGTAAGATCATTGGCAAAGAGGAGGATACCGGCTATGATCTTTTGCGCCGTTTTGCGGCGGATCCATCATGCCGTCATCAATGTCTGACGCCGGTATTTCGCCCCGTGCGGGATTTTATTGGGCCGGCCTTTGCTGTCGCCCGCCCGGCACGCGCTCTTGAAAAG
This sequence comes from uncultured Planctomycetales bacterium, assembly GCA_964364715.1. Lineage (GTDB taxonomy): Bacteria > Omnitrophota > Gorgyraeia > Zapsychrales > GWA2-47-8 > CAYING01. Next base: position 32,592 of record CAYING010000009.1, read on the forward strand.
ATCCTTCCAGACCGTTTGTGCTACATCCCCAAACGCGAAGGGTATTTTAGCTCCTCGGGATTTAAAGAACTGGGTTATCCGGATGTGAGCACGCGGGAATGGGAGGAGTTTCTGTGGCAGGCAGAGCCCTTCGGTTTTCACGTGCGCTGTTATCCGAAGCGCGACTGTGATATGAAGCCGGACAAAGAATTTCTTAAGGAATTCTTAGGTCGGTTGACCAATTCAAAACAGGAAAATATCGGCGTCTCATAATTTTAGGATTATCTATGGCTTCCAAAGAACAACAGATCAAGAATAGCTTTACCTATCTTATCCCTACGCTCGTGGACAATTTGATCCCTTTTTTGACGTTGCCCATCTTTTCAAGGATCTTGCGGCCGGAAGACTACGGCGTACTCGCGTTGGCGCAGGTCTTTGCCATTTTCGCCTGCGGCTTTGCCAACCTCGCGTTACTGAATGTTTATGACCGCAATTTTTTCCAGTACCGCGACGACCCCGTGAAATCGGCGCGGCTTTTGTTCTCGGTGAGTCTTTTCGTGGCATTTAATGCTTTGGTGTTGATGGGGCTATCGTATGTATGGCAGAGGCCCCTTTCGATGCTCTTTACACAATCACCGGACCATGGAATGATTTTGCTCGTGAGTTTTGCGGCGGAAGCGGCCCTCGGGCTGAGGCAGTATTATCTTTTTTACTTTAAAAACCGCGAAGAAGCCAACGTTTACATGACGAACTATCTCACAAGCAGCATCCTTACGTTTGTATTATCGATTGTTTTTGTCGCTTTGTTAAGGATGGGGCCGATTGGCATTGTTTATGGACGTTTGCTGGGAAATGTAGCAGCGCTTTTTTCTCTTCATCGTCGCGTGAGCCATGAAGTGCCTTTTTCACTGGACTGGAAAATGGTTTTGGAAACATTGAAGGTGAGCTTCCCTTTGACTCCGCCGATCTTTTATGGCGCCATCTCAAAGCATTTCGATAAATATATGCTGGGACTTCTATCGACCATCGGGGGAGTCGGGCTTTATTCGGTCGGCCAGAAGATGTCGTACATGATCTTTGTTTATATGACCTCACTGCAGAATGTCTTTCAGCCCCAGGTTTATCAACGTTTGTTTGATTTAAAAGAACAGGCGGGAGAGGCCGTTGGGAAATATTTGACCCCTTTCCTCTATATAAGTATTTTTGTGGGGTTGCTCGTCGCGCTTTTTGCTGAGGAGATCGTGTGGCTTCTTACTCCGCGAGAATATCACGCAGCCATTAATGTGGTGATTATTCTGGCGATGTATTATGGATTTCTTTTTTGGGGAAAGATCAACAGTGTCCAACTGCTTTACAAAAAGCGGACGGCGGTTCTTTCGCTTTACACATTTATTACTCTTCTCCTGAACATTGTTTTGGGTATTCCGATGATCAAATTCTGGGGAGCAGAGGGCGCCGCCTGGAATATGTTTTTGGTCGGATTACTGAGCGGGGGGGCGCTTATTTACATTGCCCAAAGAAGTTTTTTTATTCGCTGGGAAAACCGGAAAGTTTTTACGATTTATCTGGTCTTTTTTGGCACCTCGATCTTGATGATCCTTTTAAGGAATCTGGGGGTGGATTATGGTATCCGCATGATGAGCAAAATAGCCTGTTTGGCGGTTTACTTATATTTCGGAATGCAATGGCATATCATTAATAAAGCAAACTTTAATCTTGTGCGGACAGTGATCTGGCCGAGATTCAAGACAGCCCAATGATTAAACTGGATCGACCAACGGTAAAGACAGGACAGGCGGCCTATTGCTATGAATGGGTTGAGCATTGGGCGAGGATCCCCGAAGGTGCCCAAAGCAGGACCAACGGCCGGACGCATGGGATTGCCATCAGCGCCAATGGCCAAGTGATTGTTTTTCATCAGGCCAATCCCGCGGTGCTTTTGTTTGATGCCCATGGAAATCTGATGAAAAGCTGGGGCGACCGGTTTTTGGGAGCCCACGGGTTGACATTGGTGCAAGAAGGCGGTGAAGAATTCCTTTGGTTGACCGATCAATATTCCGGTGAAGTGGTTAAGACAACTATTGAGGGGCAAACGATTATGAATTTGGGCGTCCCTGATCTCCCAGTGTATAAGGGAGGAAAATTCTCTCCGACATGGGTGGCTGTTTACGAAGAGCGCTTTGGCGGCAACGGCGATATTTGGGTGGCCGACGGTTACGGCAGGCACCAAGTACACCGTTATAACAAAAAAGGCGAGTATCTTTCCAGCATCAGCGGCCGGGAGGGAAACGTCGGCGCCTTTCGTTGCCCTCATGGTATCTGGATTGACACGCGATCGGTCGAACCCGAATTGTACGTTGCCGACCGGAGCAACCATTGTGTTCAAGTTTATGGCCTGGATGGAAAATTTAAATATTCCTTTGGTCATGGTATAGTGTATAGCCCTTGCGGGTTTACCCCTTATGGAGAGTTTTTGATTATTCCTGAGATCCATGCCCGCGTGGCTGTCCTGGATACGCAGAAAAACTTAGTCTGCTATTTGGGCGAAAATGTTCTCATCGTTGATGAGGAAGGATGGCCTGATCTTCCGGAAAAATTGGTTCAGCCGGGGAGGTTCGTCAGTCCCCATTCGGTTGCGGTGGACCAGGAAGGCAATTTATATATTGTCGAATGGATGGTCGGGGGACGGATCACAAAATTGGTGAGGGAGAAATAAAGTGAATTATTTTCAACTGGCATTCTTCATCATCTTTGCCTTGTCGGCTCTTTGCGCGGGAGTTGGGCTGTTTGTCTTCCTGAAAGAGAAAGATGCATTGATGAAGAAAAGGCTTATTTACCTGGGGGAATCCTGGCTGTTGGGAAGCATTTGTCTTATTGGCCAGTTGATCCTCCTTTCTTTGGTCGGATGGTATAGAGCGGAAGCCTTGTGGGGGATTGTCCTGTTGCAATTTGGGTTTTTACTGAACCCTTCTGTGCGCCGGGAAATCGGAGGCTTGCTCGCCCGACCATGGAACTGGAATCTGCCGCGGATCATTTTTGCCCTCTTGATGGCGGTTTTTGTTTTTCGAAATTACTATTTTCTTGTGGATGTGGACTCACATTCCACCTATCTCTATGCTCAAAAATTATGGCTCGCTCATGGGACCAGCGTCTTTGCCGAGCGGGGGATCGATACGCGGACATTCGTTTCTCATTTTGATTGTGTTCCTTACGGCCTGGGGATTTCCCTGTTCAAGGAAGAGTCATTATTGTTTTGTCAGCTTATCAATGTATTCTGGCGGGCGATCGTCCTATTGTTGGTTTTTGGATATACGGAGTACCGGTTGGGCGGATATTCGGCACTGGCGGCATCCTGCTTTGTTCTGTTTAATGACCACTTTTTTATCTCCGGGATCAATCATTCGGTTCTGATCAACGGGGCGGTGATCGCGTTCATCTTTGCCAGTGTCTACAATTTTTGGGAATCCCGGGAGCAGGGCAGTGCTTTCCGGTTCCTTTTGGCTGTGGTATTCGCCTCTCAACTTATCGCGAACAAATATCAGTTGGGCGTTACCTTTTTATTCATATTATTTCTGGGAACATTGGCCGCCAAGGATCTCCCGCAAATGTTTCGGGAGATATCCCGGCATAAAAATTGGTTGTGCGTATTGTTGGCCGCTTATCTCATAGGCGGTTTATGGTTTATTAAGAATTATTTTGCCACGGGGAATCCTATCTACCCGATCTTAGCCAGCAAATCCCGCGTCATCGGCTTCTCGCCGGACATGGATCAAGCCTTTTACCGGGTCTTCGGCGGCTCCACGCCTTTTGAGTTTTTAAAATACATGAATTATTTCTTTATCTGGCCAGGCATGGATCCCGCAAAGTATGTTATCATCACCATTTCTTTATTACCGTTGCTTGGTTTTTTTACCCTGAGCAGGGGAAAAGTCCGGCCGGAGGAATTTGTCGAACTATGTTTCTGGCTGGGAGTTTCCATCCTGGTGGTCATGGGAACGGTCTTGGGGAGTCATCCGGATCCACGGTATTTCCGCTATGGGATCGGGGTTTTATCCTTTTGTTCCGTCCTGGCTTTACAGTATATCCTGAAATATTTATTTTTTTTAAAAAACGGGACATTGCGGGGGCTGTTGATTGTCATCGTATCCTTTAGCGGTTTTTTTGTGATATTTCAGACGGGCGGGTCCGCGAAAGTCCCCACTTTTCGCGACAATCTGGCTGTTTTATTGGATCAACTCCATGCGCGCGATGTGGTGAGCTATCATTATCCCAATAACGTGACGGCGGCCGCGGGAGCGGCCGCCCATCCAGAGATGGTCCAGCAAAGCGCTTGGTTTGAAGGTGTTGGCGGAGTGACGCGGTTATCGGCTTTTCTTCTCCCGGCGATCCGTCCGCAGGCAGGGCTGTGGTACACGACGATCGTCCGCTGGGATTCTTATGCCAACCAGGAGTCGATTGTTGAGGATATCAAGGACTATGGTCTGCAATGGATCATGAATGGAGAAGGGGATCAATTGGTTTTTCTTTCCCCCGAGGAATACGCCAAGCAGGCCGTCACGTTCCAAAGATATCCTAAGGCAATTTTTTATCAGTATGATCTGGTTCCGGAAATTACGCGAACCGGTTATTAAGAAAAGGTGTTTCTTCGATGCGGAATGGAAAAGTTGTCATCGTCATGCCGGGATATAATGTGGCGTCGGTTTTAGAGAAAACCATTGCCGAGTTGCCTGTCGGCTGCGCGGATGAAGTTATTCTCGTTGATGACGGAAGTCAGGACAATACCGGTGAGGTCGGGAAAAGATTGGGATTAACCGTCATCCGTCATTCTCAAAATAGAGGCTACGGCGGAAGCCAGAAAACAGGTTTTAAAGAGGCCATCGCCCGCGGGGCGAAAGTGGCGGTCCTCGTGCACGGGGATAACCAGTATGACCCATCGCTGGTTCCCATGTTCGTGAAGAAGATCACCGAGGAGGGATATGACCTAGTGACGGGGACCCGGATGGTCTTGGGGGATGTCTTAAAAGAGGGGATGCCGATCTGGAAATTTATTTTTAACCGTTTTTTGACTTGGCTGGAGAACCTCATTTTTCGAACTGATATTTCGGATTATCATAACGGCTACCGTGCCTATTCTACCGACTTTCTTAAAAAAATCCCGTTGGATCTGTTGTCCGAGAAATTCGATTTTGATACCGATATTATCATCCAGGGGGCCATCCGAAAATGCAGGATCGCCGAGGTCCCCCACGTGACGCGTTACCGGGAGGAAAATTCAAAGATGCCATTTGAAAAAGGCGTTGTCTACGGCCTAAGCATCCTAAAAACAATAGGGTTATATCTTTTTCACAAGAGCGGTATCCGCCGCCGTGAGGTTTTTACCCTTAATTGAAGAGGTGTGTTATGAACCCAAACATGAACCCAGGAAGGAAAATTAAAGAGAGCGTCTTGGTCACGGGCGGGGCCGGGTTTATCGGTTCTCATGTCACCAAGGAACTGCTCAAACAAGGCTATGAGGTTGTTGCGCTCGATGACTTAAGCGGCGGCTTTGAGGACAATGTCCCTCCGGGAGCGACTTTCCTCTTGGGAAGCATTTTGGACGCTGAGCTGTTGGCGGAAGCCTTTGAGCGGTACAAATTTGATTATGTTTTTCACCTGGCTGCTTATGCGGCTGAAGGGTTAAGTCATTTCATCAAGAGATTTAATTATATGAACAATCTGATCGGTTCAGTGAATTTGATCAATGAATCTATTAGGCATGAGGTGAAGTGTTTTATTTTTACCTCCTCGATCGCGGTCTACGGGACAAATCAATTGCCCATGAGGGAGGATATGGTGCCTTTGCCTGAGGATCCCTATGGCATCGCCAAGCTCGCCGTTGAGCAGGAACTCAGGTCCTCGCGGGAGATGTTCGGACTGAATTATGTCATTTTTCGTCCGCATAACGTTTACGGAGAACATCAGAACACAGGCGATAAGTATCGCAATGTGATTGGTATCTTTATCAAGAACATCCTGGAGGATAAGCCAGTGACTATTTTCGGGGACGGAGAGCAAACCCGGGCGTTCAGTTATATATCCGAGGTGGCACCGTTTCTGGCAGCTTCGATTAAAAATGAAAAATGTTTCGGACAGATATTTAATATTGGTTCGGATAAGCCATATACTGTCAATCAGTTGGCCGATATCGTCATGCGCGCCATTGGAAAGAAAGCCGCAAAGGTTTATGCGCCGGCCCGACAAGAAGTTATCCACGCGTATTCGGACCACGGCAAACTTAGAAAATATTTTGGAGAACAGACGGCGGTTCCTTTGCCAGAGGGTATCGCTAGGATGTATGAATGGGTCAAAAAGGTCGGGGTGCGTCAGAGCCAGGGTTTTGAAAACATCGAAATTCACAAGAACATGCCCGCCAGTTGGCGGGAACTCGAAGGGATTCGTCCATGATGCCCAAAAATATACTGAAAACAGCATTATTCCAAAACCGGCAGACTTACGGGTGTTGGGTCACGTTGGCCCACCCCTTGATCCCGGAGATCCTGGCGCCCGCGGGCTTTGATTGGCTTGCCATCGACATGGAGCATAGCTCCATCGACCTGGGCGATCTTCTGCCGCTCATTATTTCCACCGAGGCCAACGGGATGGTTCCTCTTGTTCGCGTCGGGGAAAATAATGCCAATTTGATCAAAAGAGTGATGGATGCCGGCGCGTATGGCGTTATTGTGCCCAACGTCAACGGCGCCGTGGAGGCCCAAAGGGCTGTTGATGCGGTCAAATATCCCCCTTACGGAAAACGCGGCGTCGGGCTTTACCGGGCGCAGCGCTATGGCAGGCACTTCGAGGCTTACAAGAAATGGCTGGCTTCGCAAAGTGTCGTTATCATCCAGATCGAGCACATCGCGGCGGTTGAAGAGATCGACGCTATTTTCTCTGTTGAGGGGATTGACGCGTTTATTATTGGGCCCTATGATCTTTCCGGGTCGATGGGCAAGCCCGGTCAATTTCATGATGCCGACGTTGAGGCGGCGATCGCAAAGATTTTGGCAGCGGCCAAACGCCATAAGATCACGGCCGGATTTCATTCGGTTCCTTTCAGCGCGAAAGAGGCGATCCGCCGCCGGAAACAGGGGTTCAAATTTCTGGGATTCAGTCTGGATTCCATTATCCTGGGTGAATCGGCTCTGGAGGCATTAAAGATAATTAAAGGCTAACAATGAAAGTCAGTATTAATACTTCTACCTTTGCCGAACATGACCGCAGCCCTTTGACTAAATTGGAGCGGGCAAAGATCAGTTTTTCACTTAATCCTTTTAAGCGGACATTGCAAGAAGAAGAGATCATTGAGCTTGCCCATGAGGCCGTCGGCATGATTGCGGGAACTGAGCCGCTCAATGCAAGGGTTTTGGGCCGGTTGCCGAAATTAAAAGTCATTTCCCGCTGTGGCGTCGGCCAAGATAATGTCGATTTGGTTTATGCCAAAAAGAAGGGCATTAAAGTTTTCACTACTCCCGAAGGTCCCACGGATGCCGTGGCGGAATTGACGGTGGGATTGATCCTTGATCTGTTACGAAAGATCAGTGTGATGGATCGCAAATTGCGCGCAGGTGGCTGGGATAAGCAGATGGGCAATCTTCTGCGGGGTAAAAAAGTGGGGATTGTTGGGTTCGGGCGAATTGGACAGAGGGTGTCACAGCTTTTAGTGCCCTTCGGCATGCAGATCGGGTATTACGATATCCGGGAGATCCAGGAGAAAATCTCTCGCCGGTTTGCCGATCTTCCGTCGCTTTTGGCGTGGGCGGATATTGTGACGATCCACGCCGCGTGGGATAATAAAAAAGCGTCCATCATCGGTGCCGAAGAGATCAAAAAAATGAAACGGGGCAGCTGGCTGGTAAATGTCGCGCGCGGTGGGGCGGTGGATGAAGAAGCGCTTTTGGCGGCGCTCAAAAATGGATATTTGAGCGGTGCGGCGCTGGATGTGTTCGCCCAAGAACCGTATGTAGGGTCTTTAAGGAATTTTTCCCAAGTTGTTTTAACTCCGCATATCGGTTCGTATGCCGCAGAAGCCAGGGTTCAAATGGAATTAGCGGCGGTGGATAATCTCTTAAGGGGATTCAACTTGCCGCAAATCGGGAAAAATGAGGAAGGATAATGCAAGTAAACGACAATTTTAAATTATTAAAACAAATGCTTAGTGATATGCAGACCGCGCCCGATATCTATAAGCCAACAAATTATTGGGCGGTTTATGAAAAAAGATTTCTTCCGGAGTTGTTCAAATTGGGGTTACATGATTTTCGCAGGAGAAAAAAGTCTATTCTTTCAAGTTTCAGAGCGACAGATCTGAAACCTTTGTTATGCCATATTGACCTATACCAAAGAAGGATCCTTTATAATCGTTACACACGGAAAATCCCTTTTTGGTCAGAGCTTTTGGGGATTCTCAATATCATTTTAAATAAGGTTCTCCCGGTTAAATCGGATTTTAACTTAGGGGACATAGATTTATTACACTATGAGTTTGCGCGCTTATATGGCCAAACGACTAACGCAAAACCGATTGAACAGCTTGAGGCCTCGACCTTGGGGAACCCGGAGCATATTATCGAGGTAAATGGGAAGATTTATACTATGGACATGCTCAATTATTATGTTCAATACGCCTATTGTAATCAATATACTACCTTTGAGGATATTAAAGTTTTTGTTGAGCTGGGATCTGGCTCAGGCAAACAAATAGAAGTTATCAAAAAACTGCATCCGAACATTTGTTTTCTTGTATTTGACATTCCTCCACAACTTTATGTCCTCGAGCAATATTTAAGTTCAGTCTTTCCGAATGACGTTATTTCTTATCAAGAAACACGGAACATAGGTGTTATCCCTCGATTAGAGGCTGGGAAGATTTACGTTTTTGGCAATTGGAAATTTCCTCTCTTGAAAGATTTAAGAATTGATTTATTTTGGAATGCGGCAAGTTTTCAGGAGATGGAGCCCGATGTTGTGCGCAATTATTTAACGTATGTTAATAAGCTGGCTGACGGCGTTTTTTTAGCGGAATCTATGGAAGGCAAAGAAATTGCATCTAAAAAAGGAGATCACGGTGTCTTAAAACAAACAAAATTTCAAGATTATAAAGACGGGTTGCACGATTTTCATTTACTTAATTTATCTCCGGTTGTATTGCCAGTGAGCAAGCGGGGAGGTTATAGTTTTTTATTTTGGAAAAGGAAAAATTCAGCCCAGGGAGATGATGCGATAAAGATCAATTAAGAATTGGTAAAAGACTTTGGGCATGTAAATTACTCGAAGCAGATAGGTGATAGGCTAAAACAAGAACATGGGAGAAGATTGATGAAAGAGGCGATTGTTTTTGGGGGTTCCGGTTTTCTTGGCAGTCACGTAGCTGATGCCTTAACGGAGGATGGTCATGAGGTTAGAGTTTATGATGTTGTGAAGTCTCCCTGCCTGAAAAAAAAGCAGAAGATGATTGTCGGTGATGTCCTTGATGTTAAAAAGGTTCGTGAGGCCGTTAAAGGCTGTGATTATGTTTATAATTTCGCCGGCATCGCCGGCATTGAAGATTGCTGGAAAAATCCCAGCCGCTGTGTTGAGGTAAATATTTTAGGCAATACATATATTCTAGAGGCCTGCCGCTTAAATAATGTGAAACGGTTTATTTTTGCCAGCACTTTGTACGTTTATAGCCGCTCCGGGTCGTTTTATAGGGTCAGCAAACAGTCTTGTGAACTTATGACCGAGGCTTATGCCGAACGGTTTGGATTAAACTATACAATCCTGCGTTATGGCTCCCTTTACGGCCCGCGGGCCAATGCAGATAACTGGATTTATCATGTTTTAAAACAGGCCATCAAAGAAAAGAGGATTACCCGTTACGGCGATGGTAAGGAGCTGCGTGAGTATATTCATGTCTTGGATGCGGCACGTTTGAGCGTCAAAATTCTTTCCAAAGAATTCCAGAATCAATATGTCATCATTGCCGGACAGCAGAATATCGAAGTCGGGCAGTTGATGACCATGATTAAGGAGATGCTCAACAATGAGATCAGGTTGGAGTTCCGCGGCACGGCCAAAGATACGCATTATACCATGACGCCATATAACTTCAGCCCTAAACTGGCAAAACGCATTCTAAATTCCACATATGTAGATCTGGGCCAAGGGCTTCTTGAAATGCTCAATGAGATCCATGCGCAGGAAAATGGAAAACACCGGCGATGAAAGACCTGAAGGCGATTATTTTTGATTTCGACGGCGTTATCGTCGAGTCGGTGGAGGTCAAGACCTGGGCCTTCCGTAAATTATTTGAGCGATATCCCCGGCATGTGGACAAGATTGCCGCCTATCACATGGATCATGGAGGCATTTCGCGTTTCACCAAAATCCGTTATATCTTTAAAGGTATTTTAAAGAAACCCTTGTCGGAGAAATTTTTTGATCAGCTTTGCCGAAGATATTCACAGCTTGTTTATAACCGCGTGGTAGCCTCTCCCCTTGTGCCGGGGGCTCAAGAATTTTTAAAAAAGTATTACAAGAAATTCCCTTTGTTCGTGGTCTCCGGAACGCCGCGGGGGGAAATGATCGACATTGCCGAGGCCAAAAACCTTACACGGTATTTTATGGGGATCTTCGGGTCCCCCGAGACCAAGGAATATTGGACGCGCAAGATCCTGGATCGTTTTAAGCTCAAGCCCCGTGAGGTTTTGTTTGTAGGTGATGCCAGGAGTGATTATCAAACGGCAAAAAAGATGAAAATTCCTTTTGTGGCGCGGATCCCTGACGGGAGTCCCGGTGTCTTTGGTCGCCGGAAGATCCAACATGCAATCAAGGATCTATATGAATTGGACGCGATCGTTACCTCCACCCGATCATTGGTCAGGGGTGCTTGCGCGGTGGCCGGAGGCATATCCGTATGAACATCATTGCTATAATTCCTGCCCGGATGGGTTCTTCACGTTTCCCCGGAAAACCCTTGGCTAAGATCC
>CAYING010000010.1:0-27371 GCA_964364715.1 uncultured Planctomycetales bacterium
CGTCTGTCCGCCAGAAACAATGCGTTCAATCATATTTATTCCTCCTCCAGCTGATCGGCCAAAAGCGCTGATTTAAGAAGAAATGCCCCTTTGCTGACAATCGAGTCTCCCTCTTTAATTCCATCGCTCAGAGCTACTTGATCCGCGGTTTCTGCTTTCACATAAACTTCTTGAGGACGAAATTTTCCTTCATCAATCTTTACAAAGACAACCATTTTATCTCCCATCGTTTGAACGGCGCTGGCCGGCACGGTCAAATATTCATCGTCACTTTTTGAAACGATTTGGCCGTTGACAAACATTCCCAGTTTAAGCAAATTCTCAGAATTTTTTATCAAAGCACGAATCTTGATCGTCCGGCTTATTTCATCGACCCGCGGCGAAATAAAAACAATTTCCCCCTCGAATTCTATGTCAAGATAAGCGATAGAATGAACCAGTATTTTTTGACTGAGTTTGACCTGAGCAACATCCTTCTCATAAATATCAAAGTTAGCCCAAAGCCTGGAGATGTCGGCAACGGTATGAATTTCCGAAACGGTATCCACTTTATCGCCGACCTTATGAAAATCGGCAATGATAACACCGCTTCGCGGAGATTTCACTTCCGTTAATACCCCATTGCCTTCGTCTTTAATAAGACAAACGACATCGTCTTTCTTAACGAATGCGCCGACCTGTGTCCGGCATTCGGTCATTATCCCGGCGCCGGGAGCAAGGACATTGCTGATATTTTCGACATCCTGGGCGATTTGCCCCGTCACATCAATTTTTTTAATCAAGGGCGCTTTCTTGACTTCGAACATTTCGACATTTAATAACTGCTGGTACTTTTCGTTAACATGCACTTCTTCTCCTTTGTAATGGACATTTCCTTCTTCCTCAGAAAGCTTTTGCTGTTCCTGATTAGGTTGATCCTTTTTAAAGAAAAAATTAGCCGCACTAACTCCAAAAATAAAAGAAACAATGACGACGAATATTATTTTAAAGTTCTTCATTTCAAAAATTCCTCCTCCCGCAATGAGGCATAAATCGCCTTCTCTAATGCGCTGATCGCTTTACTAAGATTAAACAAACCTTCGTAATATCTGAATCCGGCCTCCTTAGCCGTCCTTACTTGATCCAGATAATTCAAAAAATCGACTTCACCTTCTTTGTAACGCAATGCAGCCAGACGGAATAATTCGCCGGCCTCTTCGAGAGATTGCTTGAACAAATCGAGTTGTTTTTTCGATAACTCCGCATTCAGGTACGCCTGATAAACATCGAAAACAGCTTCCCGTTTAACAGACTCGACTTTTGCCTTTTGCACTGTTTGTTCAGCCTTGGCTTTTTTCACTTCTCCTTGATTGAGATTCCAAAAGGGCACACTCACCTCAATCACAGCGGCATAGTCTTTCTCATAATCCTCATTAACTTTCTGAAACCCTAAAGCAAAGGACGGCAGGCGGCTCAACTCCTCTTTCCTTAGATTTTTATTCATGGAATCGAGTGTTAAATTCTCGATCTTTAAATCGGCCCTCTTGGCAAAGGCTATATCGGCCAATTCCTTAAACCCAAACTTCAAATTCTCCTCCTTAAGTTCTTCATTTATATCAAACCCGGCATCCCAATCTTGTCCCAAAAGTAAATTCAACCGGGCTTTATCTGTTTTAAATTCTTTCTCGACAACAAGATATTCATTCTCCGCTTTGAACAATTCTATTTTTGCCCGTTGCAGGTCGTTCTTAAGCGCTTGGCCGCTCTGAAAACGGATCTGCACATTACCGAAAAACTGACGCATCGTATCCAAATTATTGCTGGTCAGCTCCAGCTCCTTTTTATCTAAAATAATCTTCGCATAAACTTCCCGGACATCCGAATAAACAGCCGACCAGACGGCTTTGAGCGATTCCTCTCCGATTTTGACTTCATTTTGGGCAATCTTATTTTTCAGCCAATAAACACCGGGCGGATCAAATCCTTGTTTTATAGCCGCGGTATCAAGGTTTGTCCGGCGCTCTCCTTCTTCATTTTTCTTAAGGCCGCCGATTTCAAATTCCAGTTCAGGGTTAGCCAAAGTTTTCGCCGTGATTAAATCTCCCCTAGCGGAATCAATCGATTTTCTGGCGATAATCATCTGAGGACTATTGTCATAAGCTCTCCCTAAGGCGTCTTTGAGGGTTAAGACATTGCTATCCATTGTTTCTTCGCCGAAAGAAGGGGAAGGCAAGAATATCAAAAATAAAATAAAAAAAATACTTTGTAATTGCTGGCTCATAAGTAAAACTCCGAATTATATTTCTAACTATTGACTAAAGAAAGGGGAAAAAGATAAAAAGACTGCTCGAGCGGGATTTAGACAAAAACTACTGGGGGTCGTTTGGAAATTTCAAGGAATGGATTCTGATAGGAAATGGATTGAACAACGGGTGAATGTACTGCCGGGTTTAATGCCGGTGAAGATGAAAATGTTTGATGCGGGGTCGTGGCGTGACTGCAGGCAACATTACACATCAATACACAATGACCATCCAGAGTTGAATCATTCGTATCTTTGCAGAAAGTTCCTAAAGGCAGGAAAGAGATAAAGAAAATGATTAAGATAAAAAATTTTAATATTTTCATTGAAGAAACTTTAACATAAAAAAAATCGAATGTCAATTTTATAAAGAACAGGCTGGTGTTAATGTGCCTCTTTTTTCACTTCAAATATCCGGTACTTCTCATTTTCCCAAATTTTCTTCAAAATCACGCCGCCTTCGCTGCCTTCTTCCAGCTGAAATTCATCGCGCTTCTTATCGTTAATAACATACCGAACATCGAAATATTTTGCACGCGTGGAAAAATGCCGCCGATCCGTGCCGCGGAACCACAAGGTCAGCGAGGGTTTCCCGGTGTACAACCCTAATTCCCGCGCATAACGGAACATCACGGCCTCATCGCCGCCCGCATTGTCCCTCACCCACTGAAAAACTTCCTGCAGCTGGGGCTCCAAGAGTTCATCATCATTGAACTTGATATCGGCAGCGATCCCCGCGATATTGACCAGCAGGATCAAAACAGCCAAAATTTTTAAAGCACTCTTGCCCCAAACCGCGAACCGCGAAGATGCCCTATAAAGCACGATCCATCCCAGCCCGACGATCGGAAAAAGATAGCGCGGCCCGTCGGCCAGCGGCCAGATTATCAACCCGGCCAGATAAATGAAGAAAAAGAATTCACTGAACGATATTTCCCTGCTCCGGCAGCGGCGGATAAACATCCAGCCCAAACCAAAAACGATGACCAAAGAAAAAAGATCCAGCGCCGGAACGATCATCGCCTGCAGGCCCAATTCAGCCGGCGTCCTGCCGGGAAAATAAAAATACATAAAGCAGAATAATATATAACTGATATTCAAATAGCTTAACGTCAGCCAGTCATCCGTCATGGCCGGAAGTTCCGCAAAATGCCCCTGTGCCGAGGCGCCGATCAAAAACTGCGCCAAAATTCCGGCCGCCGCCCCCGACAAAACCGGCAGGACAGGCCGCCGGTCTTTTTTAATAAACCAGGCATACAAAACAGCTGAAGCGGAAAGCACGGCACCCGCGTAGCGGAACAAAAAAGCCGTCAGCGCGATCACGATGAACCAGATCAACTCTTTACGCCGCGCCGGCAAATCTGCCCGCCAATATTTTTCAAAACTATAAATAGCGGCCGTCACAAAGAAAGCGAACGGCATATCGGTCAGGATATTCTGTTTGAAAATAAAAAAGAAATGGGACAAGAGAATAGCCGAAACCGCCAAGACCGCAAGCTCTTCGTCCAATTTGTCTTTCAAGATTTTATAAAGCATCCAGCCGAACAACAGCCAGGACAGGACATTCAAAAACTTCATAATGACCAAATTGATCCCGAAGACCTTGATGACCGGCGCCAAGAGAAGCGGCAGTCCCGGAGCGCACAGCACCCACGCGTCCAGGTTCAGCCCGTAATCGTAAGGTTTATGCTCGAGAATATTCAAAGAATGCTGGACATACTGCGCAAAATCTCCGCCCAGCATATGCCCGTCCTTCAGCGTCAAGGTATTCAAAAAAAAGAACAGGGCCGCCACTACAAAAAGGATAATTTTATTCTGCCTGGAATTCATCATTCACCCACCCGGCTGATCTTAAATATTTTATAAGCCGGATTCTCCCAGACCAGCGCAGCGGCAACAATCCCGCCCTCCACCTGGGCGATCTCGCGCGATTGATTTTCCTTGGAGATGATCAAATATTTTACCTTCAGCGGCTCGATGCGTTCCTCCCAATGAATCCTGTCACGCGGTGTGCTGCCGTAAGTCGCTCCCAGCCGGTCCGTCAAAATCCCCAGCGCGCGCGGCTTCGAGAACATATAATGTTCATCCTCCGCAAGATTCTCCCTGACCCAATCGGCCAATTCACGATTTTGCGGTTTATAAATCTGATCGTCGTTGAAGTCATAACACAGCGCGGTCGATAGAATATTGTGCGCGATTATTAACCCAATGACACATTGAAGAAAAAAATCATTCCGCGCCCCGGTTATTTTTATTTTCAATATCCACGCTCCGGCGGCGATACTGACCGGTAAAAGCAGCGGAAAAATATATCTTCCCTCTCCTCCCTTAATGGGCCACAAAAATATCCCCAAGAGATAAAGAATCGAGAATACCGCCATAAACGAAACATTTCTTTTCAATATCCCGCGGATAAAAAAGACAAAAACCGCTCCCAAAAACACATAGGTCACCGCCCCCGGGAGTTCCGCCGTAAACTGAAGGATGGGCCGGGCAAAGACCGTCACCGGCGGCACAAAGAATTCAAGGATCGAATGGAACACGCCCGGGACATATTCCAGCAAGATCCTCACGAACAAAGCCGGGGGAACAGACAATTCCTTGATATGGTTCGAGGCGGATACCCCTAACCAGGCCTGCAATCCCAGAAGGACCGCGACGATCCCGAAAACCAGCGGGAGTGTTTCCCTGCCTTTATTCTTCAAAAAAACATAAAAGATCCAAACGATAAAAAAACCCGCTCCCGCCCACCGGATGATAAACGCGAAGCCGCCGGAGAACAAGGCGAACAGCAGAAAATTCCTTCCCCCTTGTTTAAAATATTTTTCCGCGCTCCACAGCGCGACGGTTATGAAAAACAAAAACGGGATGTCGCTTAAAACATTTTGCTTAAAAACAAAAAACCACGGGGCGGTTAAGAACACCAAAGAAATCCCTAAGGCGATCCTTTCTCCCAGCCGCTCCCTGGCCAGCAAGAAAACAAAAATAACATACAACTGCCAGAAAAACACATTGAGCCATTTCAGCGCCGAGAAATTGAGGCCGAAGAGTTTCACCAGCGGAGCTAAAAGAAGCGGGAACCCCGGCGGGACGACAACCCATTTTTCGAGCATGATGCCTCCGGCATACGGTTTTCCTTGAACGATATTCTCGGCATGCCGGATATATTGACTGAAATCATCGCCCCAATTATGCCCGTCCTTGATCGTCAGCGTATTGACGAAAATAAAAAGAACAGAACACAGCCCCAAAATCAGCCAAGAGCTATTGACCCTCTGTTTCATTATTCACCCGGAATTTTATAAAGATCCAGATCTTGGGCTTTCTCGAGCTGAAGCTGCTCGAGGCGTTTCACTTCGCTGGTCGTGCTTTTAAGGATGGATTGGTACGTGGAGGTATTGATATGCTGCTCTTCCAGCGCCTTGCCGACAGAATTTTCAAGGGCAGGCTGGGTTCGGTAAGGATTCAGCATGACAAAATACAAAAATCCGACAACAACCAGCCCGAGCAAGATCGTCAAAATCCCGACGAATCCGCGGGCGTTCGCGATCCGGGGCTTCAATGCTTTTTCTCCTCAGCTTTTGGCGGGGCGCCTTTGGCGGCGGCAGCGGCAGCCGGATGAGGGGACAATTTTGAAATGGTCTCGAGCAAAATCTCGGTGTCGATCGGTTTGGATAAAAATCCGTTAGCCCCCATCGCCATAAAAGAATCTTCCATATTTTTGCGGATGGTCAGAATCAAAACCGGAATGTTCTCAGTTTCTTTATTTTTCTTCAATTCTTTTAAAAACGTGAAACCGTCCATTTCCGGCATCAAGACATCCACAATCATCAAGGAAGGTTTGGTAATACCCAGTTTGGTGAGCGCCTCTTTACCGTCTTTCGCGCTCGCGACCTCAAAACCGACCTTCTCGAGGATCCCTTTCAGAAGCTCAACACTTCCGGGATCATCGTCGACGACAAGTACGGTCTTCCCCTTGCCCATGGTCAACTTGGGATCAGGCTTTGCCTCAGCAGGTTTCGCCTCAGGAGCGGGAGCGGGAGCCGGTGCGGCTTCTTTTTTTTCTTCTGATTTCTTTTCTTCCACGACGTTATTATCCATTCTATATTTTAATCTGTCAACCACCACGGCATATTTCTGGGGACACACGACTGTCCCCCAGCAGCCTTCCCCGTTCACTGTCTTGACGAATCACCTGAATTTTATTTTCATCCTCTTCCTGTGACAAATACTCAGACCAGTCTTCAATTTCATCCATTAAGTAAAATCGTGTTAACAGCGCATCATGGCTTTCCACACCTTGAACATGAGCCTGGGCACTCGACCATAGGTACTGTTCAGCCTTTTGTACTAAACCAGCACGGACCGGATTTCTCTCAACATACCTAACAGCTGCATAAACATACTTTGCGTCCATAGGAGCACTCTTAAAACGCCCCTGCCATAAATATCCCCGCCAACCTTCTCGAAAATTGATCATCCGGGTATACAACTGGTGCGTTTCTCCGATGGCGCGGATTAAACTCTCCTCGGCCATTGGAACCGCTATTAAATGCACATGATTATCCATCAAACAATAAGCCCAAATCTGCAGTTGAAATAACTTTGCCTGCAATTTTAAAATCCCTAAATAGGTCCTTTTATCCTCATCGCTAAAAAAGACCCTTTGCCGTCGATTCCCCCGCTGGATAACATGATGTGGTTGTCCAACAACAGTAATTCTTGGTTTCCTGGCCATAAAAAATCCCCTTTCGAATTATTATTCTTAAGGGGAATCGAGGACTAACTTTAAAAGCTGTATTCAATATAAACTATTTTGTGACCAAATGCAACTGGGGACAGTCGTGTGTCCCCATTATAGATCACAAATTCCATCTAGATCAGCTACGTCACTTTGACAAATACAACCAGCGCATTCATAGTCCAGGCCGTTTCCTACCCCTGTATCATCACACTGCTCCGGAGGATTGATGATCGTATTCCCGCACAAGGACCAGGCTGGAATAGCAACGGCAGACCTGACACCCCGTCCGCCGTAGGAGCTGTAAGAAGCATTTTCCAGTCTGGTGAAATCAGTATAGGCGGCGGCTGACCGGTCGGAAATCCTCAGCTCCGTGTTAGCACTTCGCCATCCGCCTCCGCGGAACCCAAGCCCGACAGCGCTGCTGGTCAGGTTTGCGCCGCCCAAAGCATGCAGCCCCGGCCATCCGAAATTACCGGCAGCCTCTCCAGACCCTATTCCATTCGTTGGATAAAAATATTGCCCGAACGTATTCCCGAACGTCACGGTTCGCTCCCACACATTCCCGGATAACTCCATCACGCCATAATATCCCGCTCCGGAAGAACTCCGCGTCGAAGAACTCGTCGCGAAGATCCCGCTGCGGGCCGGGCCCTGCACGTACGGCGCCCCTCCAGCCCCTACTGCACCCATCATATCATCCCCCTGGCTGAAGGTCGTGATGTTATAAACCGCATTCGCGTTCGCCGTTGAAAATGTTTCATTCCCATCCTCCGGGCTTCCGGAAAATGTCACTCCGGCGGTGATCGAGGTGCTCCCCCACGCGTATTCTCCCGATACAGACGCGAGTTCCCCCCTGGCCGCTTTTTCATATTCCAATTCCGTCATCGGGCGCAAACTCAGCCAATCCAATATCTCGGACAGCTCGAGCCAGCCGATATAATTCAGCGCCCGGTCAGACCGGCTCCCGCTCGCGTCGCCGCTGGACCAGGAGAGCGTATTGCGCTTTATCACGCTGTCGGAATTTTTTCCGGAGGCGGCGGTAATGTCAAAAGTAATTTTGTAGGTATTTAAACTGTTAAAAAAGTCTATCCACAGCCCTTCGCTGACCTCGTATTTCATACAATAAAACGCGTCGTACCCGGTCGGGAAAAATCCCGGGATGGTGAATTGAGTCCCGGTGGCAAATTCAGCCGTATTACCGTCACTCGTATAATAAAAACTGTCCGACGCGGCATTGTTCACCCGGATCGTTGCGTCACTGTCGATGTACCACGGGTCCGTGTCTGAGCTGCCTTGTTTAAAACCCGCCGTACTGCTCGTATCTCCGGCATAAAACGGCCCTTCCGGGATATAGACCATCTCCACCCCGACGACTTTGATCTTTATAGTATAAGTATCTAACATACCTGTTAGGCCATAATCCAGTTTTAAACGTACATTTCGCGATGTGACCGTGCCGGTCCCGGAAGATTTACGGTAAATAAAAGCTCCGTAATATCCTACGGTCGGATCGCGATTATCCGACGGAACAAAAATTTCCAAATTGCTGTCTGAGCCGGGCGAGGTTCCCGACGGGTCTCTTCCCGCGGCATCAAGGATCCCATGAGACCAAGTGGTGCCGTATTGAATCTTCAGTACGATCCAGGCTGCGTCATAATTGGTAACATTCCGCCACGAATTGTCCCAGCTGATGTCAAATTCCACAATCGCGGTATTGAGCGTCGCGTCCCGGTCCTCGATCGAGACATTGCTGATCTGAAGATTATTGGCCGAGGCATTGGCCGAAAGGCCGAGGAGGATAGCTGTAAAAAATATGAGGGATTTAAAGCGCATAGTTAAATGGGGACATCCCTAAAGGGACTTCCTTCGGTCGCACGACCTGCCTGCCGGCAGGCTGTCCCCTTTAATAAATACTACTTTAAAAAGAGAAAGTCAAACAGATTCACGCAAAAAAATGCTCGTGTCGCTTAACTTGACGCTTTCCAGGATCTTTTTCGCCTGAATTTCAGCCTCTTTAATCTTAATTTGAGCGATAGCTGATTGGATCTTGGGGATGTATAAAGAATTAACGCTGAAACTGCGAATGCCGATCCCCAAAAAATACGGCAGATACCGCTCTTCATGAGCCATATCCCCGCAGATCGAGACATCTTTTTTGAATTTTTGGGCCGCCTTAACGACCCGGTTCAAAGCGCGCAGCACCGCCGGATGATGCGGAAGATAAAGATCCGCCACTTTCTCGTTGGTCCGGTCGACCGCGAGCATATACTGGATAAAATCATTGGTCCCGATCGAAAAAAAATCCGCCGCTTCCGCCAATTCATCAATGATCTCCAAAACCGACGGAAGCTCGACCATCATTCCGATCGGAGGGTTCGGATGATGCGCGATATTTGCCTTTTTCAGGTCATTGATGCACTTAGCCACAACATCCTTCGCCTCGAGAAATTCATCCAGGGAAGAAATCATCGGGAACATGATCTTGATGTCGGCCTTGGCGCCGGAGCGCAGGATGGCGCGGATCTGCTGTTCAAAAATGTCTTTATGTTTCAGTGAAAAACGGATCGACCGCATCCCCAAGAACGGATTTTCCTCCTTCCCGAAATTATAATACGACAAAACTTTGTCGCCGCCGATGTCCAGTGTCCGAAAGATCACTTCCCGGCCGTCCATCGCCTCAACCAGTCTTTGATAAACAAAAAACTGTTCCTCTTCCGTCGGGAAATCACTGCGGATAATGAACGGAAATTCCGTCCGGTACAAGCCGACTCCTTCCGCCTTAAATTCCAACGCCGCCCTCACATCGCTTAAAAGATTGATATTGGCCAGCAGCCTCACCCTGATCCCGTCCTCGGTCCTCGTTTCCGGCAGGACCGCCTGCCTCAATCTTCCCAACGCCTCACGTTCTTTATTCCGCCGGGCAAATGTCTTAATGACATCTTCCGTGGGATTAATGTAAATATTGCCGATCTCAGCGTCGAGGAGGATCTTAGTCCCCGGCGGCAATGTCAAAAGTTCCGGCGCATCCGCGATCACCAAAGGAATGGAAAATGATCTGGCGAGAATGGCAAGATGAGAGCTCGCTCCGCCGCTCAACAGGACGATCCCCTTCACATTCTCCATCGATAATTTCAGGATATCGGAGGGGAAAAGTTCCTGCGCGACGATAATATGCCCGGCATAATGCGCTTCCGGATTGACCCCCGTAAGGTTTTCCAGAAGGCGTTTGCCGATATCCTTAACATCCTGCTTCTTCTCCCGCAGATACGGGCTGGCGATGGATTCAAACCTTTGCACATACTGTTCGACAACGCGCCTGATCGCCGACGGAAAAGGGACCCCGCTTCCGGCAAGGCTGACGATCCCTTCGATAAAACCTTTATCCTTGAGCATCAGGATCTGGGCGGCAAAAATGAGCGACGCCGCATCGGAGAGCTGTTCTTCGATCTGCTGCTGAAGATTGCGCAAT
This sequence comes from uncultured Planctomycetales bacterium, assembly GCA_964364715.1. Lineage (GTDB taxonomy): Bacteria > Omnitrophota > Gorgyraeia > Zapsychrales > GWA2-47-8 > CAYING01. The sequence continues at coordinate 10,495 of CAYING010000010.1, forward strand.
TGCTTTTCAGCCAGTTGGACTGCGCGATAGAAATCCTCCAATGAATACTTCCGCGACGCGGCCATCTCCAGGATACTCACTGACGGGAGATGTTCGTTGGCCACAACGGCCTCTCCGAACGCGAAACCCGAGGATCCGACTTTTCCCTGGACCAGTTTCAGCCCTTTGACGGGTACGGCCTCTTTTGGTCTTTCCTTTTCGCCGAGGGACATCAGCAATTTCGCTGTCTCGATCGTATTGGCCAGCTGAGAGGTGATCGCGCGGAAGGCCTTGACATCTTCTTCCGAAAAATAATTCTTCCGGGTATTTTGAATAACGATGACGCCGATGCGGGTCTGCCCGCGGACGATCGGCACGGCCAAGAACGATTCATACTTTTCTTCACCGATGCCGGGAAAAGATTTGAAGTGCGGATTGCGGCTGGCGTTCTTCTCGCAGATCGGGCGCGATTCCTCAAGCGCCAGGCCGGTCAGGCCTTCCCCCAGCTGCATCGCGACCGCGCCGATCGACGACGGATGAAGCCCTTTGGTGGCCCTGAGGACAAGTTTTTGCGTGTCTTCGTAATAAAGATAGATCGAACAGACCTCCGAGTGCATATGTTCGGAGACCATAACAACGATCTTCTGAAGAAAAGTTTCCAGGCTGGTTGAATCGCGGAAGATTCCGGAGAGTTCGCCTAAGTCGCTGATAAATTTGACGTGGTCGCGGGGCATAATGATTAAACTCTAAGCACTAAATCCTAAACAAATCCAAAACACAAAATTCAAATGTTTGAAACGTTTTTGAGTTTGGATCATTGGGATTTTGAATTTGTTTAGGGTTTAGGGTTTAGGATTTGATTTTTATGGTCGGGGAGCAGGGATTTGAACCCTGGACCCCTTGCTCCCAAAGCAAGTGCGCTAGCCAGCTGCGCTACTCCCCGAAAAACGTCCCAGTATAACACGCGTGATTTTTATTTGCGTCAACAAAAAATTTTCTGTAATTTTTAGAAACTTCGGAGCGTTTTCTTTTGATAAATCGCGAATGGGCCGAAGCTTTGCGCGAGCCCATACCGTGTTCTCATCGCTTCGGAAAGTCCTAAATAGGGAACCTCATTTATTAAGTTCCCTATGTCCAGAATGATCCAATCCGGGGGACGCGCAGTGATTGTTTTTTGTACTTGTTGAAGCTGCGCCCCGGGCGCGGGCATCTCATCTTTCTGAAATGCCTGTATCGGGATCCCGGGATAACTCGGCCGGCCGGTTAAAGCATAAAGTATCTGCATATCGGTTACGACTAAAATAGAATCCTTTTCAGGGATATTCGTATTGATAAAATCGACGATTTGGTCCAGGATCTTTCCGCGCGGCTCATCAAACAGCCAGCCCTCAAACGGTTTTGCCTTAAGCGCATAGGTGCCCGCCGGATTTTTCCCGGTATAAGTCCAAACCTTGAGTTCAAAACCGTATTTAACGGATAGGGCGATCAAAACAACGCAGACCGCCGCCAAAAACCATTCTGAAATTCTAAAAATCCTTTTTTGCCGGGGCGTTGTGAGGCCCCCTTTTATTTTGTAAAAAATTAAATAAGCCGCGGCCATGAAAATTCCCCACATAAAGGTATTGGCTTGACGGAGAATGTCGCTGGAATAAAGGCTATAAACACTGATTAACATCATGCCGACAAAAAGCACAAAGAGCTCCCGATACTTTTGCCGGAACGGCCAAACGTTAAGAAGGACAATCGTAAAAGGGATCCAATAGTAGTTAGCGAACCAATTCGTAATAAGCATAAGGCGGGACAGCCGGGGGCCTGCCATCTGCCGGCCGTAAACGGTGATCTGCTCAAAAAAAGCCAAAGGAGAACACCCGATAATAATGAATGCCGCGGCTAAACTTATCAGCCCTCCGGTAAGATAGCCCGCGAGCAATTGCCGGCGATAGGCTGAAAACGCAAATAGCGCCGGAAACAAAGCGCCGTAGATCAATCCCTCATTGGTTTTGGTCATAAAAGTCAAGGTGATGAGCGCCCCGCAGGCGAACGCAACCCTCACCGCGATCTTGGGAGTTAAAAAATTCATACAACGAACATAAAGGGAAAGCGCCGATATTCCCCAGAGCATGGCTGTCTGGTTGTGCCAAGGATGAGAGACCGGCCAATAAAAACTTGTCATGGTAAGGGCAGTCACTAATAAAGAAACACCCGGCGGAATTGCCCGCCGGGTCATCCAAAAAATAAGGGCCATCGCCAGGGAACTTCCGGCGATAAGACAGGCGAATACGGCGGTTTTCCCGAATCCAAAAATTTTAAAGAACAACGCATATATATAAAGATGGACGGGGCCGGTAAAACAAATAAAATCAGAATGCGGACGCTGTCCATTGAGGATCCGCCATCCGCCATCCAGGTCAAAACACATATCGTAAAAATTAAAAAAACGGAACGAACTATGACGGAGAAAAAGAAAATTGATAACCAGCAAAATCGCAAACCCGATAGTTCCGGCATGAACTTTTATTTGATCTTTGACATTCATGGAGCCCCCGCGGTAAAGCCCGCAGTTCCTTTCTGCCTGCCCCTCGCGGGGCGGAATCCCGCCGCTTTCCCATCCCCGGGCGGAAGCCTGGGGTGTTATGGGAAGGCGGGATAAAAATTTTTTATTTATAAGATCGCGCTGAAACTAAGCGGCCACGATACAAATCCCTGCCTTGTCGGCGAGTTTAACGCAGGAGTTGCGGTCGATGATAAGAGTTTTGCCGGCCTCGACGGCGAGACAAGCGGCATTGGATTTGATCATATTCCGGATGGTCCGCGGCCCGATAACCGGAACATCGAAACGGTTATCCTGGCTGGGCTTGCTCATCTTCACGATGACCGCGCCCTTGCGGGCGATTGCGCCGCCGCGCAGAATGGTTTTATCCGTTCCTTCCATCGCCTCGATCGCGACGATCGCTTTTTCCTTGATGACAACCGTCTGCCCGACGTCGATCCCGCCCATCATTTTGGCGATCGTGCGGCCGAATTCGATGTCCGCGAGTTCCGCGGCCGTCGGCCCCCGCCGGGTCAGTGTCCCCTTCGGCGCCATATAATCGGCCAGGAGCATCGTGGAATCCAGAAGCTCCATCCCGTTCTCTTTTAACTTTTCCGCGACCGCGCTGAAGATCGTATCCGCTTTTCGGTCTTTAAGCGCGGCGTGTAATTTCTGAAATTCCTCATCAAGCTTCAAGTTTTCATCAAAAAGATTGTTCGGGTTCACCTGGCCCGCCATGATCACCTGGCTGACCCCTTGTTCTTTAAAATATTGGAAGAGTTTTTTTAATTCACCGACGCGGAACCAGGACAATTGATCGACGAAGAATTTGAGGAAGAAAGAAGTGTCGCCGCAGACCGCTGCCGCGATGACTTTCATGCTCTTGGCTTTGGCTTCACGGGCAAAAAGGATGGGGAATTTGCCGTTGCCGGCAATGAGTCCGAGCTTTTGAATAGCCATCCCAATTTTCCTTATAACTATTTATTATATATTAGATGTAATTGGGATAAGTACTTGTTTCATCTGGATTATTTGTAGAGAAAACAAGTACATAGATGGGTGATCAGCCGCCTGCGACACCGCGTTTGGACGTCTTGACGAAGAAGATCAAATGTTCGACTTCGGGGCAGGGCAGCAGCTCTTTTTCCACACGTTCGATCGCGTGCGTTCTGGTCAGGCCGGAACTGAACAGGATCTTGAATGCCTTGCGCAATTTCCCGATGATCTCCGTCTGAGTATTGGCGCGCTTGAGGCCGACCTTGTTGATGCCATAGATCTTCTGATCCGCACCGGAACACAAAGCGAACGGCGGGACATCCTGTGAAATCCTCGACATGCCGCCCACCATGCACAGACGCCCAAGACGGACAAATTGATGAACTCCGGTCAATCCTCCGACGATCGCGTTATCTTCGAGGATGACATGGCCGGCGAGCGTTGCGGCATTGGCCATAACACAGTTATTTCCGATCAGGCAGTCGTGCGCGATATGGACATAAGCCATAAAAAGATTATTATCACCAATCAAGGTCTTTCCCCCGCCTTCCACGGTGCCGGGGTTCATCGTCACATATTCGCGGATGACATTATTCTCACCGATGCTGAGATAGACATTGCCGTTACTTTTAGAATTTTTGATCTGCGGCGGGCTTCCGACGACCGCCCCGGTAAAGAGAGTGGAGCTTTTCCCAATGGTGGTTTGTCCGGTGACGACACAGTGGCTTCCCACGCGCACATTTTCTCCCAAGGTCACATCACCGTCGATGATCGAGTACGGTCCGACGCTCACGCCCGGAGCGAGTTTAGCGCTCGGGTGGATCACCGCTGATTTATGTATATTGATGTCTTCCATCCCAATTTTCCCTGTCCCGCTACAGGCGGGGCTTAATTATTCCCAATTTATGTCAAGATGAAATTGGGATAAGCCTACCGGCAGGCAGGCTTGTTTCCTCTATACTATTTTAAGGAAAATAAGTACATAAAATTATCTTAGCTTAACAATAATTACTCAAAAATTAAACAGAATTTAGCTCAAAAAACTGGTGTCGGCATACGAAAAAAGCATTTCCGCTTCCGCGACCACATCCTCGCCGACCTTGGCCTGGGCCCTTATCTTGGCAGTGCGAGATTTATCGCTCACGACCTCGACCTCCATGACCAGCTGATCGCCCGGAACAACGAACTTGCGGAACTTAACGTTATCCGCGGACATAAAGAACGCTACTTTACCATGATGATCCGGACCCGTCAAGACTATCACCCCTGCGGTCTGAGCCATCGCCTCCACCATCAAAACACCCGGCATGACCGGTTTAGTCGGGAAGTGCCCCTGGAAAAAATTATCGTTGATCGTAACATTTTTGATCCCGATAGCCTTTTTCCCGCGCTCAAGTTCAATAACCCTGTCTATCAGTAAAAACGGATAACGGTGCGGAAGAATCCGCATAATATCCTGAACGTCATACTGCTTTTTGTCGCCCCAATTATTTTCCGGAACAAAACCTTTATTCTCATACAAAATCTTTTGATGCTGGATCCTGCGGAGCAATTCAATATTGAGGCGATGGCCGCTTTTGACCGCGTAAATATGGCCGCGGATCGGCATTCCCAAAAGATAAAGATCACCGATTAAATCCAAAACTTTATGCCGGACAAACTCATCCTTAAAGCGCAGTATGTTATTTATGGCGCCTTTCTCTCCAACGACGAGCGTATTCCTATAATCAGCCCCTTTTCCCAGCCCTTTTGAACGGAGCTCCTGCGCCTCCTGTTCCAAACAAAACGTCCGGCACGGGGCGATCTCTTTTTCAAAAATAGCGCAGTCGATCTCACTGTCAAAAAATTGCGACCGCAAAAACGGATGCGGATAATCCAGCATGTACGAAACCTTAAAACCGGGATACGGCGTCGCGAAGATCGCGGCATGATCGTCCTGAAAAAAAAGCGGCTCTTTGATCTCAAACACTTGCCGCGGCGCGTCCTGTTCAACGACCCCCGCCGCCTGAATGGCTTTCAAAAATTCCAGGCCGCTTCCGTCTAATCCGGGAAGTTCATTGCTGTCGATCTCGATGGTCAAATTATCGATCTTCAATCCATACAGAACGCTCATCAGATGCTCGACGGTATAGATCAATTTTTCATCACGGCCGATCGTCGTGCAACGGGAAACCCTTTGGCCCGGATAAATGCTCGTAATATTCGCCGGAACGGCCGGATGACCCGGCAAATCCATGCGGATAAACTTGATCCCCTCATTTACGCCGGCGGTCTTGAAGGCCAGATTGACCCGGCTGCCGGTATGAAGTCCTACACCCGAGAGCTTAAATTCCTTTTTAATTGTCCGCTGTTTTTCAGTCATATTAACCGTTGAGCCTTGCTTCTAATTCTTCAATTCTCTTCTTTAATTCATGGATCGTTTTGACATAATCAGGAAGTTTCTGCATCGCGGCATTCACGCGCTTGGCATGCAGATGCGGCTTGGCAGGAATGCCCCACACGATCGTGTTCGGAGGAATGGATTTGCTCACTCCGGATTTTGCGGTCACGACCGAACCTTCCCCGATCGTTAAATGCCCGGCAACACCGACCTGTCCGGCCAGCACAACGCCGTCCTCGATCACGACGCTTCCCGAGATCCCGACTTGGGAAACAATGAGGCAATTGCGCCCGATGTGAACATTATGCGCGATCTGCACAAGATTATCGATCTTGGTCCCTTGCCCGATAAATGTTTTATCAAACCTGGCCCGGTCGATCGTCACATTCGCGCCGATCTCGACATTGTCCTCAATGATCACGACCCCGACCTGCGGGATCTTTTCGTGAACACCGTTAAGGCTGACAAAGCCGAACCCGTCTGACCCGATGACGGTTCCGCTGTGGATGATCACCCGGTTGCCGATCGTAACTTTCTCACGAATGATGACGTTGGGGTAGATCAGGCATCCCCGGCCGATCTTGGTATGCTGACCGATAAAACATCCGCTGGTGATCGTCGCATTGTCGCCGATCGCGGCATCCGCCTCAATAACGGTAAAGGGTCCGATACTGACATCCTTGCAGATAATCGCTTCTTTAGAAATAATGGCCGTCGGATGAATCCCGCGCAGGGGTTTGAACTCATCTTCCAGAAACAAATTGAGGGTTTGGGCAAAGGCCAAAGAAGGATTCATAGTGCGGATAACGGCCTTACCGCTGATCGGAACGTCCAGCGGCGCGATGATGGCCGAGGCCTTGGTGGTCTTGATCAGGGAGAAATATTTCTGATTGGCGACAAAAGTGATATCGCCTTCTTGCGCTTCCTTGATACCGCAAACCCCTGTGATAATGACACCCGCCCCGCCAACCAATTCGCCGCCGACGTGCTTCGCTATTTCTCCCAGAGTCTTCTGCATTACCTTACTTCTTCTTGGGATAACTTTCGTTCAAAAGCTTGATCATCTGATCGGTGATATCAAAACCCTTATTGCCGAAAATAAGGACACGATCGTTTAGGATGAACGCGTAATTTTCTTTTTGAGCGTGATCGCTGACGACCTTCTCGATCTCTAAAAGGATCTCGCGGATCTTCTCATCGCGTTCCTTCTTGAAATCCATCTGCTTCTGGCCGTCGAATGTTTTCAGGTCATTGATCATCGCGTCGATATCGGCCTGGACCTTGGCCTTTTCATTATCCTTCAAGGCCGGTAATTTAGCCTGCGCTTCCTTAAGCTTGTCGATCTTCGCGTTTCTTTCCTTCTCAAATTCCTTGTGTTTGGTTTCCAAACTCGCATCATATTCCTTCGTCTTGGTATACTCATCAAAGACACGGCTTAAGTCCATCGTTCCGATCTTTTTGCCGTCGATCGTCTGAGCGTATCCGGCGGAAACAGTTGCCAGCAAGAATAATGCGGCCAATAAAAATTTAAGACCTTTCACAGCGAACCTCCTTTTTTTTAAAAACCACGACTCACGTTAAAATAAAATTTCCCGGAACGACTTTGCTCTCCGGGTTCATCATTCAAAGGATAACCATAATCAACGCTCACCGGGCCGATAGGTGTTTTGACGCGCAAGCCAAGTCCGGTACCGGATTTAAAATCTCCTGAACCGAAATCCTCAGCGTCGGCCCACACGTTACCGCTGTCCACAAAGACCGCCAATTTAAGAAAATCAATGAGCGGGATGACATATTCGACGTTCCCGACCAGCAGGGACTCGCCGCCAATCGGATCGTTCGTCACTGAATCGATCGGGCCGACCTTACGCTCGTCATACCCGCGGATCGTTCTGGCGCCGCCGACGAAAAATCTTTCAAAGATGGGGACTTTTTCTGAATCGCCGTACGGCTGCATAAATCCGCCGCGCAGACGCAATTCAAGCACCGAATTAAATTTGAAAGGAATATAATAGCTGGCCCTCGGCTGAAAACGGTAAAAATCCTTATCCCCGGAAAGCACCCCGCCGGCAAAATCCGCAAAACCGTTCACATAAAGCCCTTTGGTCGGATTGATCACACTGTCTCGGTCGTCGCGGGTCAGCCCGAAACCAAGACTGCTCACCGTATTTTCGCCTTGTTCTGCCAACAAATCCGCAGAAACGCCTGCATCAAAGTCCTCGATCTTGATCCGCTCATTACGGTAGATCATATCGGCGGAAACAAAATCATTGAATCTTTTCCCTAAACGCACATCACCGCCGAGGCGGGTCTCATTATAGCTGTAACCTGTATTCCGCTGCTTGTCATGCGCGCTGCGGTACGCATCGAACCCGGCGGAGACCGGATAATCAAAGAACCACGGCTCGGTAAAGCTCAACCGCGTATTGTTACGCACAGAACCTGTTTCCGCCCGGACAAGCAAATTCTGCCCGCCGCCGGTAAAGGTCGGCCAGTTGCTGAAATCAAAATTCCGCTGTTCAATCTCCACGAACCCGACCACCTGATCGACCGTGCTAAAACCCCCGCCGAAACTGAACGTCCCGGTCTTCGCTTCCTTGACCTGGACCACCAGGTCTTTTTTCATCGAGGCATCAGTATCTTCAATATCATAATTCACATCTTCAAAATATCCCAAGGCCTTCAAGCGATCCTTGGTACGGCGCAGTTTCTCCCCGTCAAATTTATCCCCCGGGGCCAAACTGACCTCACGGCGGATCACAATATCCCTCGTCTGGGTGTTCCCCTCGATTTTGATCTTGTTCACATAAGCCAGATCGCCTTCATTAATGTCCAGTTTGATATCGACCTTGCCCGTTTCCGGATTCAAGGATGTCGAATCATTTACTTTGGCAAAAATATAACCGTGGTCAAAATATAACGTCTGGATATTGTTCACATCCACGCTCAATTTCTCCCGGCTGAAAGCTTTCCCCTGCTTGGCTTCGGTCATAATAGCGCGGATCTCTTTTTCAGTCAGAACGCTGTACCCGGCGATCGTTACCTCGTCAGTAAAATACTGTTTGCCCTCATCGATCTTGATGCCGACCGCGAGACGCCCTTCGCTGCCGTAATCGAGGCTGTACTCTGCCGCGGCGTCGATGAAGCCGTTCTGCTCATAAAAGGCGACGATCCTCTCCATATCTTCTTTAAGCAGGTCTTCTTTCAAAAATCCGGAATTGAAAAGCCACTTGGCCCGGGTCTTGATCAGCCCGACGATCTTCTTCTGGGGATAGGCCTTATTGCCGTAGACGCTGATGCGGCGGATGCGGACCTGGCTGCCTTCTTTAATGACAAAATGGATTTTGGCCTTATTGGTCACTTCATCAACGGACGTTTCCGGCGCGACCTCGGCCATGGTCAGGCCTTTTTTGGAATAGAACTCCTCGATGACCTCAACATCATCCTTGAGCGATTTGCTGTCCAGAAATTTTCCCGGTTTGGATTGGATCTTCTGCTGCAGCACGCGGCTGTTGATGTGGCGGGTCTTGGAAAATGTGATCTTGTCGATGATCGGCTTCTCAACGACCGTGATGATGACCCGGAATCCGCCTTCATAGTCCTGCCGGTCGACGGTGACATCCGAAAAATAACCGGTGTTGTACAAACGTTTTAAGTCGTCGCTGATAACGGACTGGAGATATTCCTGGCCGACGCGGGTCTTGATCTTGCTCAAGATAAGCGAAATACTGCTCGTCTTATTTCCCTGAATCTCGATCGCCTTGACGATCTTGCGTTCTTCGCTTGCCGCGGGAGTTTCGGGACCTGGCTGAGCGAATGAGTAGGATGCTGACAACAACACCGAAATGAACAACACACTGAGCTGTAGAAATTTTTTCATCCCAATTTTCCTTATTTAATCCCATTTAGCATAACGATGAAATTGGGATAAGTACTTGTTACATCTACTATTAATTAGCGAAAACAAGTACATCCCAATTTTCCTTATTTAATTATATGCACTCGGAATAGCGGCGTCAACGGACAAGCCAAAGATTTTAGACCTCAACGTACGCCAAATTTTCAAAACGCATATACTCCCTTAAAAAGACCAGCTTCACGGTCCCGGTCGGACCGTTACGCTGCTTGGCCACGATTAATTCCGCGATACCGCGGTTCTCTTCCGTCGGATTATAATATTCTTCTCTCATCAGCAAAACAACCAAGTCGGCATCCTGTTCGATGGCGCCGGATTCGCGCAGGTCCGCAAGCTGCGGACGGTGGTCCTGGCGGCTTTCACCCGCGCGGGACAGCTGGCTCAAGGCGATCACCGGAACACTCAGTTCACGGGCCAGTTCTTTCAGTGAACGGGAAATTTCCGAGATCTCCTGCTGACGGCTCTCCGCCCGGATGGTCGAACGCATCAGCTGAAGATAGTCGACAATAATGAGCTGGATATCATGATTGGATTTTAAACGCCGCGCCTTCGCCCGCAATTCGATCGTGGACAAAGCCGGGGTATCATCGATGAAGATCGATGAAGCGGAAAGTTTTCCGGCGGCAGCGGTCAATTTCGGCCAGTCGGACGGCGACAAAAATCCAGACCGGACTTTATGCGCATCGACACGGGCCTGCGCGCAAAGCATTCTCTGCACCAATTGTTCTTTGGCCATTTCCAAGCTGAAATAGGCCACACCTTTTTTAAGATCAACGGCTGTCCGGTCTCCCATGGCGATCGCCAACGCGCTTTTTCCCATCGAGGGCCGCCCGGCCACAATGATGAGATCAGACTTCTGAAATCCAGAGGTCATTTTGTCAAATTCGATAAATCCCGTCGGTAAACCGGTAACGTATTCTTTGCGCTGATACAGATGGTCGATCGTTTCGATACTCTCTTTGACCAGATCCTTAATGTGCACCGCGCGGCGGCGCTGTTCCAAGTCCGCAACCTCAAAGATCAATTTCTCGGCGAGATCCACCGCTTCCGCAGCATGTCCTTTGGGATCATAACCTTCGCTGACGATCTGGGTGGCATTACGGATCAGTTTACGAAGGATCCCCTTTTCCTTAACGATATGAGCGTAATGTTCGACGTTGGCCGCGGTGGGAACGAAATCGATGATCTCGGTAAGATAAGTGACTCCGCCGATCGACTCAAGCTGGTTGCGGCCATTGAGCTGATTGGAAAGTGTGATCAGATCGACATTTTTACGGTTATTGTAAAGGTCAATAATGGCGGCATAGATCTTCCGGTGGGCTTCTTCGTAGAACCATGATTCATCGAGAATCTCGAGGGCGACACCGATCGCCTCGCTGTCGATCAGCATCGAACCCAAAACAGACTTCTCAGCCTCGATGTTTTGCGGCGGGATCCTTAATTCCTGATGAGCCATACTCGACGTCTTTACGTTATTGTCAGAACTCAATTAAATTAGCGCAAGCCCAAAACTACTTTTTGGCTACCCAGAGACGGATCTTCGCGGTTACTTCGGAATGCAATTTGATGCCGACGTCATAAATCCCTAATTCATCGATCGGTTTCTCAAGCACGATGGATCTTTTGTCGATGGAATATCCTTCCTGTTCCAGCGCCCTGACGATCTCGACTTCCGTGACCGCGCCGTAGAGACGGTCCAGATCGTTCACCTCAACGGTGACAGTGCAGGAAACTTTACTGATCTTCTCGGCCAACTCCTGCGCTGCCGCCTTGGCCTTACGGCCTGATTCTACTTTTCTAGCCTTTTCCACTTCGATGCGTTTAAGATTAACGGCTGTCGCCGGATAAGCCAATTTGTTGGGGAGCAAATAATTGCGGGCAAAACCGGATTTCACCTTCACGACATCGCCGATCTTCCCGACTGTTTGCACATCTTGACTCAAAATAACTTCCATGTCCTGCCTCCTCAATGACGGCTCAACTTATGGACGCCAAAGGCGGAACATAAGTTGACCGCCGGAATTGATCCCGCCGCTTCACAAGAGGCGGGGGAAATTGATCCCGCCGCTTCACAGGCGGGATTTAATCATTTCATCGCGCCGACGGACAATAATCCCAAAAAACGGGCGCGCTTGATAGCGGCGCAGATCTGCCGCTGCTGTGCCGTTGTCACCCCGGTCACCCGGTGAGACAGCATCTTGCCGCGGTCCGTTAAGAACTTCTGTAACAGGGCAAGGTTCTTGTAATCGATTTTTTCTGTTTTGAGGTTAAGATTTTGAAATTTCGGCGACCGGAAAGGTCTTCGCGAACCAAAACGGGAAGGCGGCCGTCCTTCCCGTCCAGAAAAACTCGAACCACCTCTGGAAGGACGCGATGTCCTGGATGATGATCGCGACGATGATCGCGATGATGATCGAGATGATGATCGAGATGATGATGACCGGCTTGAACTTTGAAAACGTTGCAATGGTTACCTCCCTGCTCCGCCGTGGCGGGGCTGAATCACTTTGGTTATTAATTCAAAACTCAAAAGGCAAATGTTAAAAGTGATGCGTCGCTGCGCGACCCCAGTTTTAACTTTTGACCTTTAACTTTTGACTTTTTTTTATTCATCCCAAGTAACATCTTCCGGACGGATCGCATCGCCTTCCGAGGAACCGACCAAAGATTCACTTTCTGCCGCTTGTCCAGCAGTCCCTTGGACCGCGCTGGACTTAAATGTTCCTAAAAACTGTACACGCTCGGCGCGGACATCGATCGTGCTGCGCTTCTGTCCGTCGTTGGTTTCCCAGCTTCTGGACTGCAGAACGCCTTCCACAAAGATCGGGCTTCCCTTTTGCAGGTACTGGCTGCAGGCCTCGGCCTGTTTATCCCACACCGTCACAGTTAAAAAGCAGACATCTTCCTTGACTTCCCCCGACTTATCGCGAAATCTTCGATTCACCGCCAAGCCCAAATTCGTCACCGCCACACCGGCCGGTGTATAACGCAACTCAGGATCACGTGTTAAGTTCCCGATTAAGAAAACTTTGTTCAAACTTGCCATCTTGACCCTCCCTGCCCCGCCAGGGCGGGGCTGTTCTCAAAGAATTCAACACTGTTGTAGGATATTTTAGCCTATTTTTCCAACTTAAGGATAAGAAAGCGTAAGATCTTCTCATTCAACTTGAAGCTCGGCTTCATCTTCGCGATATTCGCGGGGGCGCTTTCAAAATTGACCAGATAATAGGTTACCTGCGGACATTTTTTGAGGTTAAAAGTGATCCTGTGTTTATCGAGCCACACCTGATTATTGATCACTTTACCGCCGCTTTTCGTGACGATATCGACCAGATCTTTAAAGATCGCGTCTCTTTCTTCCTGAGATAAAAGAGCGTTAACAACCACCATTAATTCATACTTATTCATCGTTTTTCCTTCGGTTGAATTGATTCATCGCGTTGCTCATTCCATCCTTAACCCAAGCCACACAACATTCGCTGGCTTCCTGAATAAAATTTCCCAAATGCTTTTTCTCATCTTTGGTGAATTCACTCAAAACATAATCGGCCATGGCCTCTTTGTGCCTCGGCGAACCCACCCCCAGCCGCAGCCGGGCGAATTCCCTGGTCTTTAAATGTTCGATCATCGACTTCAGGCCGTTATGCCCGCCGGCACTGCCTTCCGGCCGCAGCCGCATCTTGCCGAAATCGACATTAACATCGTCGACAACGGCGAGGATGTTCTTGGCCTCTACCCCTTTTTTCCCGACGATCGCTCGGACCGCCAAGCCCGAATTATTCACATACGTCATCGGCAAAAAGTAAACCACCTTTTTCCCGAATAGGGCGCCTTCGGCGGTAAGACCTTTGGCCGATGAATTATCCGAGAACTTTAACTTTTCGCGCTGTGCAAGATTCCGCACAACCATAAAACCCAGATTGTGCCGCGTGTATTCATAATCCTTGCCGGGATTCCCCAGACCAACAATAAGAAGCGTTTCAGACAAAATTTGAAACCTTATTTGGCTTTCGCATCACCGTCAGCCTTTTTACCGGCTGCGGGAGCGGCGGCCTTGTCGCCTTCTTCTTTCTTCTTTTCACGGATAACTTCAGGTTCTGTCGGGGCGGCTTCCGCGCCTTCGACGACAACCTCTTCTTTCATCGGCGGAGCAACAGTGAAGACGACCGAATCCGGATCGTGTTTAGTCGTAACACCCTGCGGAAGGGTAATGTCTTTAACATGAATGCTCTGGTTAAGTTCCAAATGGCTGACGTCCACGGACAAATTCTGCGGGATCTGGGTTGGAAGACACACGACATCTAATTCCCATAGTACATGCTCGAGAGAACCGCCGTCTTTTTTGACGCCGGGGGCTTCCCCTTTAGCCACGATCGGAACCTTGACCTCGATCTTCTCGGTCAGAGAAATACAGTTGAAATCGATATGCAGGACGCTGCTGTTGACCGGGTCGTGCTGTTCTTCTTTCAAGATCGCGGAATAATCCCTCAACTTTTTATCCCCCTCCATCACATTGATATGGAAGAGCACGGTCTCGCCGTGATGATGCCGCATGATTTTTTCATAAGTTCTGCGGTCGACCTTCACCGCGGTCGGCTTGGTCTTGCCGCCATAAATGATCGCCGGGACACAGTCTTCACGGCGGACTTTGCGAATGTGTTTGCCTCCGACCTCGCTGCGGATTTGAACATCTAATTTAATCTCTTCCATTTCTTCTTGTAACCTGCCTTCCTGACATTAGTTTCGTTTAACGCGTGACATCGAACAAACAACTCACTGATTCTTCGTTGTGGATCCGGTGAATGGCCTCGGCCAATAACGGCGCGATCGTCACCACCTTGATCTTGGAAGAATCTTTCTCCTTAGACAAAGGAACGCTGTCGGTGATCACGACCTCCTTCAAGGCCTTGCAATTTTTGATCCGATCGATCGCAGCGCCCGAAAGCACCCCGTGGCTCACCGCGGCATAAACTTCTTTGACTCCTTTTTGGGTCAAAGCCTCCACCGCCTCGATCAAAGATCCGGCGGTCGCGACCATATCATCGACGAGAATGGCGGTCTTTCCCTTGACCGACCCCAAAATATGCATGACCTCTGTTTTCTCCGGGCTCATCCGCCGCTTATCAACGATCGCCAAACCAGCCGATAAACGTTTGGCATAAGCGCGGGCCATCTTGATCCCGCCCACATCCGGAGAAACAACGACCGCATTTTTCAATTTTTTAGTATCAAAATATTCGCAAAGCACATTGATTCCGTATAAATGGTCCACCGGGATATCAAAAAAACCCTGGATCTGATTCGCGTGCAGGTCCATCGTCAGGACACGGTCAACGCCGGCCGCTACGATCAGATTCGCCACCAGCTTGGCGGTGATCGGAACGCGCGGCTGGTCTTTCCTGTCCTGCCGGGCATAACCGTAGTACGGGATGACCGCTGTAATTCTTTTCGCTGACGCTCGTCGGGCGGCATCGATCAAAATTAAAAGTTCCATCAAATTATCATTGGTCGGAGGACTGGACGGCTGGATGATAAAGACATCCTTGCCGCGGATATTTTCCTGGATCTTGACGCGGATCTCGCCTTCGCTGAAACGCCCCACCAAAACTTCCGTCAAAGAGATCTGCAGACATTCCGCGATCTTTTTCGCCAAATCAGGATTGGCGTTCCCTGTAAAAACCGATAATCCGTTCATTAAAGTTTTCTCCGTGATATGACCCGCGCGGGAACACCGACCGCGACTTTTCCCGGCGGGACAACTGTACCCTTTTTAACGACTGAACCCGCTCCCGTGACCGCCTTGCGTCCGATTGTCACCGGAGCCACCAGGATCGAATCTGAACCGATGAACGCCTCATCGGCGATGTGCGTCACATTTTTATTCTTACCGTCGTAATTCGCCGTTACAACCCCGGCGCCGATATTGACCCTGGACCCGACCCGCGCATCCCCCAAAAAACTGAAATGCTTCATCAAAGAATGTTCACCTAACTCGGACCGTGAAACCTCAGCAAAATTTCCGATCTCAACATGGTCCTTCAATTTTGTTCCCGGCCGCAACCGCGTAAAAGGACCGACCGTGCAATTCTTTCCGATCCGGACATTATTCTCGATCACCACGAACGGACGGATCGTTGTGTCCTGTCCGATCTCTACATCCGCGTCAATATACGTTGTCTTCGGATCGACGATCGTCACGCCTTCCAGCATCCATTTCCGCAAAATCCGGTAGCGCAAAATCTCAGCTGCCAGCGCCAGATCTTCCCGCGTGTTGATCCCCAAACCTTCGTTCGCATCCCCGGTCGTGACTGTTTCGACTTTTAAATTCTTGCCCACCAGAAGCTCAACAATATCGGTCAAATAAAATTCTTTTTTCTTCGGATTCAGCGTGACTTTCTTAAGCGTTTCGTTCAATTCAGGCCCGCGGAAGCAATACACCCCGACGTTGATCTCTTTTACGGCCTTTTCCGCATCGCTCGCGTCTTTATGTTCACGGATCGCGGTCACATGACCGGCAGCATCGCGGATGATCCGTCCGTAACCGTAAGGTTCCTGAACCGATGCGGTCAAAAATGTACATCCTGCCTTTGACGTCTGATGTTTTTTGACCAACCTGCGGACCGTTTCTTTGGTCAATAGAGGTGTGTCCCCGCACAGAATCAAAACATCCCCGCGGAATCCTTTCAAAAAGGATGCTGCCGAACGGACAGCGTCGGCGGTGCCCAAAAGCCTTTTTTGAATAACTGCGGCGGTCGAACGGCCCAAATATTTTCTGACCGCATCCGGCTGATGACCCGCCACAACACATATTTTCAAAGAACCAACCGCTTGTGAAACTTCCAAAACATATTGAATCAACGGCCGTCCCCATAAGGGATGCAGGACTTTTGCCAGATTCGATTTCATCCGCGTGCCTTTACCGGCCGCCAGAATGAGAGTTCTCAGATCTTTCATCCGTTCCCGCTTCTTAGCAAGGTCGAAAATAAAAAACTTAAACCGTAGAACAATCCTGCCCAGCCAGGATTCGAACCTGGAAAAGCAGATCCAAATTCTGCTGTGTTACCATTACACCACCG
>CAYING010000010.1:27381-43018 GCA_964364715.1 uncultured Planctomycetales bacterium
GATTGCTCATGAAAGATCCAACCGCAAACCAAACAAAGCACTTCGTTGTTGGTTCAGGGTTGCCATGCACCGAACACGAAGTGTTTGTTCTGGTGCATGGCAAATTCTGCTGTGTTACCATTACACCACCGGGCAAAAAATTTTCAATAATCGTCGTGCGCGTCGCCGGCCTTATTGCGCTCGCGGGCATCCTTGGCCAACTCATTCTTGTACGCGTCGAGAATCTGCGACTGCAGATAGTCGCGGAATTCTTTGGAAATCGGATGCGCGATGTCCCGGTGCTCTGCCTTGGCGTCTAAATTCTGATTATGCTCCGGCGGTAATTCAGCCCCGCATTTATTGCAAAATTTGCTTCCGATCTCGTTCTTAAATCCGCATTTCGGGCACTGCGCCTTGATCTTGCGCGAAGGCATCGCGATAAAAAGAGCGTTCGAACCCTGGATGACCTTGATGTTCCGGACCACAAAGGCATGATCGAAGGTTACCGTCGTGTACGCCTTCAATTTCTTGTCCGGACCTTCTTTGACAAAGACGCGAATTTCGGTGATTTCCATAGACGCCAGCTCCTGTTTCAGTGTGTCTGAACGACGAACACCCGGCTGTAACGCTTGCCCAGCATGGATTTAAGATATTCAGCTTGTTTTTGAGAGTCCGTCAGACCAAATATGGAAGGGCCACTTCCGGAAAGCGAAACCCCAAGTGTATTAAGTCTTCTAATATACTCTTTAATCTTCTCTAATTTTGGACACAGCTGAAAAACACTTATTTCCAAATCGTTACGTAACAATGAGCCAACCACAGAAATTTTCTTATTTCTCAAATTTCGGATTAAAATATTAACATTATCACTATTCTTTGTCAACACATTCGTACGGCCCCCCGGGTTCGCGGAAGCGGACGCCGGTAACTTAAGATTCTCAAATACGTTACGCGTGTACATCTTCATCCGGGGAACCACCAAAACATGCCAGAGCCTTGGCTTAATCTTAAGCTTTTCGATCCTGTCCCCCCGCTCCGTGCCCAGAGCCCAGGGAGTATCGTAAAGAAAAAACGGAACGTCCGCGCCGATACGCTTTCCATAAGCGGCCAGCTTTTCTCGGGAAAGCTTAAGCTTCCAAAGCTTGTTCAAGCCGATCAAAGTGGCGGCGGCATTGCTGGACCCGCCGGCCAAACCAGCCGCAACCGGGATCCTCTTAGTGATATGGACATCAACCCCTTTTGAAACGCTTAACTCCGCCTGAAGAAGCCGGGCAGTCCGGTAAATCAAATTTTTGGGGCCTATCGGCACCTGCGGATGTGAGCAAAACAAACGGATCCGCCCGCTGTTCGTAACGGTAAATTTAATGTCGTCACAGAGATCGATCCGCTCAAACAGCGTAACTAAATTATGATATCCATCAGGGCGTTTGTTGCCGACTTTGAGGTAAAGATTTAACTTCGCGAGAGATTTAAGGGTCAGACTGGCCATAACAAACCTAAGGTCACCGCTGAACGGAATTATTCGCGGAATGATTTTGAGTAAGACCCTTTTCTAGCCGCTTCAGTTTCTCCGAAACTTTTTCCTGGAGAGGCAAAAGATCCAAAGACATCCGCCAATATTTTTTCGCTTTCTCGGGCTGGTTCATTTCGTAATACACATCGCCCAAGTGATCATAGATCGTCGGGTCTTTGAGATAGCTGTCCGCTTTTTCCAAATGGGAAAGCGCCTCATCGTACATTCCCTTTTTGTAGTAGATCCATCCCAGGCTGTCGAGATACGCGCCGTTATCCGGGGCGATCTTCACCGCCCGCTGGACAAATTCAAGCGCCTCATCGAGTTTCACATTATCTTCAGCATAAATATAGCCCAAAGAGTTCAGGCTTCCATCATGGTCCGGATCGATCTCGATCGACTTGGCGAAAAGATCAACGGCCTTTTGACGTTCATTTTTATCAAGGTATAACGAACCCAAAAGGTACATCACTTCCGCGTTCTTAGGTTCGATGGTGAGGATCCTCTCGAACTGCTCAATAGCCTTGTCGAATTTTTTCTGGGAATAGTAGAGCTGGCCGAGGTAGCCGTAAACCTCGATGTTCTGCGGCTCGCTTTTGACGAAGGATTTTAAAATGAATTCATACTCATCCGCCGCCAGGTCATAATCTTTCTTGGTCGAATAGATCAACGCCAGCAAATAATGCGCCTGCAGGTCATCGACATTATATTTGGAAACAAGTTTGAGTTCGCGGATCGCCTCAGGCATCATACCCAAACGGGCGTAGCTGGCACCGAGTTTCAGGTGGATGAGATAACTGTCATCATCGCGCTCGGCAGCTTTTTTGTACTCGGCAATGGCCTCTTCGGTCAAACCGTTGAGGTCATAGATCAACCCCATCGTGTAATGGGTTAATCCCACTGCCGAGACATCTGTTTCCTGGAAAGCTTGAATGGAAGCAGGAAAGCGGCACAGAAAGACCAAGGTCAGCCCTAGACAAAATATTTGCCTAAGAATTTGAGCGGGTCGCATGAAAATCCTTATGCCCAGTCGCGTTTCTTTAAGTGGCGGAGGGCTTTGCGTAATTTCTTACGTTTGTGGGTCCGGATTTTTCTTAATTTTCTTTTACGGCCGCATGGCATAGTTGACAACCTTTTCTTTTAGTAAATCACTTTATTCAAAGAGTACTCGATGATCCCCTGAGCGCCGGCATCCTTCAGTTTCGGAATGAGCGTCCGGACAGTGCTTTCATCGATAACCGTCTCGACGGCCAGCCAATCCTTTTTGCTCAAGTGCGAAATTGTCGGATTTTTCAAAGACGTCAGCAGATCAAGGATCTTATCCAAATTTCTGCTCTCGATATTCATCTTCAAACCGACCATACTATCCGCGTCTATGGCGCCTTTAAGAAGCGTGATGATCTGCTCCATCTTTTTCTTTTTCCAAGGATCCTGAACCGCTTTTTTGTTGGCAATGAACCGGGTGATGGATTCGCAGACGGTCGAAACGATACGCAAATGATGCGCCCGCAGGCTGCTTCCGGTTTCGGTCAGCTCGACGATGGCGTCCACCAGACCGGTCGCGACCTTGACCTCGGTCGCGCCCCAGCTGAATTCCACGTCAGCGGAAACCTTGTGTTCTTTAAAATAGTTTTTTGTGACGTTAACAAGCTCAGTGGCGATCTTTTTGCCTTGAAGGTCCTTGACCGATTTGATCGGAGAATTTTCCGGAACTGCCAAAACCCAGCGCACTTTCGAAGAACTCTGTTTAGCATAGTGCAAATCGGCCAACGCATTGACCCTGGAACCATTCTCTAAGATCCAATCGGCGCCCGTGATCCCGCAATCCAGGGTTTCATCCTCGACATAGCGCGACATCTCCTGGGCCCGCAACAGAACAGGGTCTATCTCATCGTCATCGATCCGCGGTAAATAAGAACGTTCGGAAATGTGAACTTTAAAGCCCGCCCGGCCAAAAACCTTAACGGTCGCTTCCTGCAAACTTCCCTTGGGTAAACCTAGTTTAAGTTTTTTCATCCCAGTTTTCCTTAATATAACCCCAATTATCGTAAAGATGAAATTGGATAAGTACTTATTTCATCTAATTTTATTTTAGAGAAAATAAGCACATATTTTTTAATCTCTTCCTGATGAAAGTGCCGACATTATACCTTTGCTGTTATTTATTGTAAAGCAAAATAGTGGTTGTCAAATGCCCTTCCCAACTATATAATTTGGAAAATTTGTGCAATTGAACCTAATTAAGCCCCGCCTGTGGCGGGGCAGGGACACTCTTATGCTTAAAATTTTACGCAAAAAAGGCGTTGCCAAGAAAGTTCTCTGGGGCATCGCGATCGTCATCATCATATCATTCGGTTTTTTCGGGACCGCCAACTATACAAACAATTCCAGCGGCCCTTCCTTCGCCGGCAAGATCTTTGAAAAAAGAATCCCTATAGAAAAGTTTGAACAAGCCTACCAGCGCACCCGCTTGCAGGCCTTTTTGCGCTACGGCGAAAATTTCAACAAGATCAGCTCATTCCTAAATTTGGAAGCCGAAACATGGGACCGGCTGATCCTTCTGCGCGAAGCTGATCAGGCCAACATCAAGGTGACCGACACGGAAGTTGTCGCGACCATTGAAAAATTTCCCTACTTCCAGAGGGACGGGCAGTTTGACAGCCTTCTCTATAATGATGTCCTGCGCTACGTTTTTAAAATAGACGCCCGCGGGTTCGAAGAATCCATCCGGGAATCCCTCAAGCTGGATAAATTATTCACCGAGAAGACCGGCTGGGTCACTCTTTCCTCAGATGAAATTTATGCGGTTTACAAATCCAAAAACGAAAAAATTCAAATCAGTTATATCGCTTTTCTGACGGAAAAGTTTAAAAGCAACCTTCCGATCAGCGAAGCAGAAGCAAACGCCTACTACGACGCGCACAAAAATGAATTCACCATGCCGGAAAGTATCAACGTCGATTATCTTTTGATCCCGCTGCCCAAAGACGCTCAGGAATCGCAGCGCGCCGAGATCGCCGTCCAAACGGATCACATTGGTCAAGAACTGAAAGCGGCTCCTGATTTTGCCGCTGTTGCGAAGAAGCATGGCCTCGATGTCCAAACGACCGGATTCTTTAACCGCGAACAGCCTAACCCGAAACTCGGCTGGCCGTTTGAAGTATTGATCAAAAGCTTTGAACTCGCGGTCAACCAGATCAGCGAACCGGTCGAAACCACGCAGGGATTTTATATTCTTAAATTGAAAGAGAAACAGGCGCCGCGCACCATGGAATTTTCGGAAGCCTTGAGCAAGATCACGGAGAATCTTCCTCTGCAAGCCGCGCAAAAAACCGCGCAGGAAGAAGCCTACAAAGGCTTAACGTTACTCAAGGAAAAACTGACGGCAAACGAAGGGAATTTTACTGCTGCCGGCAAGGCGCTAGGATGGGACATCGTGCAGACACAACCTTTCGGCCGCGGAGAATATTTGCCCCAGATCGGTATTTCCAAAAATTTTCAGGATGCCGCCTTTAACCTGACCAAGGAAAATCCGGTCAGTGATGTCGTCGAGATCCAAAAAGGATATGCCCTGCTTCATTTGGATTCGACGATCCCGATCGATGAAGAACAATTCAATAAGGATAAAACGGAATTTGAAAAAACTTTGCTCACCGAACGAAAGAACGCGGCCTTAAACGAATATCTGACGAATTTGCGGCTGAAGGCCAATCTGCAGGACAATATTTCCCAATCTAAAGATCAGGCTGCTTCTTCACAACCGAATCGCTGATCCACTTCAGGTAATCTTTATTTCCGCCGATGACCGGCAGCGCGATGATCTCCGGGACACTGTAGCTGTGCGCTTTCTTGACCGCGGCAATCATCTTTTTGAATAGAATTTTTTTACTTTTAACGATCAGCAAAACCTCCTGCGCCTGGTCGATCTTTTTCTCCCACCAAAAAAAAGAACTGACTCCGGGCACGATATTGACGCACGCGGCCAATTTCTCTCCGACTAAATACGCGGCGATCTTCTCGGCCTCATCCTTATCCTTTGCTGTTATAAAAACCACGATATACATAGCCCCTCACTTTTTAAGCATCATGACCGAAAGCATGCGCCCGGCCTTCTCTCCGTCGCGGCGGAAGGAAAAAAATTTACCGCTGCAGAACGTGCACGCGCCGCCGTCCAAGATATTCTTCGCCGAAACCCCCAACGAAACCAGCTGCCTCCGGTTCACCATCGGCAGGTCAAGGCATAATCCTACGGGTGTCATCTTAACATCCTTCGGGAAATGCCGCTTGAATTCCTTACCGACCTGATAGCAGCAATTTTTTATCGACGGGCCGAAGGCAACCTTCAGGTCCTTGGCGCGGGAGCGAAATTTCTTCCGCATTAATTTCACCGCGGCCGGAACGACCTGTTTTTTTGTTCCCTTCCAGCCGGCATGAACAACGCCGATTGCTTTGTTTTTGGGATCAAAAATAAAAACCGGCAGGCAATCGGCTGTGCGCACCGCGATCGGAAGCCGCGGAATATTCGTGACCACCGCATCGGCCCGGCCAATGGCCGTTCTCTTCAAATATTGCGGCGTCCCCAAGATAACTCGGCAGCCGTGAACCTGCCGGACATTTACCACCCCGCAACGCGCCCCCGCGAGAACAGTGTTCAAAAATTGCCGCTGCCCTTCGGTGAACGGTTCGCCTTCTTTGGGCAGGGCAAAATTAATACGCTTATCCGTGACCAGCGTCAACACATCGGAGGGAAAAAATTTATTGAATCGCAGCATCGTCTTCTATTTCTTCCTGAAATAGGTCAGCGGCTTTATGTTCAATGACATTCTCCGGTTTTACCGAAGGCAATTCCTGAACATTCTTTAATTTCTTCTCGATGGTGCGGGATTTTCGGGCTGCGTCGTCGATCGTATTGCTGGCTTCCTGAAGTTTCTTCTGGGTCTTTTCCAAGATCGTTCCGAAATTACCGAACTCCGTTTTAACCACACCCAAAAGTGTCCACACTTCGCTCGCGCGCTTCTCGACCGCCAATGTCCTGAACCCCATCTGAAAACTGTTCAAAATGGCCGAGATCGTTGTAGGCCCGGCCACAGCAACCTTGAATTCCCGCTGCAGCAATTCAAATAGGCCCGGCCGGCGTATGATCTCGGCGAACAATCCTTCCGTCGGCAGGAACATAATGGCAAAATCCGTCGTATACGGAGGGTCGATATATTTATCGCGGATCTTTTTAGCTTCCAGCTTTATCCGGTTCTCGAGCGCTTTACCGGCGGCTTCCAGCGCCGCGGCATCGGCCGCCTCCTGCGCATTTTGCAGCCGTTCATAATCTTCAACGGGGAATTTCGCATCAATGGGCAGGTAGACCGTATCAGTGCCTTTGGACGAAAACTTGATCGCAAACTCGACCGGATCGTTGCTGTCTTTTTTGGTCCGCACATTCCGCTCATATTGTTCGGGGGTCAGGGTCTGTTCCAGTAAATTCGCCAGCTGATTTTCCCCTAACGTCCCGCGGATCTTGACGTTGGACAATATTCTTTTGAGATCACCGACGCCGGAGGCCAGATTCTGCATCTCTCCCAAGCCTTGATGGACTTTTTCCAAACGTTCACTGACGAGCTGAAAGGATTCACCCAAGCGCCTTTCAAGCGTCGAATGCAATTTTTCGTCGACGGTCTCACGGATCCGCTCAAGCTTCTGATTATTATCATCCTGCATTGAACGCAGATTTCGGTCGACAATCTCACGCACCCGCTCCAACTTCTGGTCATTCATCTCGGTCAGTTTCAATAACTGCGCTGAAAATCCTTCCAGGTTCCGCGCCAACTCCTGGCGGTTAGACGCAATCTCTTCCCGCACGATCCTCTCGATGCGGTCATTGTCTTTTTCCTGAAAAACCTTCCACAACACGATCAGCAAAAGCACCGTCACAACTGCCATCCACACAAAAATCATATCCTATCCCTTCCCTCGATGAATTGCCCCTTCACCGAACTTATCTTTGATCAGGTCCATCGTCCGATGGATCTTTTCCTTCTTTTCATCCCTGGCGTTAGCAAACAAACTCTCTTGTACATACGGATCGTCAAAATTGGACATCCGGACGCCGATCAAACGGATCGACATTCCTTTCTTGTGGAATTTCAGAAAAATCTCTTTCGCCGGACGGTAAATATCTTCCACGAAATTGGTCCGCTCGCTGAACGTGTGGGCCCGTGTATGCGTCTCAAATCCTTTCAAGCGTATCTTAACCGTTAAGGTCTTTCCCTTCAAATCATTTTTTCTAAGGCGCCGCGAAATTTTTTCGCTCAGATGCAGAAAAACATCATCGATCGCCGCCATATCCCGGCAGTCTTGTTCAAAAGTATATTCATGGCTGACGGATTTTATTTCTTCATCCATCTCAACGTCACGGTCATCGATCCCATGCGACAGTTCATACAAATGACGGCCGTGTTCACCAAAACGCTGGCACATCTCTTCCTCAGGAATGCGGGCCAATTCTCCGACCGTCTTTATCCCCAACCGGTAAAATGTTTCCTTCGTTTTGGGTCCCACCCCCCACAAACGCTCAATGGGGAGCGGCCATAAAAATTCCAAAACCTTATCCGGGTTGACCTCCAAGATCCCGTCGGGCTTGCAGACATCCGAGGCGATCTTGGCGGTCATTTTGTTGGGCGCGATCCCGATCGAACAGGTCAGGTTAATTTTCTCAGAAATTGTTTTTTTGACCGCTTGGGCCGTGGCCAACGGTGTTTTAAAAAAATGATAACTTCCTGTGATATCTAAAAATGCTTCATCAATACTGATCGGCTGGATATCCGGCGTGAAATCATAGAGGATCTTGAATATTTCTTCTGAAACACGGTGATATTTCGAGCCATTGACCGGCAGAAAAACCGCATGAGGGCACTTTTGATAAGCCAGCGAGATCGGCTGGGCGGAATGAATGCCGTACGCGCGGGCTTCATACGAACAGGTCGAAACGACCCCGCGCCCGCGGCCGTTTTGCGGGTCAGCCCCGACCACGACCGGTTTCCCTCGCAGAAGGGGATTGTCCCGTTGCTCGACAGCGGCAAAGAACGCATCCATATCGATATGGGCGATCACCTTCTGCGGCATAAAAAACCTTTTAAAATTACTTCTTATCTTCCAGAAGTTTAATGATCTTTTCCAAACGGGCGGTGATCGCGACCGGCACAAATACGATCCATACTAATAAAAAAATCTTAATGCCAGCTTGCCAAATACCCGCCTCCATACTATCCATTCCAGGTGTGTAGCACATAACGTCTCCCTCCCTTTATGTTTTAGTATTGCCGTTATTATATACGTGCGCGCGCTGTTTGTAAACGATTCTCGTCGAGAACGATGCAAGCGGATATTTTTATGGAATTACTGTTGATTTGAGTAATCCGTTTGTTATAATGGCAAAAATATTAATCCGCGATAAACGTTAAGAAATAAATTTACCACGGGAGAAACTTATGTTATCGAATTATTCCTTTCTGAAGGATGAATTAGCAGTTTTAGAAATCCGCAAACACCAATGGATCGAAAGCCAGAAAAAAGGCGCCGAGATCGGGTTCGCCAGCGCCGCGGTCGATTGGATCAAACAGTACGGAAATGCCTGGAAGCAGTTCCGGCTGGAAACCAGCGCCGCTCAAAATCCCTTAACGGAAAAAAGGACTTACCGCAGGTTCAGCTATTCCTTCCCTCTCGAACTTAAAGTGGGCGGGCAGAGTATCAACAGCCAAACGCAGAACATCAGCCTGGTCGGATTCTCGTGCGAGGTCGGACAGTTCATCCCAGACAACACAAAAGCACAGATCACGATCAACCTGCCCCACTCTTCTCAACGGGAAACGGACTTCCGCTTCGAAAGCCGGGTCGTCCGTGTTCATCCGTCCCAAAACAGCACAGCCCCGGCGTACTCGGTCTTTGTTCCCTTCAACGAAAACGTGCGCGATTATATCCGCACTCATTCGGAAGTCTTTAGCGGCTGGGAAAATAATTAGCGGGCATAATAAAAATCATTGAGCGGACAGGCCTCGCAAGAGGCCTTAGTTCTACAGAAATCTTTCCCTAACCGCACCATCAAGGCATGGTATTCATTAAATTGCTTCCGGTCCTGCGGTAAATGCTCCATAAATAATTTCTGTACTTCGTGATAATCCGCGCCATCTTTGATCAAATTATGCCGCCGAAGAAAACGTTTTGTGTACGCGTCGACGACAAACGACGGTTTGTCCAGCGCGTATAATAAAATCGAGTCCGCTGTTTCCGGTCCGATGCCATTAACCGACAAAAGCTCCTGCCGCAATTTCGATAGAGGTTCCTTCTGCATCCGCATTAAATTCCCCTGATATTCACGCACGATAAAACGCACCAAATTTTTTAAACGCTTCGCTTTGACGTTAAAATATCCGGAAGGTTTGATGAGGCGGGCTAATTTTTTATCGGAGACTTGATGGATCGCTTTTACATTCAGCGCGCCGGCCCGGCGTAAGTTCACGATGGCCTTTTCGACATTGCCCCAATTGGTATTCTGGGTAAGAATCGCACCGACGATGATCTCAAATTTCGTACGTCCCGGCCACCAGCGCTGATGGCCGAAACGCTTGAATAGCCGCGCATACAATTCTTCCAGATCACGGCGCCGCAGGAGTTGCTGCGGGCGCGGCGGGGGTGGTGTCGGGTAATGTCTTGGCGGGAGGTCTTTCAACATACTGCCACTCAATAAGTCTGCCATCGGAAGAAAAATACAGATACACTTTATCCGCGCTGAGCATCTTTATGGAATACCGGTAAAGCCATTTGATCCGGCTGACACCGTCTTTTACTTCTTCGCTCACGGTGATCGGCGTACCGAAGGCTTTCGCAATACTTTTGCTGTCAGGATATTGAGCAAGACGGTTCTCCCGGCAGGCCTGCAGGATCCTCTCGAAATTCTGGTCCTGCTGCTTAACAAATTTTCTTTGCTGGTCCTTGTTCTCCCCCATCGCCTTCAAGGTCAAAAGCTGGTCGAGGTGGGCAAGCTTGCTGCACCCGGACAGGAAAAAAGCAACACAAAAAATGAAAATGAATTTCTTCATCCCAATTTTCCTTAATTTAATCCTATTTATCATATAGATGTAATTGGGATAAGTACTTGTTTCATCCTTAATTGATCGCAGGAAAACAAGTACATGATCGAACGTATTATAACATGCCGGCTGAAACGCAAAATCTCTATTTGCTGATTCTGCTGCGCTCTTCACTGAGTTGGTTGATCTGCATATCGATCTCGCGCAGTCTTTTCGGGATCCATTTCAGGCGCTGGCCGTATTCTTTGAGGAGTTCCGGTTCTTTGCCGAAAGAATCCGCGAGGGTGCGGGATTTGACGTAACTTTCGGTCTCGAGGTCTACTTTTTCCTTTTCCAACTTCTTGATCTCATTCTTGATCTCAGCGATACGATTCAAAGCCTCTTTATGCCGGCGATGCAAATTTGTTTCCCCATGGTCCTTTTTTTTATATTCCTGTTCGTGCTGCTGGCGGCGCTCGCTTTTAACACGTTTCTCCTCGCTGGCTGCCTGCTGATCGCGTTCATTCTTTTTGCTCAAATAATAATCTAGACTGCCTGGATAATTAAAAAGCCGCCCCGGGTTAACTTCAATAATTTGATTGGCGATCTCTTTGACAAAAAAAAGGTCGTGGCTGATAAAACACAATGTCCCCTCAAAGGCCTGGAAACAACGCGTCAAGGCCTCCACCCCGTCGATATCCAAATGGGTGGTGGGCTCGTCCAGGAGAATAAAGTTCGGCGGATTGATCAATAATTTGGCCAGGATCAAACGGCTTTTTTCCCCTCCGGAGAGAACCTTGACCGGTTTAAAAACATCGTCGCCGCGAAAATTAAAGATTCCTAATAGCGTCCGCGCCTTGACCGCCGGAATGCTTCCGCCGGCCGACGAGACGACCTCTTCAAACGCTGTGCGGTCAGGGTTTAAAACATCCAGCCGCGTCTGAGAAAAATATCCCATATCGACATTAAAACCAAGTTTGCGTGACCCGGTATCCGGTTCAATGATTCCGGCGAGCATTTTTAAAAGCGTGGATTTCCCGGCGCCGTTGGGGCCGACCAGACAGACCTTCTGTCCGCGGGTGATCTCAAAATCCAAATCCTTATAAACAGTCTTGTCGCCGTAAGATTTCGAAACCCCTTTGAGGGTCATGACGATCTCGCCGCTTCTTTTCGTGGGCGGAAATTCAAAATCCTTGATGCTCCGTTTCTCCGTCGGGATCTCAACTTCCTGCTCTTCCAGCCGCTCGATCATTTTGCGCTTGTTGCGTACGGCCGACGCGCGGTTAGGCTGGGCATGAAAACGCTGGGCAAAACGCTCCAGCTGTTCTTTCTTTTTTCCCAAAACCTTCTGCTGTTTTTCCAAAGTTTTCAGCCCAACTTCTTTGGATTCTTCATAGAGTTCATAATTTCCCTTCACCTTGGTCATCTTGGCGTTCTCTAAAATGATCGTGTAATTCGTAACGTCATTTAAAAAAACTTTGTCGTGCGAGATCAGGACGAACGTCCCGCGGTAATCCGCCAGAAAATCCTTCAGCCAAAGCGTCGCTTCCAGGTCAAGATAGTTCGTAGGCTCATCGAGAAGCAAAAGATCGTACGGATAGGTCAGCATCTTCGCTAACATTGTGCGCATCTGCCATCCGCCGCTCAGCTGCAGGATCGGCTTATGAAATTCTTCCGGTTTGAATCCCAGCCCCATCAGGATCTTTTCAGCCTTGTGTTCCAGTTCATAGACCCCCAGCGTCTCAAGTTCGTGAAGAATATCGCCGTAACGGGCTGAATCCGCTTTATTTTCTTCTTCTAATTTATGTTTCTCATCAAAAAGCGCGATGATGCGGCTGTCGCCGGCGGTCAACTCTTCGAGGACCGTGCGGTTGGAACCAAAATGCGCCTCCTGCGGAAGATACCCGATGTTCAAATTTTTCTGGATCTGGATCGATCCTTCCGTCGGCTCCAGGTCACCGAGGATAAGGTGGAACAGCGTGGATTTTCCGGCTCCGTTGGGGCCGGCCAGCCCGATCTTCTCATTAGAAAAAATGCTCAAACTGACATCTTTTAAAATGGTCCGGCCGGTAAAAAGTTTGGTGAGATTATTAGCGGTGATCATAGGCGGGTATAGTCTACTCCTCGTACATCTTTAATTCGATATTTCGGCTGCCGTCCTTCAGGATCACTTTATCTTTCTGGATTTCCACAATCACTTTGCCGTTAACCGATTGTCCTGCCTGAACAATTTCATTATTGATGATAGCCGTAGGTTTATTTTCATCCCAGAGAATGCCGTTCAGAACAATGCCTGAAGCCGGGGCCTTGGGGACAGGGGAAAACGGGTCCCGTTCAATAGAGATCTGCCCCGCCTCTTCTGCCAGGATCACATATAACGGGACAGCTTGATCCATAGAAACTGCCTGAACGGTAACAGCCCCGGCCCCGGAACGTTTTATTTTTTTTGACTGCATTTGAACATACGTCCGGACGCTCACCAGGATCAAAACGACCCCTAAGATCGCAGTTATAACCAATTGGCTTTTTTCTTTTGCGGTCTTCATGAGGATAATAGATACAGGTTTATTTCCAAAGAAATATTCAAAATCAACGGCGCTGCCCCGGCCTTCTGCATATCCAGCTTCTCGACGGTAAAATACGCCGGCAATGAACGCTTGAGCGTTTCCAGATAAATAACAATATTTTTATAACTCCCCCGGGCCTGCAGCGCGACCGCAACCGTGTGACATTTCTTCCCCTGGGCCGCCGCTTCCTGCTGATCTTTGTCAAAATACGGTTTCTTCAGCTGGGATTTGACCGAAAGGATCTCGACGCTGGATTGCCTGGCCATATCGGACAGCCGGCCGATCGTTTCATCTTCCCGGGCCGGGAATGCCTGGTCCAAAGCTTGCGCCTCTTGATAAAGAACTGAAATATACTGCTCCAAAGTTTTTCCGGCGGCCAATTTTGATTCGATCTCGTCGATCTGCTGCCGCGTATTCCTGAACTGCAATTTCACATTCTGCAAACGCTCCAACCGCGGACGGATAACGAAGGATCCGAACAATAAAAATACACCCGCGACGATAAGCGCGGCCAGAATTAATTTTCTCTCTTCACTTTTAAAGAATCCTGTCATAGTGTCCCCTTAATGGGTCAGCTCGGCACGGAGCTCAAACTCCTGCCCGTCGGTAATGACCGTTGCCGCCGCCAAACTCACCTCATATAAAAAAGAAGTCTGCTCAAGATTTTGGATCAGCTGAATAATGGCAGCCTCCCCTTTTTCCGATTTGCCGGGAACGACGCCTTTGATCCTCAAATTAAAATTCATCCGCGACAAAGAAATTTCATTCAGAATGATCTCCGGCGGGACCGACCGGCTGATCGCCTTAAGCACCCCCGGGGCCGCGATCTCCGACCCCTGAATGCCTCGGATCAGATCTTTTTTCACTGCTATTTTTCTGCCCGTTTCCTTGACCGTCTCGATCTTGGATAAATGGATATTCGCGATCCTGGCCCGGCTCTCATAATCCTTGATCTGAAATTCAACAGCGAACAACCAGAGAGCCAACACAACCGACACCGTAACAGCGCCGACCCTGAGCAATCCTTTTTGGAACAAGCGGACATTCTTTTCCTTTAACTCATCAGGCAAAAGATTAATCGACGACGCGCCCCAAGCCGACGCGGCCATGGCGTCAACGAGCTGATGGATTACGTTCTCCGGGATGTTATCCTCTTTTTGCGGGGCCGTCACCCAAGCGGGGACCGGAAGATGGTCGACGGACATCTTCAATTCGTCGGTTAAAAACTCTTTAAAATGAGGAATATTGGCACCCTGTGAAGTCAAGTAGAGTTTGGCAGGTTCGCCGGCATCGAACATCGAGTTGAAATAATTATAAGAAAACCTCAATTCCCTCACCAGCGCCTCAAGCGGGGGACGCATGAGCGCGATGAGATTCACGGCGGAAAGATCCTTATTAATGGAGATCTTTTCATCCCGGACAACACCATGCTGAAGAAGGACTTCCCTCGCCTCTTCAAGAGAAAGGCTCATTTTTCCCTTGTCGGTGACCAAAGCCCCGGTCAATGCCTGGGATATTTTCTCGATGGAAAAAGGCAGTTCGCGGACAAAATACAATCGGCTGCCGTTATAGATCGCCAGAACAGAATTCTTCTCATCAATGTCCAGCACTGCCGAGACCTGCGGCGTCGACAGGCCTTCCAGAACATAGGCATAATTGAACGGCGCGCTCGTCACAGCGGTGACATTCAATTTACACTCCTGATGAACGACCGCGAGGCATTTCCCGATAAAACCCTTGTCCGCGGCGACAAAGATCAGTCCCTGTTTCTGCACGCCCTCCTCATCCTTATATTCCGCGATCTTCTGCCAGCCGCACAGCGCATTCTCTAAATTAAAAGGCGCATCCTCTTTCAGCTGCCATTTCGCCGCGCCAAGGATCTCTTCTCTCGGGAGATCAGGGATCGCCAAATAACTCATGTGAATAAAAGACGGCTCGGAGAGATTAATGACCGCGTCCTGCGCGCGCGCAGAATGCTGGCGACAGAAATCGCGGATGAATTTAACAGCTTCTTTTTCCGATGCCTCATCGGATACGGCGATATCTTTCAGGCCGCACGCCAAAAGCTGAATACCGTTTAAAGCAGATTGCCCGTAAACGATCTGCATTCTCGTCGGATGAAACCCGATGACCAGGAATTTCTTCCCCCGCTTGAATGCCAATTTTATTTTTTGGAATATCTTCATCATGTTCTATTGAAGTTTTCTAACCGCGATGCCGGTGAACAGATCCGACTTCCCGGCCCAATTCGCGAAAGTCCCGTCGCCCGTCTGGGCCCGCAATGACACCGTGACCCACCGCACGTTGGCCGGATTATTGGTTACAGCCTCACTCGCGTCATAATAAGTGAACATCCGGCTGCTTGCCGCAGAGAACGCGACCCCTTGCGGCAGATAATACGGGATCCGCGCCTCAGCCCCGGCGTTGATGGAACGGAACAACCCCAGCGGCGGCGTCACTGTTTCAAAACGAAAGCGTACGGTTTGATTATTCTGATTAATGAACGTCACCTGATTATT
>CAYING010000011.1:0-36464 GCA_964364715.1 uncultured Planctomycetales bacterium
CGCCCGGCAGGGCGCATTTACTTGAGGGTGCAAGTCCCTTACAGGCCTGATAGAAGGAACTGTTAGCCATAATCGATTGTTGTATATTCCACATCAAGCCTATGACCCTTTTCTTCAAAAATCGGCTGCAGCGCAGGCTGTTGGCCCACACCTTCACCCATCCGGACCAGGATTTTTACGTTAGGGAACTTGCCGAGCTTATCGGCGACGATCCGGGCAATCTTTCCCGGGAACTGAAAAAACTGGAAACCGAGGGGTTGTTCCTGTCCCATGTCCGGGGAAATAGTAAATTTTATTCTCTCAATAAAAAATATCCTCTCTACGATGAATTGAAAAAGGTGGTCTTTAAGACCCACGGTGTGGCCGGTTCTTTGGCCAATGCGGTGGGTGGGTTTAAAGATATTTTACTGTCCTTTATTTACGGCTCTTATGCCAAGGACATGGAAAATAGAACATCCGATGTTGACCTGGTTGTTGTCGGCCGTGTTTCCCATTCACAACTGACCCAGGAGATCCGTGAACTGGAAAAAAAGATCCGCCGGGAGATCAATTTTACACTTTATTCTCCGGACGAATTCGAGCGTGAAAAGAAAAAGAAGGGGAGTTTTTTAAATTTGATCCTGAAAGACCGTATCTTTTTGCTGAAAGGGGATCCCAGTGCCGCAAAATTTGATTAAACGGCTGGAGCAGGAAGGAAAGATTAAATTGTTGATATCGCGGACCGGGCCACGTATCTGTTGGCTTATAATGCCATGCTGAAAGAGGGAAGGGCGCTCCTCTTATGGCGCGGTTATAGGCCGGATGATGGGGCCCAGCATAAAACGGTCGTGGAGTTGACTGCGGTTTTTTTAGGGGACCGTTTCAAGGCTCTGACCCAGCATTTTGAAAGCATGCGCCGCAAAAGAAATGAAATGACCTACGCGGCAGGGGCGTTGTTATCCAAGACGGAAGTCAGGCAAAGTTTTAATGATGCCATTGCCCTTGCGCAGGAAATCTACCGGGAAGTAAAGGCAAAAAATCCTCAGCTGGATCTGGACCTTAATTTTGGAAAACCGTTATGACCATCTCCCGCGACATAACGATTTTGGAATTCAATCAGCTGCTGGAATTTTCCGCCCAGCGGTTGGTGAATATCATCCGCACAACACTCGCCCGGCAGGAACGCTTCACCTGCGCCTTGGCCGGAGGGAAGTCGCCGGAAAAGCTTTACCAGGCGCTCGCCAAATTCAAGCAAGAAAAATTCTGGGACAAGGTGCATATTTTTTCGACCGACGAACGTTTTGTCCCGCCCGCGCACGACTTTAATAATTTTTCCATGATCCGACGGAATCTGTTGAACGCCGTTCCCATTCCGGAAAAGAATTGTCACCCGATGCCGGTCGACGCCAAGTCGGCTGAAGCCGCCGCGCAGGAATACGATATTGCTTTACGAAAATTTTTCAGCGCGAAGATCGGCGAATTTCCCCGCTTCGACCTGGTTTTGCTCGGCGCGGGGGAGGACGGGCACACGGCGTCGTTGTTCCCGGTTGTTGCGAAATGGGTGGAGCAGACACGCTGCGTTATTCCTTTGAAACATCCTAAGGTCGAATACGAACGCCTCAGCCTCACGCTGCCTGTCCTCAATAATTCCCGCCACGCGGTCTTTTTCATCCACGGCGAAAAGAAGGCCGACATTCTTTACCGCATTCTGCGCGTTGATGAACAATTGCCCTCCGCCTGTATCCAGCCGAAAAACGGCGAGCTTCATTTCTGGCTCGACCGGGAAGCCGGCAAGAAAATCCACATTCTGTAGTGCAATTCTCAAATTCTCATAAGGGAAAGTGCTCTTTTTCTCGTTACCCATGCCCCCCCAAGTTTATCCCTCAAAAACTGGCACGCTGACCTCCCGTAAGATATACTTTACCTAGTAAAGTAATATTAGTATTAATGTGATACTAAGACTATGCGCATCCTTCCCAAACAGATACGATATTTCACCTTCCGGGCCATAACCTGGACGCTCATTACGACGTTTTTTTCGATGAGCATTATTCCGCCTTCCCAGGCGCAAGGACAGGTGGGCCTGCCTTTGCCCGGGACCATGGTGGCGTTAAGCCCGGCGTTCGCGCCGGTCATTCTCAAGGGCGTCACCGTTTACCCGGATAATCCCCTGCGTTTTGATTTCATTATTGATACGGGGGACGCTGATCTTAAAGATCAAGCCCTCAAGGATGAAACGAATAAACTCATCAAATACTTTTTGGCCTCCCTCACTGTTCCGGAACAAGACCTTTGGGTCAATCTTTCCCCTTATGAGAAAGACCGGATCATCCCCAACGAATTCGGCACGACCGAAATGGGCCGTGACTTGCTTGCCCAAGATTATATTCTTAAACAGCTCACCGCCTCGCTGATCTATCCGGAGAATGATCTCGGCAAAAAGTTTTGGGACCGCGTTTATAAAAAAATTTACGAGCAATACGGCACGACTGAAATCCCGGTGAATACTTTTAACAAAGTCTGGGTTGTTCCTGATAAGGCCGGTGTTTATAAGAACGGAACGTCGGCCTTTGTCACACAGGCGCATTTGAAGGTGATGTTGGAGGAGGACTACGCAGCGCTCAATCAAAATAGCAAGAGCGCGGAGTCCCAGGCCGTCGCTTCTGACGGCCGCGGGATTTCCACAGAAATTTTGCGCGCCCTCATCATCCCCGAGATCGAAAAGGAAGTTAACGAAGGTAAGAACTTCATCCAGCTTCGCCAGATCTATAATTCGCTCATCCTCGCCGTATGGTTTAAGCGCAATCTGAAAGAAAGCCTGCTGGGCAAATTCTACGTCGGTCAAAACATGGTCAATGGGGTGGACATCCAAGACAAAGATGAGAAATTTAAAATTTACGAAGCCTATCTCGAGGCCTACAAAAAGGGCGTCTACAATTACATTAAAGAAGATTATGTTTCCGCGACGCAGGAAGTGACGCCGCGCAAATATTTTTCCGGCGGCATGACCTTTGTCGGTGATAGGGCGATGCTGGCAGCGTATTCCGAAGAGGGACGTTCGGAAGAAGTGAGTATCAACCATGCCATGTTAGTGACTGCGGATTTAGAGCCAAGGCAGGACCGAGATATTCAGAAATTAATTAAAGATATTCAAAAGTTAGAAGAGAAATATCGCGATGTTGTCATGCGCGTTGAGCTCCCCCGCGCACGGTCCTTTCCGGAAGCCCTTTTTATTCTGCAGAACATGGAATATCGATTTAGAAAGTTAATTAAATCTCTTGATATTTATCTTAATGAAAAACAGCTGGAGAATACCCTGCTTCAGCAAGCCTTTAGAAATTATCGTAATGAAATTGAAACCCTTCACCAGCAAAATCAGGATGTCTGGGTCATTTATACCGCCTTGTTGTGGCCGGAACAAAGACGTGCC
Organism: uncultured Planctomycetales bacterium; assembly: GCA_964364715.1. Taxonomy (GTDB): domain Bacteria; phylum Omnitrophota; class Gorgyraeia; order Zapsychrales; family GWA2-47-8; genus CAYING01. The sequence goes on from CAYING010000011.1 coordinate 3,410, forward strand.
GAGGCCAAATATCAAGCGCTCAAAACCCGCGCGGATCAGATATGGTCTCAATGGAAGCTGGATTCTGAGAGCCCGCAAAACAATTTACCCGCCTACGTTCCAGGATTACTCACTGCAAAACAAGAGGTCGAGCGTGCGACAGATTTCGGTGAAAGCCGAGAGGCCTATCGTGTTTTACGCGAGAGCGTGTTGAGTGCTTTCAGGTCACACATGACCGGTTTTGCTCATCGGCTGTCCGGACGATTTGAAGTTAATCTTTTAGCAGGAGTTTATAAGAATCTTCAGGAATCTGATCCCCAAAAAGCCAAGCAATGGCGGGAGCATCTGCTCTTCGTAGAGGGGACTGATGAAGCTAATAAGAGAAATATTGCTGGGTCGCTGTATGGAGAAAATCCTCAATTTACCCCAGGAATACGTCGGGATGTGTACCGGACAGTCACAGAAAAAGTAGGCAGTGATTTGCGCCGAGTTTTAAAGAAGAAAAATAAACGTGTGGTTTTAAGTGCGGCCTTGGTAACGCTTTTATCTGTCTTTGGGTTAAAAGAATTAACAAGTCCTTCAGCGAACGTATTGCCGGATCAAAATAAAAAGGTGGTTGCCGTTCAAAAAGATTCAGAAAAACCAGTATCTCCAGAAAAAGCAGCAGAAGAGACACCTAAGCCCGAGTCAAAACCTTTTGAGATTGCGAAGATTTTTCTTAGCGTAGATAAGCCTTTAGAAAATCCAACTGTGGCCAAAACAGAACTAAGCCCCGAGGTCATTGCGCAACTAGCGGCCTTAGAAAGTCAGATCCAGGAACAGCAGAAAAAGATGGCCGCTCTAGAAAAGGAAGAGTCAAAGATCGTCCAAGAAGTCCAAGGGTTGCAGCAAAAAGCTGATCAACAATCCCGGGAATTTCAGCAAACAGTACAGAATCTCGAGCCGATGAAGCCGGACCAAAAACCGTTAACCGAACCTCAAGAATGGCATGAACCCATCAGAACAGCGGAAAGTTCAGAAATTCAAATAGAACCAGGGCAGGCGCAAGATTTAGAAATTGAGGGAATCGCGGCGGAAACTTCCGAATTACACATCGGCGTCGGCAATCAACCATTCGGAAATGTTATCGCCAGAATTCAAGGAGGCAATGGTTATCTCTTGACGGCGCAATATTCGCGCATGACCGCAAATGGAAAACTTTTTCCCTGGGAATCGCATTTTGAAACATGGACGATTCAACCAGGACAAACAAGTTTTACGGAATTTGTGGTCATTCCTTCTAAAGGAAAAAATCAAATTCGGGTACCGATCCCGCCCGGTTATGTGGTTAGCGGAGTTCTGACCGAACATGCCAGCGTTGCAAAATACCGTGTGGCGTTGGACGCAAAGGCAGGAATTTGGGTTATTAGTTTTGACAAAGATCCTGGTTTAGTCAAGGTCGGTATTCGTCCAGAGGAACAGCCTAAAGAGGTTTCTCCTTTGACATTTGTGAATGAGCAGGGACAGCCGTTGACCAATTACGAGATTGAAAAAGTTTTACAGTCATATTTATCGCCTAAAATTTTGTCAATTCTACAGAAAGCCAAGACACTTCCAGTGGCCGAAAAGGAAAAAATTATTAATGAACTCATGGGTGTATTTAATTACACAACGAACCCCCTGTTAAATCAAGGGGGGAGGTCTGTCATTCAAACAATATTTCAACACTATGCCAGTGAATGTGCCGGTCTATCCATAGCCAGAGTTATGCTTTCTAAATTATTAGAAATCCCCTCCATGGTTCAACAAGGTTATTTGGCAAATGGAGAAATGGTTTATCAGGGGGATTTGCATCAATGGCAATGGACCAAGGACGGCATAAGAGAATCCACGCAATATGTCCACGCAGTGTCGCCGTTATACAAGCAAGAAGGAGTTTCCACGAGTCAGTGGCAGCAGGAAATGGATGTGCTGACTTCTGCCGAACGCACGGCCTGGATCGACCGCGAACTGGACCGCATTGCGCTCAGTTTGGATAAGCAGGTTTTGCAGGAAAATATACAAGAAATCCGTCGGCAAAAAGATGATCTTCAGCAAAAATCGAAGACTTCTGGAAAAGACGCACAATCGTCGACTGATTACGGAGAATTGAAGTATCGTTACAGATTGGAATTGGAAAAACTAAAATCAGCTGTTTTAGATATTCAGCAGATTCAGGATATTCTCGCGCAGTTGATGCGGCCTGATTTAGTTGATTTGAATATAGCGACTGATCCATATCAGTTAATGGCTTACGGACATTATCTTTTCGGTGTGTTAAATCAGTTGAGTCTGAAAATAGAAACGCAGGCAGATCAGAAAATTCAAGACTCTGTTAAGGCGCGCATCGAACTTTTAAAGCGGGATATTTTTGAGGAATTAGGAAAGATAGCTGAGAGTAAAAAATGGGTTCTTATTGAACCCGATTTTTCTCAAAGCGGCATTAGCGGCAATGATGATGGAGGTTATCATACAGAAGATTATGCGCCTCCCTTAAACGTAATGAGATCAATGGGGAATTTAGATTATTTAAGCGATCGAATGATTGTCACTTCTCCTGCACATGATGGTGGACAGGTCTTTTTAGCTGATCATATTGATGGGGTGAATTTATATGCTGCCGTATTCAACTATAGTTTCACAGGGCCAAAGGCCGGAGAATATGCCAATGTTAAATTCGGGAGGTATCCTGGGGGCGATTCGACTCGGGGTTTGACACCCATTAATTTTTATGATTACCCATTTGCTAATGATGAATGGTTAGCTTACTCAGCTTATCCTGACCAAAAGATTCAGTTCATCGGTCCGGTCGCTAAGCGTTTGGGAATTGAAGGAAAGTTTTTTAGTAGCACTTCACACAAACCAGAAATTACGCATATTCATAATAAAATTATCATTAGACTCGAAGATAACTTCGGTGTGCGTTTTGTCGGAGAGGGCGCGCAGGCATTGGGGCTGGAAGGATTAACCTTCCCTGTCGCTGATCTTCCGATTCAATTAGCCTCTGGTAAGGTCCTTCAGCGTCGTATTCCTGGTGGGAAGGAAAAGGAAATCATTGCTGAATACGACCCGGATTTACAAAACGTGAAGATAGTGCAAAGTACTGTAAAACGTTTAGAACGATTAGCCGTGTACCTTCATCAGTTGGATCTTAAAAAATTAATGGAAATGAAGCCGGGCGATCAGAAAAATATACTTTCGCCTAGTGGCGCATCTCCATCTGGAATCGAAACTTATACTTCTAGCCGATGGGCTGTTCACTGGCATTACGCTGATGGCTGGGGATTTTATGGAGATCTGAGAGATCCTGATCTGGAATCGATTAGAGTGCCGCGGGCTAGCATGCTAGAAATGCCTATTGAAGCGCCTAATGGACAGTTATTTTGTAAGGTAAAAATTAATCCAACCTCTATGACCGGTAGTAGTCATTTCGAGCTCAGGGGAGCTTGGGCTCAGAATGTAGGTAAGCATGTCCGTGGTTCTAATTTGGGTCCTCGTTGGACCGATTTTAATAAAGGGATTGCCAATGAGGATTTTAATAGTATTGATAATATAGTTTTTTTCCCTTCAGGTCATTGGGTGGCAAAAATTGGAAGAGTTATTGGGGGAAATTCGAACGTGTGGATAGGCTCTCCGGAAATTCTGGAGAATTATCCATTCGGGGATAGAAGCGCCCGCGATATTACCGAGATTTCCCAAGTATATCGCACTCACGATGATCGCTGGTTAGCCCATGTTAAATATCAGGATGGAACACAAGGGTACATCGGGCCGCTTTTGGATGATTTACCTGAACTGCGCGTTGCGTATGGCGCAGAGATCAAGGGAATAGATTTACCTCGAGTCACGGATAAATCAAAAGTAAAAATCGCTTTTACCCAAAACCCCGATGGAACGATTGATCCGAAGGAATATGCCATTATCTATCCTTATCTTAAAGAAGGTAGCGCAGTCGAAAAACTTGTGGGGCCTTTGGCCGCAGTTTGGGGAACGAAAGGTGATGCAAGCGAGGATAGCCTAAGATTTGAGAAAAATACAGAAGATGGAGATGTCGTCATATCTCGCTATATGATGAGTACCAATGCTTTGTCCGCCGGGAGCTGGAATTTTTTAAGCCGTGTTGTGTCTTTGTATGGGATTGATCATCATGATTCAGGGTACAAAATCATTCCCCGCCGGATCGATCTGCGCTGGGAAAATTTGAAACACCGCATTGATAATTATAATAGATCAGCGTCGCTAAAGTCGGATAAAAAGATGGATTATGCCGATTATCAGCCGCTTTTTATAGCTTGGGTGGATATTCTTAGAGATATGAACGCCGATATTTCTGGGCGTTACTTTAATTCCCAGCAAGTGGAAACTGCTATCCGAAGTATGTTGTTGGAAGAGAATCCATATTCACAGGAATTGTGGGAAATATGGAAGGTGGACGAGACCTATAATCGTCTCCCTAGAATTAAAAGGCTGTGTGAAATTTATCATTTGGAACATCTGTTGCCCGAAATTTTACTTAAAGCCTATGAAGTTAAAAAAGATCCAGCAGTTATTCTGACGTTAATAACTCCCGAAGACTGGATGCAGATAGTTGACAAGTACGCTCAGAAGTTAAGAAAAAATTATGGCCTGCCGGAGGATTTGTTTCTTGTCAATTTTAGCTGGAATGAAAAAGCCCAAAAAGCCATTGAGGAATTGGATCATTGGGTTCTTGGCCATTTGATTCTTTCTCAGCCGAATTTTGAACAGACAATGGTAGATAATCTGAAAATGTATCGGGAGAAAATGAAAAGCTTAAAACCCATCCATGACTTAATAGCACGGAATACTATTCCTCCCCGGGATTTGACGGCAGAGGATTTGGCCGGATATTTTAAATTCTTTCATGAATATGACGCCGGGCATGATACGCCTTTCGACGCTGAGCTTCGGCTGGATGTTCGCGAATCAAGCCCGTATCAGTTAGTCAGTTTATTAAGAGCGGACTGGCCCAAATTCAAAATCGGCTGGGAACATTTTAGTGGATATCAGGAACGTTACGCCAATTGGCAGGAGCTGAATGAAGAATTAAATCAAATTTTGGGGGCTGATTTTAACGGGGCAATGGATGAGAATGTTTTGGTGGAAGCCATTTATGAAATTAGTCACGATGGGCCGGCCCTTTTGCTGTTAATTTTGCTGACGATCATTGCTTCCAATTTAGCCTTGATGAAATGGAGTAAAACGGATCGCCAGCTCAGTCCCACGGCAGAAAAAATTATTAGCGAGATTTGGAAAAAGAATCCTTGGTTTTCCGGCGAGGGGCACGGTGAAGAAAAAGGCGCGGCCGAATTATTAAAACAGGTGATGGCGGCCGGAATGAATATGACGGCGGATCAAAAGAATTTATTAAAAGAAATCCGCGACGGTTTAGATGAACGCGGCAAAATGGTGGTCGATGCGATTTTGTTAACTGCCTTGGATGCTCCGGAGCGCGAAACTCAAGTTTCGGCGAAACGGTTGTTGGGATTATTGGTTCCTTATTTCGGCGCTACTCTGGTTCGACAACGGCCAAATTTTAAAAAGCGTCAGGAAATGAATACCGATCTTTTAACGCTCGTTCAAAAGGCCGATGCCAATATTTCTCCAGCGGAATTTTATGGACAATTGTTTGATATTCTTGGTAAGTATAGTCTCATCGACGATGCTCAACCTCAAGAAACAACGCCGATTGTTTTAGAACCGGCTGATTTAGGGATTAGGATCAAAGAGCAATTAAACCTTAGGGAGAAAGTGATTGTTCATGGCCCTAAATTGCGCGACCGCCGAATAGGTACAAGTTCGACCCTTCGTCCCAGCGTTCTTGGCGGGGAAATGGCGGGCTTGAGAGAATATCATCCTGATGATCCAGCTCACCGTATTGATTGGAAAGCTACGGCTCGACGGGATGAAGTCATTGTCCGCGATGTTAGAGAAGATCCGGAAGTAAGCGCGGCGATTGTGGTGGATATGCGTTCTTTAGGTGAGAACAATATTAATATATGGATGGATGATTTAATCAATTCTATTAAGGCGCTGTACGGGCAATTGCGGCTGGGCAACGGTCAAGCCGATTATCAGTTTCAGGGAATTGTTTTTCTGCTTCCCGATGGACGTCAAGAGATCAAAAAACTTGGAGAGATCATTAAGCAAAAGCCGGATTTTACTTCTCTTTTTAATGCCATCCTTCAGCAAGTGGTTGAACAATACCGTTTAATTTTTCAGGATTTTAAACGGCAAAGGTCTGCTTCGAAATTGAATTTTTATGATGCAGAGCGTAATGAGCGTTATGCTGAGCGCACCGAACATGTTGGGTCTGGTTTAGCTGAAGTTCAAGATTTAACGAAACAGTTGCGCGCAAAATTTGGCGTTGTTAAACCTGTAACATTTTTCCTTGTTGGCGGCCATAATGATTTAACTGCGTATCGTGATTTGGCTAAGCAACTAGTTCCCGCACCTACATATACTTGGGATAATAACCAAGCCCGATTAATAAATCCGGTATCAGTGATTATAAAATCAGAAGGAGGAAAGGTTGACAAGGCCATGTTAGCAGACTCTCAATCCGGCGTGGACACATCCAGTGTCGGCGGTATCGATTTAGATCCAACAGATTTGAATATTCAAGAACAAGGGACTGAGATCAAGATCAATGTTCCCGCCATCGACCTCAAAACCCTCGAGAATATGAACATTAACGGCTTCACGCCCATTATTATCCAAATCGTCCCCATCACCAATTTGCCGCTCATTCCGGGAGTTCAGAAAAAAGAGGCTGGACTTTTTGAAGTGAGCTCCGCTTCTTCATAATTTTCCTAAGGAATTCTGTACAAGCCAACCAGGGTTGTTATAATAATTTTCATGCCGCACTCGTTCGACCCATGGGACAAGATCGCCCGGCTTTCACGCGCTGAAATCCGGTACCTGCAGAACCGCAAACTCCACCGATTCCTCAACGAACAGCTGTACCCGTTCAGTCTTCATTATAAAAAACTTTTTGACGACAATAAGATCGACCCGAGAAAGATCCGCACCGCCGCGGACTTAAAGCACCTTCCGTTCACGTCCAAGGCGGATTTTGTCGACACGCCGCAGGCCGGGGAGAAGTTCAGGGAATTTATTCTTCAGCCGGACGCGGACAAGATCAAGAAAGCCTGGCCGCCGCTGAAATTGCTGCAGCTCTCCACGGAGAAGGCGTTTAAAGGCGCAGGGTATGTGAAGGAAAGAATTTCCCGCGAATACCGTCCGAGTTTTATGACCTTCACGACCGGTACGACCAACAAACCGATCGCATACCTTTACAGCCGTTACGACGTGGACAATTTGTATTTGTTCGGCGAACGGATGCTGACGCTGTTTGACGTCACGCACCCGCAAAAGCTGGTGAATATGTTCCCGTTCGCGCCGCATTTGGCGTTTTGGCAGGTCGCGTTCGGCGGGGTGGCGGGCTGTGTTCTCGTTTTAAGCACCGGCGGGGGCAAGGTCATGGGCACGGAAGGTAATATTGCTATTTTGCAGAAAATGCAGCCGGCCGTTATTTTGGGCGTGCCGAGTTATGTGTACTATGTCCTGCGCACGGCGAGTGAAAAGGGGATAAAATTAAGTTCCATTAAAAAAGTTGTGCTCGGCGCGGGCCGGGTGGATGAATCGTTCAAGGCCAGGCTGCGTTACGAGCTGGAGCAAATGGGGTGCAGTGGGGTGTCGGTTTTCGGCACGTACGGTTTTACGGAAGCGCGCTGCGCGTGGGCCGAGTGCCCGACGCTGCCGGGGATCACGAGCGGGTACCATCTGTACCCGGACAAGGAAATTTTTGAGGTCATTGACCCTGCGACCGGCGAGGTGAAAGGCGAAGGTGAGGACGGTGAAATTGTTTATTCCACGATCGACGCGCGGGGAAGCGCTGTGATCCGTTACCGCACCGGAGATTTTGTTAAAGGCGGCATCACGCATGAACCCTGCCTGCATTGTAAAAGGACCGTGCCCCGATTATCGAGCGACATCACGCGCATTTCCGATGTGAAGGGGTTGAACCTTTCGAAGATCAAGGGCCAGCTGGTCAATTTTGATAATTTCTCGACGACACTGAACGAGTTCAAAGAGATCAGGGATTGGCAGGTCGAGATCAGAAAGCGGAACAACGACCTGCACGACCTGGATGAGATGAGCATTTATGTCTGCCCGGATAAGGGAGTGGACACGGCCAAATTGGAGAAGGATATAAAAAGTAAAATAATGCACACCACGGAAGTTTCGCCTAATGCTATAATCTTTGTGTCGTTTGAAGAGATCGTCACCCGCCTGCAGCTGGAGACGGCCAATAAGGAAAAACGCATTTTGGATTCGAGGCCGAAAGGATAGTGACGAGTGTCTAGTGCACCAGTGGCTAGAAATGGCAAAGTCGGTTTTCCTAGTCACGGGCCACTGGTCACAATTTAAGTTATGGAACGCATTGCTATTATTAACGGTATCCGCACGCCCTTCTGCAAAATGGGAACGGAGTTCAACGACTTAAGCGCGCAGCAGCTCGGCGCGATCGCCTCCCGCGAACTTTTGGAACGCACCGGCGTTGACCCCAAGGCGATCGACGAGGTCATTATCGGCTGTGTCGGTCAGCCGGCAGACGCGGCGAACATCGCGCGCGTCATTGCCTTACTCGCCGGATTCCCCAAGACCACCCCCGCGTTCACCGTGCACCGCAACTGCGCCTCTGGCCTGGAATCGGTCACGGCCGCGGCCTTGAAAATTCACGGCGGGGAGGCGAAATGCATTTTGGCCGGCGGCGCCGAGTCGATGAGCAACATCCCGTTTCTTTTCACCAAAAAATTTCAGGAAATTTTTTCCCAGTTCAGCCGTGCCAAAAGTGTGCCGGAAAAATTAGCGGCCTTGTCGCAGCTGCGGTTGAGTTATTTATCTCCGGTGGTCGGGCTGATGCTGGGGTTGACCGACCCGGTGTGCGGATTGAATATGGGTCAGACCGCGGAGGTCTTGGCGAAAGAATTCGGCATCACCCGCAAGGAGCAGGATGAATTTTCTTTGGCGAGCCACCAGCGCGCGATCAAATCCCGTGAAATTTTGCGTGAAGAGATCGTTCCGGTCATTCCGCCGCCGAAATATAAGGGAGCAGTCATCGACGACAACGGCCCGCGGGAAAATCAAAATATGGAAGCGCTCACGAAATTGAAACCGTACTTTGACCGCGCCTCGGGTACGGTCACCGCCGGTAATTCCAGCCAGATCACCGACGGGGCGTGTGCCTTATTGGTTGCCTCGGAGTCCCGCGCTAAGGAAATGGGGTTGGAAATTTTAGGGTATGTCCGCTCGTACGCGTTTGCCGGGGTGGAACCGAATCGCATGGGCATCGGCCCGGCGCACGCGATCCCGATGGCGTTAAGAAAAGCCGGTATGAAGATGAGCGACCTGAAGGCCGTGGAAATTAACGAAGCTTTTGCCGCTCAGGTCTTGGCGTGCCTGCGCGCGCTCGAGTCGGAAAAATTCGCAAAGGAATTCGGCTTCGAAGGTTACACCGGAACGATCCGGCAGGAGATTTTAAATATCAACGGCGGCGCGATCGCCTTGGGCCATCCGGTGGGAACGACCGGCGCCCGTTTGATCTTAACAATGTTGAAACATTTGAAACGGACCAATCAAAACGCCGGCCTTGTCTCCATGTGCATCGGCGGAGGCCAGGGCGCGGCGATGGTGTTGGAAAGGTCATAATGTTAAAAGGTCAAAAGGTGAAAGGTTGAAAGGTCAAATGGTCCAATGGTCAAACGCAACAACTTTTGACTTTTTGACCTTTGGATAATACTTATGTCGATTACTTTTCGTACAGATAACAATATCGGATATATCACTTTCGACCAGCCGGATTCGAAGGTGAATGTTTTGACCTCGGACGTCCTGCGGAAGTTCGAATCGTTTTTGGACGACGTGAAGTCGAAGCCCGGCCTTAAGGCCTTGGTCATTACCAGCAAGAAGAAAGATATTTTTATCGCTGGGGCCGATATTAAAGAAATCGAAGGGATCACCGAGATCAAAGACGGCATTGCTAAATCCAACGCCGGCCAGGAAATTTTGAACAAACTCGAAGATCTGCCATTCCCGGCGGTCGCGGTCATTGACGGGGTCGCGTTAGGCGGCGGGTGCGAACTCGCGCTCGCGTGCCGTTACCGGATCTCCACATTTAATGACAAGGTGCGTATTGGGTTACCGGAAGTAAATTTGGGATTTGTCCCCGGTTTCGGCGGCACGTACCGTATGCCGCGGTTATTAGGTTTGACCGAAGGGCTGAAGATGGTTGTTGCCGGAAAACCGATCAACGCACAGGCGGCATTGAAGATCGGTTTGATCGACCGTTTGTATCCGCAGGTGAATCTGGAACGTTCGGTCGCGGAATTTGTCGACGAGATCGCCGGTAAACGCGGTCGGGCCTTTCACCGCAAAGAGAAAAAAGGACTGCCGGGATTTTTGGATTCTTCCATTGTCGGCCATCAGATCATCTTCCGCGAAACCGAAAGATCCATTCTGAAAAATACCAAAGGCTTTTATCCGGCGCCCTTGAAAGCGTTGTCGGTCATTAAGAAAACTTTTTACGCGGACCGCAAGGCTGCCATGGATTTTGAAGCGCGGAGTTTTGCTGAGTTGGCGGTCACCGACATTTCCAAAAATCTGGTGCACGTATTTTACCTCACCGAGCGTTTCAAAAAATTAATGCCGCCGGGCAGCGAGAATGTCGCGCCGCTGCCGGTCAGAAAATGCGGGGTTCTCGGCGCCGGCATTATGGGCGGAGGCATCGCGCAGATCTTAAGCGCCAACGCTATTCCGGCGCGTTTAAAAGATGTGAATTATGAAGCCATCGCCAAAGGGTTTCAGGCCGCGCAAAAGGTTTTTAAACAGGCGGTTGAGAAGCGGCGCATGAAACCGTACGAGGCGAGCCGCAAGATGGGTTATATTACCGGCACGCTTAATTATAGCGGGTTCGACTCAACGGATATGGTGATCGAAGCGGTCGTTGAAAAGATAGAGGTGAAGAAAAAAGTTTTCAAGGAATTGAGCGAGAATGTTTCGCCGAAGACGATCTTGTGCACCAATACTTCTGCCTTGTCCGTTACGGAAATGGCGAAAGAAGCGAAAGACCCGAGCCGCGTGATCGGCCTGCATTTTTTTAATCCGGTCCACCGGATGCCGCTGGTTGAGATCATCACGACCCCGATGACCTCGGCAGAAACGATCGTGACGACGTTGAGCTTGGCAAAGAAATTGGGCAAGACGCCGATTCTGGTGAAAGACTCCCGCGGGTTCTTAGTGAACCGTATTCTGTTGAGCTACATTAATGAGGCCGGACGGATCCTGGAAGAGGGGGGAGATGCCGGACAGATCGACCGTGTAATGACCAAATTCGGGATGCCGATGGGCCCGTTTGAATTGTCGGACGAGGTGGGCCTCGACGTCGGTACAAAGGTCCTGCATATTTTGGAGGACGCTTTCGGGGAACGTTTTAAGCCGGTTGATATTTTTGAAAAGGTCACGCAAAAAGGATTGCTGGGAAAAAAATCCGGCAAAGGGTTTTATATCCACGGGAAAAAACGCACGCAGAATCCGGAGATCTTGCCGCTTATTACGCGTAAATCCGGCACATCAGACCCTAACGAATGGAAGCACCGGATGGTCCTGACGATGATCAATGAGGCGGCCGGGTGTTTGCAGGACGGCATTGTGGACGACGCCGGCGTTGTCGACGTCGGGATGATCATGGGCACCGGTTTTCCGCCGTTCCGCGGCGGGCTGTTGAAATACGCCGACCATATGGGCATTGATGATGTCATTGATATGCTGAATCTCTTCGCCGATAAATTTTCCTCCGGCCGTTTTAAACCATCCGAATATCTCCTTCGATTGAAAAAAGAGAATAAGAAATTTTATTCGTAAGGCTTTCCGCACATGGCTAACCCACTTCAAGTGATCCGTGACAAGATCTCTCAAATGAACCGACGCCAGCGTCTGGCGATCGCGTTCTGGGCTCTGTCGGCCGCCGGCATTTTATTGATCATTCTTGTCGCTGTCCAGGTGTGGCTTCCCAACAGATTTATTGCGTATGACAATAGCAGGTGGGGCGTTTCGTTAAAATACCCTGCCGGCTGGAGGAAGATTGAAAATAATGCTGCTGTGGCCGCCGCGTTCTTATCCCCCAAGGAAGGGGCGCTGGACGTTTTTCAGGAGAACGTGACCGTGATCGTTCATGACCTGTCGGCGAAACCAATGAGCCTCAAGGTTTACACGGACACCGCGGTCAAGCAGGTCCAGGCGGTCTTTAAGGACGGGATCAGTGTCATCGAGTCGGCGCCCACGTTCTGTGCCGGCGAGACCGCACATAAATTTGTTTATGAAGGACGTGATAAGAACAATCCTGACCTCAACTTAAAAGCCATGCATGTCTGGTTCATTAAGGACAACCGCGCTTACCAGTTCAACTATATCGCGTTAGAAAAAAAGTTCGATAAATATTTGGCTGCTGTCGAGAAGATGATGTCCAGCCTGAAGGTGAAGTAATGCTTTCCATGCGCAGCATGCACCGCGAAATCCCGCCCTGTCCTGTTTTCGGCGAATGCGGCGGATGCCAATACCAGGATATTTCCTACCCCAAAGAACTTGAAATCAAAGAACAATACCTGCGCGCGCTTTTTGCGGAGCGTTTGCCTGTCCCGGAAAAAATCTTCGAACCGATTTTAGCCTCGCCGAAGATTTATCATTACCGCAACCGTCTGGATTTAAAGTTACAGCGGATGCGTCAGGGCGGAGTGCTGGTCGGTTTTTCGCCGGAAGGCAAGAACGGTATTCTTCCCGTCGACGGCTGTCCGATCGCGATGAAAGAGATCTCGGATTTCGTGCCGCGGCTGAAAGAAGAAGCGGCCGCCAAATTAACCGCGAAACATAACATTGCCAATCTCGTTGTCCGCACCGGGGATAACGGGCGAATTTCCTGGGGAGGCATCGGCCGCCGGTCGTTAAAAAAAGACCCGGGAGAATATTTATGGACCGAGATCAAGGACTTAAGGATTTATTATTCCCTGGAAACTTTTTTTCAAGCGAACCTTTCCATATTGCCGGAGGTCATCGGTTATATCCATTCTCTGAATTTAGGCGGCAGCGATGTCAGTTTTTGGGACTTGTACGGCGGGGCGGGATTATTTGGCATCTGCCTGGCCGGCAGCGTCCAGGAAGTTTTTTTCATCGAGGAAGTCGGCCCGTCGGTCAACATGGCCCGGTACAACGCGCTGTACAATAAAATTTCCAATATGACGATCGTCACCGGCAGGGTGGAGGAGACATTGCCCGGCCTGCTTAAAGATAAAACGGGAAGAGCGGCCGCCATGGTCGACCCGCCGCGCGCCGGTTTGAGCGCTTCGGCCCGGGAAACGGTCGCCGATGCTTTTTTTGAAAAGGTTTTATATCTTTCCTGCAGCCCGGAATCGCTCATCGAGGACCTGAAATTTTTTGCTGAGAGAAAGTGGAAGATCGTTAAAATTTGTCCGATGGATTTTTTCCCGAGGACGAAGCATTTAGAAACATTGGTACTTTTATACCGTGTTTCCTAAATAATTTTTTGAAGAACACGGTATAATACTGCGTTCCTCAATATATGAAATTAAGGTAGCGCAGTATAGAGAAAGACTGATTATGAAATCCCAACCCACCCCATATATTAAGCAGATCTTTGTCTGCACCAACGACAGCAAAGGCGAAAAGGCCAGCTGCGGAGACCATAACGGCGAAGAGATCTTCCGCCGACTGAGACAGATCGCCAAGGACCGCGGCATCCATCCGAAGATCCGTGTGGCCCAGGCCAAATGCCTGGGGCAGTGCGCGACGGGCTGTAATATTATGGTCTACCCGGACAACGTCTGGGTCAGCGGTGTCGAAGCCGCGAACGTCCCCGATATCGTCGAAGCCCATTTTCCAAAAATCCAATAGTTTAGTTGCTTTTTAGCGGCGAGCCCCTATAATTTTAAGTGAAAAGTTAAAAGGACTGCCTGCCGGCAGGCAGGCTTTTGATTTAAAAAGGGGGACACTTATGAGCATGTTCGATAAAAATATCAGCGCTGAAAAGAGAGCTTCGCTCGAGTTCGCGGAGGACGCCCGCGAGAAAGAGTGGAAATATCCGAGTTTCGCCCTTAAGTTGTTCTACGGTGTGGTTGACCTGCCTTTGATCGCGCCTTTTCCCCGTCAGAGTGAAGCTGACAAAAGAGAAGGCGATTTTTTTCTGGAAAAATTAAGCAAATTTTTAAAGGAAAATTTGGACCCGGATGAAGTGGATCGTACCGGCCTTATTCCCGATAAAGTTTATAAGGGGCTCGGCGAGCTCAAGGCCTTTGCCATCAAAATTTCTAAAGAGTACGGCGGCTTAGGGTTAAGCCAGGTCAATTATTGCCGGGCCATTCATCTCGTCGCGAGTTTCTGCGGTTCGACCGCGGTTTTGTTGTCCGCTCATCAGAGTATCGGTGTGCCTCAGCCGTTAAAATTATTCGGCACGGAAGAACAGAAGAAAAAATATCTGCCGATGTTCGCGAACGGTGTCGTTTCCGCCTTCGCTTTGACGGAAGCGGAGGCCGGTTCAGACCCAAGAAATATGTCGACGACCGCAACCCCGACGGAAGACGGGAAATATTTTTTACTCAACGGGGAAAAATTATGGTGCACTAACGGCCTGATCGCCGGCGTCATTGTGGTTATGGCCGTGACCCCGCCGAAGGTGATCAAAGGAAAAGAGCGCAAGCAGATCACGGCGTTCATTGTGGAAATGAATTCTCCGGGGATCGAGATGGTCCACCGCTGCCAGTTCATGGGCCTGCACGGGATTCAGAACGGCCTGCTCCGTTTCAAGAACGTCAAAGTCCCGCGTGAAAATATTATCCTGGGGGAAGGGGAGGGGTTAAAGCTCGCCTTAATGACCCTGAACACCGGGCGCCTGACCTTACCGGCGGCCTCGACGGGGATCGCGAAATGGTGTTTGAGCGTCGTGCGCCAGTGGTCGGCGAAACGCGTCCAATGGGGGCATCCGATCGGCGAGCACGAAGCGATCGCTGTAAAATTAGGTTATATTGCCAGCCATACGTTTGCCATGGACGCCCTGAGCTGGCTGACCGCGGCGATGGCCGACGACAAGAACCGGGATATCCGTCTCGAAGCGGCGATCGCGAAATATTTTTCAACCGCCCACTCGTGGACGATCGTGGATGAAACGCTGCAGATCCGCGGCGGGCAAGGTTACGAGCAATCGTCGTCGCTGCGTCAGCGCGGAGTGGACTATTGGCCGGTCGAACGCGTGATGCGCGATGCCCGGATCAATACCATTATTGAAGGGACCAGCGAGATCATGCATCTTTTTATCGCGCGCGAGGCCCTGGACCCGCACTTGTCGCGGAGTATGCCGCTGTTAAGCCCCAAAACTTCGCCCGCGGAAAAATTAAAGACCTTGGGAAAAGTTTTGGCGTATTACGCGGTCTGGTATCCGAAGCTGTGGCTGCCGTCGGCTTCCTCGTCGGGTTTTGCGGCGCCCTTGGGCGGGCATATGGATTATGTTCAGGCGGCGAGCAAGCGTTTGGCCCGGACTATCGTGCATAACATGGCGAAATATCAGCAGAAACTGGAATCGAAGCAGTCGGTCTTGAACCGTCTGGTCGATATCGGGACCGACCTTTTTGCCATGTCCGCGGCCTGCGCTTACGCCAATATGTTCAAGAAAGAAGAGAAGGGCAAGGAGAACGCGGTGGAATTGGCCGACCTTTTCTGCCGGCAGGCCAGGACGCGTATTGAAGAACATTTCCGCGGCGGGGCGCAGAACAGCGACCGCGCGAAGATCCGTGTCGCCAAAAAACTTTTAGCCAAAGATTATCTCTGGCTTGAGAATGATATTATTGCGTAATTAAAATGGCCAGCCTATCCTCCCTCATCAGCCGTTTCGCCATCGCCCGGCAGATCCCGATCTTCAGCAAGCTCAGCTGGCTTGAGTTGCGGAAGATCGCCCGCCGGTCGGCGATCTTTGAATACCGCAAAGGCGAGATCATCCGGCGCCAGGGAGACCCGGCGGATAATTTTTACTGCATCGTCTCCGGACGCATCCAGTCGTATCACCTTTTGCCCGGCGGGGCCAAAGAGCAATTGGAATCCCTTCACCGCGGGATGCATTTCGGGATTATTTCCGTGATGACGGGGGAAGTACATTCCCGCACCTACGAAGCGCTTAATGATACGATCATCCTGCAGATCCCCAAAGATGAATTTCTGAACATCCTCCGGTCGATCCCGCAATTAGGCGTGGAACTCAGCCACAGCCTTTCGCAGAGGATCCGCCGCAATGTACTGAAGACGCGATCGGGAAAAGAGAGTACGGTCATCTCCATTTACAGTCCGGTGAAAGGGTCCGGCAGTTCGACCTACGCGATCAATCTGGCCTTGAGCCTCGAACGGGAGACGGGCAAGAAAATTATTTTTGTCAGCATCAATCCGAGCAGCAAGGAATCGACACCGGTCCCGTTCGCGATCGGCGAGGCCTCGCCGCAGTGGAAACACCCGCCGGTGAATTTAAGCCAGATCGCGCATGATCCGGACCGGATGCGTAAAAGCATTCTGCGCAACGACATCAAGATCGACCTTTTGAACGTGGTTTTTGATCTTAAAGATGCCGCTGCGATTTCGCCGTTCATCAGCGCTCTGACGGACGAATACCATTATGTCGTCGTCGACCTGCCGAATGAGAAAGATGACGTTGTCCTCAAGACCCTCACGCAGTCGGACCTGGTCCAGCTGATCATCTGGGACCGGGAGGAAGACCTCAAGATGACGAAAGAGATCATCCACGGCATCAAATCGGCGATGAAGGAAGGTTTCAAGGCCGACAAGCTTCAGGTGGTCCTTTCCGGCATGCAGGAAAAAGAATATGAGTCCTTTGAAGACATCAATAAAAGGATCGATTATTATGTCGCTTTAAAACTGCCTCCCATTCAGCGATCGCGTCTGAATGTCGCGGTCGTTTCCGAAGGGATGACGGTGATCGTTTCCGATCCCTCAAGCGAGTATACCAAAACGATCACGCGCATTGTCCGTCGGATCGGCGGCGTTCTGGTCGGGCTTGTTTTGGGCGGAGGAGCTGCTCTCGGGATTGCTCATGTCGGGGTGATCCGTGTTTTGGAGGAAGAGAACATTCCGGTCGATATCGTGGTCGGAAGCAGTATGGGCGCTTTGCTCGGCGCGTTATGGGCGGCCGGGAAAAAGGCCGATGACCTGGAAAAGGTCGCGCGGGAATTTGAGAAAAAGAAATCGATGTTGAAGCTGCTTGACCCGCCGCTGTCTCCCGGAGGTTTGGTCGGAGGGATCGCGATCAAACGCTGGCTGCGCGGCCACCTGGGCGACAAAACGTTTTATGATACGGTCATCCCTCTGAAGATCGTGGCCTATGACCTGCTGCACCGTGAAGAAATTGTTATCGAGAGCGGTTCTCTGGCCGAGGCGGTCCGGCGGAGCATCGCGATTCCCGGGGTCATCCCTCCGGTCCAAGAAGACGGCAAGATGATCATCGACGGCGGGGTTTTAAATCCCTTGCCGACCAATGTCCTGCGGGATATGGGAATCAACAAGATCATTGCCGTCAACGTGCTTCAATCTCCGGAGCATGCGTCGAAAGGCCATGAATTGGAATTACAGCAGCAGCGGGAAGATCGCAAGATCCCGTTCTTGAGATCGCCGTTGAAATTTATCGGGCTCCGCCTTGGAAAACTTTTTTATCCGAACGTCGCCGATATCATCGTCCGCACCCTGCAGGCGACCGAGTATGTGATCGCCGAGAAGAGCGCTGAGAATGCCGATGTTTTGATCCATCCCAATTTGATCGGCATCAATTGGTTTGAATTGTATCGGGTCGACGACTTGGTCCGTTCCGGAGAAGAGGCCGCTCGGCAAGCCCTGCCGCAGATTAAGGAACTGATCACGAGATAAAAGAAAGACAGAAAGGAATGTAATGAACAATAATCGCGCACAATATATCCTCACTGAATTAGGGCATCATCTGCCGTACTCGATCTTCGGCGTCACACTGGCCGTCGTCATCATGGGGGTCTTTAATTTTTTCGCGGTCCTGATGGGGGCGGAACATAATCTTCCGGCAGCCTCGACGGAATTATTCCATATCCTTCACCCGGCGCATATCCTTTTAAGCTCGGTCGTCACGACGGCGATGTTTTGGAAATATGAAAAGAATTTACTCAAAGCCGTGTTGATCGGATTTTTCGGTTCGGTGGGCATCTGCAGTTTGAGCGATATCGTTTTTCCGTACTTCGGGGGGATGTTCTTGGGGTTTAGCGGAATGTCGATGCACATCTGTGTCTTGGAGCATCCGGGGATCGTGATCCCGTTCGCCGTGGTCGGGATCCTGGGCGGGCTTTTGATACCGGATTCGATCGAACGTTCCACGCAATATTCTCACTCGGCCCATGTCTTGGTCAGCAGCGCCGCTTCCATTCTTTACCTGGCCGCCTACGGTGTGCAGGATTGGGCGCACGCGGTCGGCGGCGTTTTTATTGTCACGATCGTCGCGGTCATGGTGCCGTGTTGTGTCAGCGACATTGTATTCCCGCTATGGTTCGTCAAGGGCAAGCCTGCCTGTAATCATCGTCATTGAACGTTATGAATACAAAGAAGCCAGCGCATTCCGACAAAATTCGGATCGGTTCCCGTTCCAGCCCGCTCGCCAAAGTGCAGGTAAAAGAAGTCCTTGCGCTGTTATCCGCCCTGAACATTTCCTTTGGCCACGAACATGTACTCTACACTTCACAAGGCGACCGGGATAAGGTCACATCGCTGACCACGAATCCGGCGGATAATTTTTTTACCGACGCCCTGGACCAGGCCCTTTTGAGCCATGAGATCGACGCTGCGGTCCACAGCGCCAAAGACCTCCCGAAAAATATTCCTGCCGGATTAAAGATTTTCGCCCTGACCGCTGTCCTCGATGAAACCGACGCCTTCGTCGGAAAATCAAGTTTGTCTGCTTTACCCTCCGGCGCCAAGGTCGGCACGAGCAGTCTCCTGCGGCAAAAATCCATTTTGGAATTAAACCCCGACGTTTCATTAGTCGATGTCCGCGGCACGATTGAGGAGCGGTTGAAGCTGGTCGAGGATGGGGTCTGCGACGGTGTTGTGGTCGCGGCCGCCGCGCTCAAACGTTTGGGATTGGAGGAAAAGATAACCGAAATTCTTCCGTGGGAAGCGGCCCCGCTTCAAGGCCAGCTGGCGGTCTTGGGGCGCGAGGGAGATAAAGATATCGAGAAATTATTTCAACCGATCGATGCCCGCCGGAAATATGGGCGGGTAGTTTTGGTCGGCGCCGGCCCGGGTGACCCGGATCTGATCACGGTCAAAGGCATCAAGGCGTTAAAGAACGCGGATTGTGTTTTTTACGATTATCTGGTTCATTCTGATCTTTTGGAGTACGCGGCCCGGGCGGAGAAAATTTACGTCGGCAAAAGAAAAGGCGGCCACACTTTAGCGCAGAGCGAGCTGTCCCGCATGCTGAAAGAGAAGGCTGTGGCTGGGAAGAACGTTGTGCGCTTAAAAGGCGGCGACCCGCTGATCTTCGGCCGCGGAGCGGATGAAATTTCATACTTAAGAAGTTATCACATTGCCGTCGACATTGTTCCCGGCGTCAGTTCCGCGATCGGTATTCCGTCGGGGCGGGGGATCCCTCTGACCGCGCGCGGTATTTCTTCGTCGGTCGCTTTTTTAAGCGGGCACGGCGAGATCGAGAAAGAGCATGACGACAGACCTTTGGAGATCCCCAAGGCGGATACGCTGATTTTTTTGATGGGGCTGACCAAGTTGAGCGTGATCGTCCGCGGTTTGCGGGAAGCCGGATGGAAAAGAGAAACGCCGGTCATGGTTATATCGCAAGGAACATTTTTGACCGAAAAGGATGTTTCCGGAACGCTGGATACGATCGAAGATCTCGTCCGCACAGAAGACCTTCAGCAGCCGGCCTTGATCGTCGTCGGCGAGGTGGTGCGTTTCGCCCGGGAATTTCAACAGCCAAAAGAAAAAATTTTGTACCTCGGGACCAACCCGCAGAAATACCGTCCGCTGGGGAACATCGTCCATCTTCCGATGATCGAGATCGTTCCGCATGAACTCAATCCGTTTGAACTGGCGCAGTTTAAAGAAGAGCTGCCGCATTTTCATCTGATCGCCTTCACCAGCCGGTTCGGGGTGAAATATTTTTTTGAACTGCTTAAGACGATGAATTTTCCTTTGACCGATATTCCGGGCGTGCAGTTTGCCGTCGTGGGCCGGGATACGTTAGAAGCGCTTTTGCGGTATGACTTGGTGCCGGTCGTTGTTGCGGACGAAGAGACCGGGGAAGGATTGTTGAATTCGCTCAAGGCCGAATATTCTTTAAGAGGGAAGAAGATTCTGTTGCCGCGTTCGTCTCTGCCGAACGATACCCTGAAGCGCGGCTTGATGCGCTTGGGCGCGATCGTCACCGAGGCCGCGGTGTACGTTAATCAAAAGCCGCCGCGCCGGGATCTGCCGAAAGATGCGGTTTCCAAGGTGATCTTTACCAGCCCTTCGACGGTGAAGAATTTTCTCGAGGATTATGGTACAATACCGTCTTCCTGGGAAATTTTAAGCAAGGGGCCGCATACTCAGAAAATTTTAAAGGATTTCGGCTACGAGAGCGAGGTTGTACTTGTTTTCCCTGAATAACACCAGAAGTAACAAGTACTTATCCCAATTTTATCTACATGATAAATTGGGAATATATAAGGAAAATTGGGATGTTTTTTATGAATAGATACCGACGTCTGCGCGTGAACGAAGCGATGCGTTCGCTGGTGCGGGAAACCCATTTGGTGAAAGACCAGTTCGTCCAGCCGTTCTTTGTCGTCGAGGGAACCGGCAAAAAAGAGGCGATCGAATCGATGCCCGGGATCTTCCGCTATTCCCATGACCGGCTTTTGAAAGCGGTGGAACAATTTATCAAACTCGGCGGCCGGGCCGGGTTATTCTTCGGCGTCCCTTCTAAAAAAGATAAGCTGGCCTCCGGCGCGTATAATCCGTCCGGTGCGGTGCCTAAAGCGGTCAAAGCGATTAAAAAACATTTTCCGAATTTTCTGGTCATTACCGACGTGTGTCTGTGCGCGTACACTGACCACGGCCATTGCGGGATCTTGACGGGCGGGGGAATTGACAATGACCGGTCGCTTCCGGTGTTGGGAAAAATGGCCCTGGCCCATGCCGAGGCCGGGGCTGATATTGTGGCTCCGTCGGATATGATGGATTTTCGCATCCGCGAGATCCGTTCCGACCTGGATAAAAATCAGTTCACCAATACCGCGATCCTTTCCTATGCCGTGAAATATTTTTCCGCCTATTACGGGCCGTTCAGGGACGCGGCGCATTCCGCGCCGGGATTCGGCGACCGCAAAACTTATCAGATGGACCCGGCCAACAGCCGCGAGGCGTTAAAGGAAGCGAAGCAGGATGTCAAAGAAGGCGCGGACATCGTTATGGTCAAACCGGCGCTGGCGTATCTGGATATTGTTTCGTTATTAAAAAATAATTTGGACGTTCCCATCGCGGCCTACAATGTCAGCGGCGAGTATTCCATGGTCAAGGCCGCCAGCCAAAAGAAATGGGTCGATGAAAAGCAGGTCGTGTTGGAAAGTTTATTGGCGATGAAACGCGCCGGCGCGCAAATTATTATCAGCTATCATGCGCAGGATGTTTTGGAATGGATGAATGATTAATTGTGAATGATTAATGATAAAGGAAACATTTTTTTCTTGCCCCCAATTCGAAGCTAGAGGTGTTCGTGTAAGTAGTCGCAGCGAGAATTGTTGCAAAGCTCGGATAATTGGTCAGGTTCAAGTTCCATTGCAGGATTGAGGACGTAAGTCGATCCATGGATAAGGAGAGGGAATGAAACAACTCATTGGTTTATTTATTTTGGTAGTGTTAGCGAGTGGGTGTGCGTCAAATTCAGGCGTTGTCCAAATTGGGAAAGATACCTATATGGTTTCTCGTCAGGCAGCCACAGGTTTTTCAGGTTCAGGTGACCTTAAAGCCAAAGCACTTCGAGAGGGAAGCCGATTTTGTGAAAAGCAAGGGAAGAAGTTGCAGGTGGTTTCTACCGAGGAGGCAAGCCCTCCTTATATCTTGACTAATTTTCCAAAAGCAGAGGTTCAGTTTATGTGCCTTGATGCAAATGACCCAGAGTTGCAACGAACACGTTTAGAAAAATCCCCTGATGTTGTTATTAAGAGAGACGATACCCTCAAAGCAGATGTCGATGTTCATACAAAAGAAGAAAGCGATAAAAGTCCTGACCTCTATACGGAGTTAACGAAGCTTGAAGATTTACGAAAAAAAGGGATTCTAACAGAAGAGGAATTCCAAACCCAAAAGAAATTACTACTTGAGAAGCAGAAATAAAAACTTAGCCTAATAAAATAGGGAACAGGGTAGATCCTGCCTGACATCAACGAAGGGAAAGCCGATCGGCACGCCAACAAGTCAATCGCCCAAGTCAATCGCCGCTTTATTCTGCCAACAGCGATATTTGATGATATAATTTAAACGTGGCTAAAAAAGTTTATTATTATATAGAAACGTCAATTCCAATCTTTTATTTTGAAACACGATCCGATCCGGAAATGATTGCCATGCGCAACTGGACAAGGGATTGGTGGGATCATTATGCGCGCAAATATGAACTTGTCTCAAGCGATCCTGTTTAGATGAATTGGAACGAGGGGTTTATCTTAATCAAAAAGAAGTGTTGGCGCTCATTAGGGATTTACCATTTTTGCCGGTGGATGCAGAGGTTGTTGAACTTGCCAAAGTTTATATTGCCCACAAAGCCATGCCTAAAGATCCTGCGGGCGATGCTTTACACCTAGCCTTGGCAACATATTATAAGTGCGATTTCCTTTTAACATGGAATTGCAATCATTCAGCCAACGCAAACAAGTTTGGCCATATTGAGCGGGTTAACGCGATGTTAAGTTTAGCAACGCCGAGATTGGTTACGCCGCTTGAACTCTTAGGAGGATAAAAACATGAGGGACGATAAAACTATTTCAAGAATTAGGTCTGTTCGTAAAGAGATCTCAGCAAAGTTGGGTCACGATATTGAACGTTTGGGTAAATACTATATGAGGCGTCAAACTAAGCATAAACATAAATTGTTTAGCGGCTCTCATCTGGCTGTTGCGCATTAAGGGAGTAAAGTTATGATCCTTCATATTGTTGAAGTTAAATATGTGCGTGATTACGTCATTTGGGTAAAGTTTAATGACGGTATTGATGGCGAGGTTGATTTGTCAGCCGAGCTTGAAGGCGAAGTGTTTGGCCCGTTAAAAGACGAGGCCTTGTTTAAGACCGTTAAAGTTGATCCTTTATTGCAAACTATTATTTGGGATAATGGCGCGGACTTGGCTCCTGAATTTCTCTACGATAATCTGCGGATCTCTATTTAACCTCGGGACTGCAATCGTCAAAACCTTGCAGACTAATTCATAATTAATCATTTATCATTTTCATTCTATGGGAATTCAAAGATCTATTGAGCTTTTTAAGCAGGCGCAGACCGTCATGGTCGGCGGGGTGAACAGCCCGGTCCGCACCTTCAAGTCGGTCGGGACAGACCCGCTGATCATCCAGCGCGGGCTCGGGTCCAAGATGTACGACGTCGACGGAAATGCTTACACGGATTATTGTCTATCCTGGGGCGCGTTGATCCTGGGGCACGCCCACCGCAATGTTGTCCTGGCCGGCCGCAAGCGGATCAATTTCGGGATCAGCTACGGCACGACCACCAAGGAAGAGGTCGACCTCGCCAAGCTTATCAAAGAAAGAATCCCTTCCATCGACCTGATCCGTTTTGTCAATTCCGGGACCGAGGCGACGATGAGCGCGATCCGGCTGGCGCGCGGCTTCACGAAAAAAGATTTTCTGGTCAAATTCGACGGATGTTACCACGGGCATTTTGACGACCTTTTGGTCAAGGCAGGCTCCGGCGTCGCCCAGCTCAAAGAGTCTTCCAGCGCCGGAATAATTAAAAACCATATCGAAAAGACGATCAGTTTACCTTATAATAATACCCAGATATTGGCTGAAACATTAGAGCGGCACAAAGACGATATCGCGTGCGTGATCATTGAGCCGGTCGCCGGCAATATGGGCGTTATCCCGGCGGAGAAGGAATTTTTGAAAACTTTGTGCGAGCTCACGAAGAAATTCAATATCGTTCTGATCTTTGACGAAATTATGACGGGTTTTCGTTTGAACCCCGGCGGCGTGCAGGACGAATACGGGGTCACGCCGGACATTACCTGCTTGGGCAAGATCATCGGCGGCGGGTTCCCGGTCGGTGCGTACGGCGGCCGGCGGGAGATCATGGAATGCCTGGCGCCCTTGGGCGGGGTTTATCAGGCCGGGACATTTGCCGGCAATCCGGTCGTGATGCGGGCAGGGTATGCCACACTTAAAATGTTGACCGCAAGTTTTTATAAAACTTTGAACACAAAGGCGGAAGAATTCGCCGCCGGGCTCAATCAGCACTTCGCGGAGAAGGACATTCCGGCGCACTTGACGCATCATAAAGCGATGCTGAGCCTGCGGTTTCGTGCAGCGAAAGAACCGGTCTTGAATTATCAGGACGCCCGGGCAGCGTCGAACGAGAAGATCTATGCGAAACTTTTCCAGCAGTTGTTAACGGCCGGGATTTATTTCCCGCCGGCGGATTTGGAGGCGTTTTTTATTTCCGGGGTTCACACGCAAAAAGACCTTAGCTTTCTTACGAAGGAGTTTTTGAATTTTTTTGATTCATAACACTGCCGGCAGTGGGCAGGGAGGAGGCAAACATGACCGATAAAATTAAACAAACAGCGGCGTTAATATTTTTATCGGCGGTCGTTGTGACGCAGAGCGGTTGTTTCGGGTTACTCGTCGGCGCGGCTGCCGGGGCAGGGACGTTCGCCTTCGTCAGCGGCGACCTGGAATATAACTTTGACGCCTCGGTCGAGCAGGCGCACAGCGCGTCCATCCGGGCCCTGCGTAAACTTGCTTTGCCGGTGAGCCAGGACATACATGACAAACATAACGCTAAGATCAAATCGACGTACGCGGACGGAAAAGATATCACGATCGCCGTGACCGCGCTGACCGAGAAATCGTCCAAGATCCAGATCCGCGTCGGCGTGTTCGGCGACCAGACCCGCTCGGAAAATATTTTGAACACCATTAAAAAATATTTATAATCAAAGGGGACCGCATCATGGATGAGCAAAGATTGAACCAGGAAACAGCCAGTTTTGTCGAGCGTCCCTGGGGAAATTATTTTAAACTTTTTCAGGAGCCGGGTGTCTGGGTCAAACGCGTTCAGGTGAAGCCCGGGTCCCGGTTAAGCCTGCAAAAGCACGCCCGCCGCTCGGAAAAATGGATCATTGTCGCCGGAGAAGGGGTCGTGGTCGTCAACGCCGTCGAGATCCCGGTCAAGCCCGGGATGGTGGTCGATGTTCCGGCCGGCGCGGTCCACCGGATCGGCAACATCGGCAGCGTGAATCTGGTCTTCATTGAGGTCGCGACCGGCGACTATCTTTCCGAGAATGATATTACCCGTCTGCAGGATGATTTTAAAAGGGAATAGGGCTGTTGGTTTTATTCTTTACGCCGATGCGACCGAAGGCGGATGACTGAAAGTTTTCAAAGAAAGGAGCGGGAGCATGAATAAGTTTTTAATC
Source organism: uncultured Planctomycetales bacterium (assembly GCA_964364715.1). GTDB lineage: Bacteria > Omnitrophota > Gorgyraeia > Zapsychrales > GWA2-47-8 > CAYING01. The sequence goes on from CAYING010000011.1 coordinate 29,212, forward strand.
ACCGGCGGCGCGGGTTTTATCGGATCGAACATCGCGGAAGCCTTGGTCAGGCAGGGGCATTATGTCCGGGTGCTGGACAATTTTTTCTCCGGCAAAGAAGAGAACCTGGAATTCGCCAAAGGACTTGGGAAAGATAGATTTGAACTGATCCGCGGGGATATCCGCGACAAAGAAATTTGCGGCAAAGCGTGCAAAGGCATTGACTACATCTTGCATCAGGCGGCGCTGAGGTCCGTCCCGAAATCCATGGCCGACCCGGAAAGTTATAATGATGTCAACATCAACGGAACGTTGTTTTTGCTCCAGGCCGCGGCGAAAAATAAGGTGAAACGTATGGTCATCGCGTCGTCAAGTTCCGTCTACGGCGACACGGATAAATTTCCGGAAACCGAAACCGACCTGCCGCTTCTGATCTCGCCCTACGCCTTAAGCAAGCTCACCGCGGAATACTATTGCCGGATCTTCTCGAAATTTTTCGGCGTTGAAACGGTCTGCCTGCGTTACTTTAACGTCTTCGGCCCGAAACAAGCCTTGGACGATGAATACGCGGTCGTTATCCCTAAATTCATCCATTGCATTATGCATGATGAACCGCCGCCGATCTTCGGGACAGGAAAGCAGTCGCGCGATTTCACCTATATCGACAATGTCGTCTCGGCCAATATCCTGGCCGCCACAGCGCCGGGGATTCCTGCCTCGCCGGCGGGCGGGACACACGAGGTCTTTAACGTGGCCAACGGGAGGGACAATACGGTCCTCGAACTGGCCGCGGCGTTGAATAAGATTCTGGGCAAGAACATCAGACCGAAATTCCTGCCCGTCCGTCCCGGCGATGTATTCCGCACGAGCGCGGATATTTCGAAGATCAGCAAAATTCTCAAATATAAACCGCTGGTCAGTTTTGAAGAAGGGCTGAGCAAAACAGTCGAATACTTTAAAACGAAATTTCTGAAATAACCGAATAGATAATCAACGGGCAGGGAGGGTATGATAGATGACGGATAAAAGCTTGCAGCAGCTCGTTACTCAGATCATTGACCGGGACAAGTGGCGGGACATTTTGAACCGGTTTGTGGATGTCTTGAAGATCAATGTCTTTCTGGTTGATTTTGAAGGCCGGGTCATTATTCCTCCGGTCAATGCCCGGCACGGCTGGATATTTTTTGAGAAGCATTGTTTGAAGATCGACTCTGTTTCCGGGAAGATTGATATCCGGTTGAAGTTTGTCCCTTCGGAAAATTATTTGGAATGTCAGTGCCCCAGCGGCTTGCAGGCCGCGGCAGTTCCGGTTAATGTTGAAGCTAAAACGATCGGATACTTGATCGTCGGCCCAACGATCCTTGACCGTAAAGAGGAGAATGCTTTTTATCAGCAAACGGCTGAGAAGCTGAAATTTGACCCCAAGGAGTTTAACGATGCGGTGGGAGAGGTAAGGGTTGTTTCGCGCCTGACCTTGAAATCGATCCTTGACCTTCTGTCGGAAGTGGCGCGGGATGTTGTCGAGTTAAACCTTGAAAAGAAACGTCTGGCCCAGATGAAGATCAATCAGGAAGGGTTATCCAAAAGGGTCAGTGAGGCGGCCCAGGATATTTATGCCACGATTCATTTTGACGAATTGCTGATCACGCTGCTCGATATCGCTCTGAAAATGACTAATATGGAATGCGGGTCAATTATGATCCTTGATGAATCCCGCCGGTTGTCGGTTCGGGCCTCACGCGGCCTGGAAGAGAAGGCCCAGGCCAAGCGCCTTAAGATCGGTGAAGGGATCGCCGGGCTAGCACTTGAACAGAATGAGCCTTTTATTATTCATGGGACTGAAGGTGAAAATCGGATCAAGCCGCTTTTGAAGAGAACCGAAATAAAGCATTCCATTATTATGCCTATCCTTTCGCCGAAAAAAAGGGCGTGCGGTGTTTTGAACCTTCACACTAAAAGCGATGAAAGTCGCATTGATGAGAACATCGATAATCTGCAGCATCTTTCCAAGCTTATCTCAGCAGCTTTTCAGAGTATATAATTTTTTTAAAATTCTCCCTAGGTAGGGTCTTTTCTTAAGCATATAATATCCGTAGTTATTGTGAGCAGAGGGTAAGAATAAACCGGTGGTTAATATGAGCATATGCTCATATTAAAGGGAGGGTTTGGCGATGAAGCGCGGTAGAAGGAAAAAGGTCCGATATGTGCAGAAAATGCCGAAGATCACGCAGTTTAGTCCGCGCGGTAAGCCGGGCAGGCCGGATGAAGTGTTTTTAACAATTGATCAATTCGAGGCCATAAAGTTGGCAGATTTACAGGGCTTTGACCAGTCCCAGTCCGCTGTGGCGATGGGGGTGTCGCGTCCGACATTTGGCCGGATATTGAGGGCGGCCCGGAAGGTCATGGCCAATGCCCTTGTTAATGGGAAGATAATCAAGATTGGCGTGGGGGATGTTCAGATTGGTGTTCGCCAGCAGAGTGTGATTCGCATTGGGGCGTCACCGGACAGTGCCCGGCATGGAATAAGTGATATTTTGGACCGCTCCGTATAAACGTGTGCGGTTATTTTTGCTGTTTGTATACTTCCTATAATATATGTTATGTTAACTATTGTATATTGGGAAAATGCTCAAAAGGCTTATAAATGTGAAACTTGCGTCATTGGGGTCTTTTTTGTGGAAAACGTCTCTTGAACTTACCGGGTTTATAATGAGCTTACTGGTTTCGGTGGTCCATTCCCGTTCTCTGTCAGGCCTGGGTGTTTATGCTGGAAAAGTTTGGGATTGGTGCAGAGTCTTTCATGCGGCATCAAAGCGGTATACATCTTCCCATTCTTTGCGGGTGTCTTTTAAGGTCATAGCTATTTAAAGCTGATTGTGGTCGGCTCTGACTGGTGAGGCGTCATGGCCTCGACATGAACGGTTTCTACTTCCAGAAGGACAAAATTTGGGTCGCTGTGGCCGGAAAAGTATTGCCGCAGCATGGGGATATTGTTCCAGGCCAACTCCTTCTTTTCCATATCGGTACTGACCTTGGCCTTTCCGGTCAGCCGGGCATAACACATTTTCCGGTCAATGTAGCACATCTCAACCCGGGGGTTCTTTTTTATCTGCTCAATGGTCCGGGAGCGGGATAAAACTGCCAATAAAAGGTTCCCTTCATCGGTCAAATACGGCAGCATCGGGCGTACGCGGGGCTGATTGCCTTCGGTTGTGGCAAAGCACCCGTATCCGGTATCTTTGATCAGGTCAATGACATCTTGCTTGGTCATTAAAGACTCCTTTCGATTCTTGACTAAAATTGTGCCTCGGAAAGCAAATTTTGATATTTTTCTTTGAATTTATCAGTTTCGAGCCAGTGTGAATTTTTCTGCTTGACCATCTCCGCCATTATCGAAACTGCGATCTCTTCCGGTGTTTGGGCGCCGATGTCCAGGCCGGCCGGGATGTTTACTTTGCTGAATAGCTCTTCTGAAACCCCGTCCTTTGTAAGCCGGGCAAGGAATTTAATACGTTTGGCCTTGCTGGAAATCACTCCGATATACCATGCTTTTGAGTTGATCACGGCTTTCAGGCATTCATAATCAAATTCATTGCCTTGGGTCACCACCATAATGAAGGTGTTATGAGTAATTGTCAATTTGGAAATCTCAGCCGCATGGCTGGTTCCCAAAAGGATTTTATCTACATGCGGGAATCTCTTCTTGTCGGCAAATTCTTTGCGGTTGTCGATAACGGTCACGTGGTAGTTTAGAATTTTTCCTAAAACAGAAAGCGGTAAGGCAATGTGTCCGGCGCCGCAAATGACCAGCTTGTGCCGGCCGATGAACGGTTCAATAAAAACCTTGATCCGGCCGCCGCAGACCGATTTGTCCTTGCCGCCGGAAAAGTCATAGGTCACGGTTAAAGGCTTGCCGGATTCCATGGCCTTGAGGCATTCCTCTTTGGCGGCCTTTTCGTTGCGCCCGCCGCCGATCGTTCCCCACAGGGTTCCATCGGCCAGGACGATCATTTTAGCGCCGGTTTTTTGCGGGGTTCCTTTAAGGGTCGATTCAATAATGGTTGCAAAGGCGTAACTTTGACCTTTTTGAGCGGCTTTCAGAGCTTTTTCGATCAGTCTTTCCATAGTGCCGATTATTGAGCGGGACTATTCGGGTCCGGCTCGGTTTTCTCTTGAGGAGCTGATTCAGGCGGTGCTGCTGCTGGTTCTTGCGGAGTAAGGATATCCGGCGGCAATTTTAAGCTGGTTTCCTCCTCCCCGCTCTGCTTTTGAGGAGGCTCCGGAGCAATGGGAGGCTCTGGAGGAAGGTTGTGTTCCGGTTGAGACGTGAGTTCCAAAGCCGGAGTTTCCTGTGCCGGGGGTTCCGGCGCGGCTTGTAAAGGAGGTTCTGCCGGTACTTTAAGTGTTTCCAGTTTTTCCTTGGCCGAAAGTTTGTCGGTCAACTCTTTCAGTTTGGTTTCCCGGTCAAAGATTTTTTCATCTTTTTCCTTGAGCTGGTGCTCCTGTTCGGTGACTGTTTTTTCCAATTTTGAGACTTTTAACTCAATCTGGTTCACCCGGCTTTTGTAACCGGTTGCTTCCATCTGGGCTGTCCCGATCTGAACTTGCAGGTCCCGATATTTGACCCTATCATCCTTGAGTTCCTTTTCCAGAAGGTCTTTGACCTTATTAAACTCTTTTCTATTCCTCAGTTCTACGGCTAAGGCTTTTTCGGCTTTTTCCAAGGCGTCGGTTTTTTCCTTCAAAAGGATATCCAGTTTTTCATATTTTTCCTTAAGGTTCGGTTCATGGCGCGGTGAAACCGGTGGTGGATAAGGCGCTGGTTGCGGAGCGGATTCTGGGACAGGATTGAGCCGAACCGAGGCTGTCCCGGTTTGAAGAATGTCTTTCGTGATACGCATCCGGGGCTCGGTCTCGATGACGGCAATATCGTCTTTTAAATCTTTTCTCCTGAATTTGCTGAGCAGTTCGGAGAATGGGCTTTTCTTTTGCGGCTGGCCACCGCTGCCGTCGGCAGCTTCTTCCGCCAGTCCGACACGGGATAAAAGCCGGGTGGTTGTTTCTGCGGGAAGAGGCGGTGCGGGTTCTTCCGCCGGCGGACTGTTTTTTCTCTCCGTCAAGAGCAGCCAGGTAACCGAACCAAGCCCGATGAAAATTATCGCGAGTCCGGCATAGAAGAGAATCAAAAGAGGCCTCCTGACTTTCGCTTTGACAAGACTGTTTTAACTTTTATAATAAAGCGCGATGATTACGTGTTTACTATTGGCCGCGGGATTAAGTTCCCGGTTTGGTTCACCGAAAGCCCTGGCAAAAATCCGCGGAAAAACTGTTTTGGCCGGCCAGATCGAGATGCTGCTTTCTGCCGGCATCGAACACATTGTCCTTGTTCTCGGGGCCCATGCCGAACAGCTTCGGCCGCTTGTTAAGGCTGAGCCGAGGATCCAGGCAGCATATAATGCGCACTATCAGCAGGGACAGACATCTTCAGTCAAGGCCGGGATCCTGCAGGTTTCAGACGGCAGTGACGTCCTTCTTTTGCCGGCTGACTTCCCTTTTGTGCTGCCGAAAACGGTTTCCGCCTTGACGGAATTTTATCAAAAAAATTCCCCGTTAATTCTTATTCCGGCCTATGACGGACGGAAGGGGCATCCGCCTATTTTTTCGTATAAACTTCGTGATGAAATTTTACAGCTTGATAATTCTTCGGGTTTGAACGAAATTATCCATCGGCATCAACCCGAGGTTCAATTATTGCCGGTTCAGGATAAAGGTGTCCTGGCGGCATTCAATACCCCTGAAGAATTTGTCCAGATCCAAAAGGACTTTACTTAAGGTTTTCTTCTATCGGTTCTTGCGAAATCGGCCCGGTAAACGGCAGCGGAGCGTCCTGCTTCGGTGGAACAGGCCCCGTCTGATCAAAGGCCGCGACTGCTGCTTTGAAGTTGATACGGATATAAGCGTTCCCGATCAAGCGCTGCCCGGGGAGTTTTTTCCAGAACCCGGTGGCGTCAGTTTGGACATCCGTGATCGCATCGCCGCCGAGGATCGCCGCTTCCCTCTTTAATTGATCGACAACTTCTTCCAGGGTTTTTGTGCGCTCTGTATTGACTGTTACATATCCGATTACTTTATGCGCCTGATCGACCCTTTCCAGATAAAGGATTTGGCTGGCGGAAGATTTGGACGGATAAAAATCTTCGGTCGTTTCTTCCGAATTGACGGTATACAAACTGCATCCTGATGCTGAAAGAACGATAAGAAAAAATGAGAGTATTTGCTTCATAGTTTTGCCTCGGTTGGTTTGTTGTGTTGGTGGGCTTCTTTTTCTTTTAAAGCCTTGATGATTTTCGCCGGCGTGATCGGGAGTTCTTTGATGCGGATACCGACGGCATCGTAAATGGCGTTGGCGATCGCCGCTGCGGTCGGCAAAAGGGCTGCCTCACCCATTCCTTTGGCGCCGAAAGGACCTTCGGGGTCATTGGTCTCGACCATGATGCATTCGATCTCCGGCATACCGAAACCTCTCGGGATGCGGTAATTGGCAAAATTTCCGTTAGCCGGTCTTCCCTTTTTATCAAAATGTAAATTTTCCATAAAGGTGTAGCCGATGCCCATCGCGAGCGAACCTTCGATTTGTCCTTCCGCTGACTGCGGATTGATCGCTTTGCCGATGTCGTGCGCGTCCCAAAGTTTCAGCAATTTGACTTCCCCGGTTTCCTTATTGACCTCCAATTCGGCGATCTGCGCTTCAAAACCGTAACTGCCGGAAACATTCCCTTCGCCGGTCCGGAAATCGATTGGTGAGGTTTTTGGATTATAGCTTCCCCGCCCGATGATCTGTCGTCCGTAATTGAAAGAATAGCAAAGTTCGAGCGCTTTATCAAAGTTTAAAACAACTGTTTTTAACTGCTTGTTGATGACCTCCTCAGCGATGATGTCGAGGTCTTCGGATTTTAATTTAAATTCTTCAGCGACGATGTTTAAAATTTGTACTTTTGCATCCCGGGCGGCCAGGAGTGTGGCATTGCCGGAAATAAAGGTCACGCGGCTGGCAAAACTTCCGGTATCGAACGGCGTTGTCTCGGTGTCGCCGGACTTGCATTTGATGCGGCTGTAGCTCACCCCCAATTCCTGGGCGGCGATCTGCGAGAGCGCGGTGTTGGAACCCTGCCCGGTGTCCGCGGCGCCGGTAAATAAATAGACGGAACCGTCCTCTTCGACCTTGACGATCGAACCGGCGGATTCGTGCGATTTGTACATTTTGGAACCCATAA